>CAYRLL010000112.1:9933-11093 GCA_964425115.1 uncultured Desulfovibrio sp. | reverse complement strand
TACTATATTTCAACCCTGCGCCCGGCCAGCAAAAAGCCCATGTCCGCAGCAGCCTTTCATTGCGGCTACCTGTGCTCCTGCGAAGAGGCCACCTGCTCCGGCGAAGGATTGTAGACACGCGTTTGCGGCCCGCATCTGTGTAACTCCCCCGGGTGCGTCTTAACCGTCAATGCCATCTCTCAGGGCGCATAGCCCGGAACCATTTATGGATACGCCACCCAGCAGCCCTTCAGCCACCCCCCCTCCGGGTCCCGCCAGCCTGCGCACCGCAGAGGCGGAATCCTACTACGGCGCGCGCAAACGGCTGTTCATAGGTCTCATCACCGGCACGTCCTTCCTCATCTGCACCATCCTGCTCCTCTTCTGGGTGGTTCCGTACATCGGCCTCGGCAATATTCATCCCATCCTGCCCTACGTGAGCGGGGCCTTTCTCTTCGCGCTCATTGCGGTTATCACATGGGCTTCCCTCGGGCTGGTCCTGCACATTCTCAAAGGCAGGCCCATTCTGGGCACACAACGCATCCGCGGCCTCACCATCAAGCTCTTCCTGCCCCTCATGGTCCTGCTTGCCCGTTTTCTGGGCATCCCCAAAGAGAACGTGCGCCACTCCTTCATCAAGGTGAACAACGAGCTTGTCCGGTCAGAGAACGATACCTTCGCCCCGGCAGATATCCTCATCCTCACCCCCCACTGCCTGCAATCAAGCACCTGCACGCTCCGCCTGTCCTACGATGTGGACCACTGCGCCCGGTGCGGCAAGTGCCCCGTCAGCATGTTGTTGCGGTTGCGAGATCATTACGGTGTTCAGTTCGCCATTGCCACGGGAGGCACCATCGCACGCCGCATTGTGGTGCAAAAGCGTCCGCGCATGATCATTGCGGTTGCCTGCGAACGCGACCTCACCTCCGGCATTCAGGATACCTACCCCCTGCCTGTCTACGGCGTGCTGAATGACCGCCCCAACGGTCCCTGTCTCGATACCCTCGTTGCGGAAGAAGCCATTGAACGCGCCCTGCGCATGTTCATCACCAACCCTCCGCCTCCGCTCAATCTCAATGCCCTCATCACTCCGGCATCGCGGGACTGATTCGACCGATTAGATTGATTCGACCTATTCGACCTATTCGACTGGTGTGACTGATTCGACTGAGTTGACCGAT
>CAYRLL010000112.1:0-9833 GCA_964425115.1 uncultured Desulfovibrio sp. | reverse complement strand
CAAGGCGTCTTCTGCGCATAAAACCCCTTTTCCGGCCCTTTTCCGGCCATCTGCCTCCTGCCGGGCATCGCCCGTTTGTCAGGCAGCCCCGGTTGCCATTTTTCAGGAAGGGCAGGGGGGTATTCTTCCTGTTTTTTCAAGCGATGCACTTCTCTTCCGTTCTTTCCGGCTCCTCCTGTTCCCGGTGCTGGCATCCTGCGTCCGATAATGCTACACAGGCTTGCGCGGCGCGCACGCATCCGCGGCAGCCTGCCCTGGCGGTTCAAGCCGCCCCATTCTGAAAACGCAAAGGACGCACCAATGCATATTCTCGTTACCGGAGCAGCCGGGTTCATAGGGTTCGGTCTTTCCCGCCGCTTTCTTGCGGAAGGGCACACCGTTGTCGGTCTGGATAATCTCAACGACTACTACAGCGTAGACCTCAAAAAGACCCGCCTTGCCATCCTGCAACAGGAACCCGGATTCTCGCACGCCCATATAGACCTTGCAGACCGCGCCGCCATGGCGGACCTGTTCGCCAAAGAACAGTTCACCCACGTGGTCAACCTCGCCGCGCAGGCAGGCGTGCGCTACTCCATCGAAAATCCGCACTCCTACGTAGATTCCAACCTCGTGGGCTTCTGCAACGTGCTGGAAGGCTGCCGCCATAACAAGGTGCAGCATCTCGTCTACGCCTCCTCCAGTTCCGTGTACGGGCTGAACACCACCATGCCCTTCAGCGTGCATGATAACGTAGACCACCCCATCAGCCTCTATGCCGCCAGCAAAAAGGCTAATGAGCTCATGGCCCATACCTACAGCCACCTGTACCGCCTCCCCACCACGGGACTGCGCTTCTTCACCGTGTACGGACCTTGGGGCAGGCCCGATATGGCCCTCTTCCTGTTCACCAAGGCCATACTGGAAGGCAAACCCATAAACGTGTTCAACCACGGCAAAATGCAGCGCGACTTCACCTACATAGACGATATCGTGGAAGGCGTGGTCCGCGTCACCAGGCGCACCCCGGAGCCGAACCCCAACTGGTCGGGGCAGTCGCCGGACCCCTGCACCAGCCCCGCGCCGTACCGCATCTACAACATAGGCAATAACAACACCGTGGAACTCGGGCGCTTCATAGAGGTGCTGGAAGAAAAGCTGGGTAAAAAGGCCACCCGCAACCTGCTGCCCATGCAGCCCGGCGATGTGGCAGCCACCTATGCCAATGTAGACGACCTCATCGCAGACACCGGCTTCAAACCCAACACGTCCATAGAAGAGGGCATCAGCCGTTTCGTGGACTGGTACCGCGAATATTACAAGGCGTAATACGTTTTGCAGCATGGCTGGTGCGCCCGTTCGCATTCGCCCCGGACCTGCCTGCCGCCTTTCCTCTGCTCACACCACAAACTGCCCTGTCCCATCTTATCCGGATGGGGCAGGGCAGTTCACTATGATGAACGCCATTCTTTCGCTTCCGGCAGGCAGATACCAGGCGCCCGCCTGCTCTCGTCATCCGTAAGGCTCAACGATTCCTCACACGGCACAAGGCATCACCCGCATGCCAGCGGAACTTCCGTTCGTAGATTTCCCCCTCAGCGGTGTGGCAATCCGCTGCTTCGGTGAACAGGCTTTTTCCTGCCATCCGCCCTGCCCTATTCAGATTAGACAGGGCAGGGCAGGTCCGAATAGTGCTGGGCAGGATTTCTCATCAAGTCTCTCTGTCTTCCCCTGCGTTGCACATCTGTAGCCGCATCTGTTGGCGCATGCCTATCCTTCCTGATGTAAGAAATGTAATACAAATCGACTTCAAGTTAACGTTTGAAATGTTTCACGTGAAACATGAGGTCTTCCGGAGCAGCCACACCAAAAAAAGCTGCAAAAAGTTTTTCGCACCCCGTCACCTCTCAGCCCTTGCGTGCAAAGGGTTTCTGCCAAAACGTCTTCGCCGGGGCAGCCTGCCCCCGGTTGACACAACCGGGACCATTATCTAGCACAAACAGGTGCAATCGTTTTGGCGTGTTCCCCGCAGAATGAAATCCGGCGTCCGTGTTTCACATGAAACAGGCGTGCACCACCCCAACGTTAACAACGAGGTCGATGTGGCCAGAATCATCGCTGTAGCCAACCAGAAGGGCGGGGTGGGAAAAACCACCACCTCCATCAACCTTGCGGCGGCGCTTGCCGTAATGGAAAAACGCGTACTGGTCGTAGACTGCGACCCGCAGGCAAACTGCACCAGCGGTCTCGGGCTTGATCAGGAAACCATGCCCAACAACCTGTACAGCACCTTTTTCCAGCCGGAAGAAGCGCTGGAAGCGGTGTACGAAACCCACACCCCCTTTCTGTCCATTCTCCCGTCCACCACAGACCTTGTGGCCATAGAGCTGGAACTGGTGGATAAGATGGGGCGTGAATACTACCTGCAGGAAGTGCTGGCAGGGCTGGAATCGCGGTTCGATTACATCATTCTGGACTGCCCGCCCTCGCTGGGGCTCATCACGCTGAACGCCCTGTGCGCGGCGCGCGAGCTTCTTGTGCCCCTGCAATGCGAATTTTTTGCGCTGGAAGGCATTGTCAAGCTGCTGCAAACCTTTGAACAGGTCCGCAAGCGGCTTAATCCGGGCCTTAACCTGCTGGGCGTGGTGCTCACCATGTATGATGTGCGCAACAGGCTCTCGCGTCAGGTAAAAAACGAGGTGCGCAAATGCTTCCCGGACCACCTCTTCGAAACCGTGGTTCCGCGCAATGTGCGCCTGTCAGAAGCCCCCAGCTTCGGCAAATCCATCATCCATTACGATATAAAATCAAAAGGCGCGGAGTCCTATCTGGCACTGGCTAAAGAAGTCGTGCTCAGAAGACCGCCGCGCCCCTAAGGCATGTGTTAAGAGAGGGCTATTCCACCAGCGTGCCGCAGGAACCCGTGCTGTCGCCCTGCAGGGGAGTGGCTTCAAAACAGATATGGTCCTTGAAGTGCTTTTTCCGCACCGTGGCGCTGCACTGCTTGCAATGGAACACGCACAGCCCGCTCAGGCTGGCGTTCTTGAGATGAAAAGGTTTTTCCGGGTCATGTTCCCAATCCTCGGAAACCGCACCGCAGGCCTTGCATTCCACACGGGCGTTGAAAGGATACTTAAAATCCCAATAGTCCTTAAAGGTCTGCCAGTCCTCCATAGGTTCGGGCTTCTGGCTGGCAAGGGCGGGATACATGGCATCCAGCGCACCTTCAAGAATGGGACCTACCTTCCGTCCCACCATTTCCCATATCTGCGGGCTGAGAAGAATACCGTACAGTGAGCCGTCCTTGCTGTAGAGCGGGACGACATGAGAATCTTTTTCGGACATAATGCCTCCGTTTGCGCTGCCTCGGCAGGTGTGTCGTAGAGCAGTAGACTTAGGGCGAACAGACAGAATGTCAAGGAGTTATACATGGCAGGAGCACCAAGGGGACTCGGCAGGGGGCTGGACGCCCTGTTCAAGGGTAAGGAAGAAACCGCCGCAGAACAGCAGGTACCCAACATGCTGCCGCTGCGCATGCTGAGACCCAACCCCAACCAGCCGCGCAAGGAGTTCGCACAGGAAGCGCTGGAAGAACTCGCCGCGTCCATCAGGGCGCAGGGCGTGCTGCAACCGTTGCTGGTGCGCCCCCTGCAGGATGCGGAAGGCAGCTTCTACGAAATAGTGGCGGGCGAACGCCGCTGGCGCGCCAGCCGCCTTGCCGGGCTGCGCGAAGTGCCGGTCATTGTGCGCGAAATGACCGATATGGAAACCCTTGCCGTAGGTCTCATAGAAAACCTGCAGCGCGAGGACTTAAACCCCATGGAAGAGGCGCTGGGCATGCAGGAACTTAAAGATAAGTTCCTCCTCTCGCAGGAAGATATGTCCCAAAGGCTGGGTAAAAGCCGCTCCGCCATAGCCAACACCCTGCGCCTGCTGCAACTGCCGCAGAATGCGCGCGATATGCTGCAAAAGGGCACCATCAGCGCAGGTCACGCCCGCGCTCTGCTGGCGGTGGATGACAGTGCGCGCCCGGCCATGCTTGACCGCATGGTGGCAGATATGCTCACCGTGCGCGAGGCGGAAGCCATGGCAAAATACTGGAAGTCCCACGGCGAACTGCCCACCGCCCCTGTTCCGGAGCAGGAAGCGGTTCCGCAGGGCAGAGGCGCTGCGCGTCCGCCGTCAGACCTGCCGCCCCTGCTGCGCAGCGTGCAGGGCAGGCTGGGCGATGCGCTCCCGGTGCGGGTCTCCGTGAGCGGGTCAGAGGATAAGGGCAAGGTCACCCTGTCGTTTTCCAGCCGCGAGCAGCTAACGGCGTTGCTGAACAGGCTCGGTGTGCAGGTGGAAGGGTAGGCGGCATGCAGGAACAACGCATTCTCCCGCAAACCCTTGCCGGTCTTGTTCCCGGTCTTGCGGGCAAAAAAGTGCTCCTCGTGGGCGATGTCATGCTGGATGAATACCTCACCGGCGAGGCAGAGCGCATCTCGCCGGAAGCGCCGGTCCCCGTGGTCCGCGTATTCGGCGAACGGCATGTCCTCGGCGGTGCGGGCAACGTGGCGCGCAACCTGTGCAGTCTGGGCGGCATCCCCCACGTCATCTGCGTTACCGGCACGGGCAGCGGCGCGGAACGCATGGATTCCCTGCTGGACAAGGAAGGCATAGAACGCTCCTTCGTGCGCATAGCGGGCAGAAAAACCACCTGCAAAACCCGCGTCATTGCGGGCCGGCAGCAGATGCTACGCATAGACAGGGAAGATACGTCCCCCATAGGCGCGGATGCGCTGGACCAGCTGCTGGACCACGTGGCGCGCCATCTGGAAGCGCACGATGTGGTCATCGTGTCCGATTACGGCAAGGGCGTTGTTTCCCAAGCCTTCATGGAACGCCTTACCGCCCTGCGCGATGCCTCGTCCGCAAGGCCGCTCATCCTCGTAGACCCAAAAACGCCCAATTTCAGGTGGTACAAGCGGGTCTTCATGCTCACGCCCAACGCCAAGGAAACCAGCGAGGGCGCCAATCTGCCCGTAGGCACGCGGGAAGAAATCGTGGCGGCGGGGCAGGCAATATTCGATTCGCTGGAATGCGAACGCCTGCTCACCACGCTGGGACCACGCGGCATGGCTCTTTTTGAAAACAGGCAAACCGTCTGGCACATCCCCACCATGGCGCAGGAGGTGTTCGATGTCACCGGCGCGGGCGATACGGTCATAGCCACGGCGGCGCTGTCGCTGGCGGCAGGGCACGGCCTGCTGGAATCGTGCATGCTGGCAAACTGCGCGGCCGGTATAGTGGTAGGGCATGTGGGGGCTGCCACGGTCACGCCTGCCGTGCTCACCAAGGCCATCCTGCAGGGAATGGTGCCCGTGGTGGAACGCTGGCTCTAGGGCAGGGGAGAATGATGGAAGAAGACCACTCCGCGCAGCAGCGGCAGGGCAGCCGGTTACGCAAGCTTATCGAAGCCAATCAGGTGCTGGCACAGGTGGAATCCCTGCCGGATCTTCTGCCCCGCCTGCTGGAACTCGCGCAGGATGTGACAGACGCGGTAGCCTCGTCCATCCTGCTGTACGATGTGCAGCGCCAGTGCCTGCGGTTCGCCCTTGCCCGGAACGATACCCCCGGCATTGCAGAGCGCATCCTCACCTGCGATTTCGAACTCTGTCAGGGCGAAGGCATCGCGGGCACCGTGGCACAGACGCGCAAACCCCTGCTCTGCGGGGAAGATGACCCCCGCATCCGGCGCGATGCGGATGCCGTAACAGGCTTTTGCACACGCAGCGTGCTGTGCGTGCCCATCCTGTATAAGGAAGAGCTGCTGGGCGTGGCGCAGGTGCTCAATCCCCGTCAGGGCGGCATGTTCACCCCGGAAGATCTGGACATACTCGAAAGCTTCGCCCACCTCGCCGGCGTCGCACTGGTGCGTTCCCGGCTGCTGGAAGCCCTTCTGGAGCAGGAGCGTATCAACACGCAGCTTCAGGCTGCCGCGCGTATTCAGGAAGCCTTCCAGCCGCGCCTGCCCGATATGGCGGAGAGCCACATCTGGGCGCGCAGCCATCCCGCCATCCACGTGGGCGGCGACATGTACGACTGCATCATCCTGCCGGACGGACGCATGGCGGCCTATATTGCGGACGTGGCAGGCAAGGGGCTGGGAGCTGCCCTGGTGGGCGCTGCGGTCTGGTCGCGGATGCGCAGCCTCGCACTGGAAGGGCTCTCGCCGTCCATCATCCTGAAAAGAATGAACGAAATGCTCCTCAATGACATGGATAACGCCCTGTTCGTCACGCTCTGCGTTGCGGTGTATGATAAACGTAACCATACCGCACAACTGGCCAACGCAGGACACCTCATGCCGCTGCGCCTGCATGGCGCAACCGTGGAAGAAATACCCCTGCCGCCCGGGCTTCCCCTTGGCATAGAGCCGGAAGTGTCGTATCAGGAATACTCCATTTCCCTTTCGCCGGGTGAAGCAGTACTGCTGATTTCAGACGGCATAACAGAGGCCCGCAATGCGGACCGCGAGATGTTCGGGGAGGAACGGGTAGCCGCCCTGCTGCGCCGGAAGGGTGCCGCCCCGTACGGAGAGGCTCTCATGGAAGGCGTGCTGGACTGGCAGCGGGGCGTTGCTGCCAACGATGACAGAACCGTTCTGGAACTATGGCGCGATAACAGGCGATAACAGGTGATAACAGGCGGTAACCACGTACCGCACACAGGGGGCGGCCATGAGCACCCGGCAGATATGGAAGGCGGAACAGCAGGGCAATGCCATCGCCCTGAGCGGCGAGATAGACTACACCGTCACCCCGCAGGTACGCAGCTACCTGCTTGAGCAGGCAGGGCAGGGTACGGGACCCATGGCGCTGCATCTGGGTGAGCTGGAGTATCTGGACTCCTCAGGCCTTGCCGTGCTCATAGAACTGCGGCGCGTGCTCATGCAGGCAGGCAGAAGCCTCGCCGTCACGGCAGTATCCGCACAGGTCCGCAAGATTTTCACCCTCACGCAGGTGGGGCAGCTTTTCGGCGTCTGACCGCCGGAATCCGGTCATAGCAGGGCGTTCACAATGGCAGCATGGGCATATACAGCGTCCAACGCGCATGGCCCGGCGTCCATGCGCGCGAAGCCGCAATACAAAACGGCATACACTGCGTCATACAAAAAATCCCTCACTCTGTCATACTGCTGTCCGGGCGGCCCGCATGATTAAAGAACTCCACTTTCTCGCGGAGCTGATAAACAGCCTCATCGTCACCGCACCCGCCGTATTCCGGCGTTCCCGGGCCTTCTACCGCTGGCAGGAGTGGAACCACCTCGCCGCCGTGGGCAGCGGGTCCGTGGGCATCGTCTCGGTCATTGCCGCGTGCACGGGCATGATTCTGGCGTTGCAGGCTGCCGGGCAGCTGGAAAAGATCGGCGCGCTCAGCTACGTGGCAAACATGGTGTCCATCACCATCATCAAGGAGCTGGGGCCGCTGCTCACCGCCATCATCCTCACGGGCAGGTCCGGTGCCGCCTTCTGCGCGGAACTGGCCACCATGAAGATCTCGGAAGAAATTGACGCGCTGCTGGTCATCGGCATAGACCCCGTGCGTTTTCTGGTCTGGCCCAAGATCATCGCCATGGCGGTCATGCTGCCCGTGCTTACCCTCATCGCAGACGTGGTGGGCATTGTGGCGGGCGGGTTGTTCTCCGCCATCTTCATCGGGCTTACTCTGCGCACCTATTTTGAGCAGTGCGTGAACTTTCTCACCGTGGGCGATGTGTTCTCCGGTCTGGTCAAGGCACTGGGCTTCGGCATCACCATTGCCCTTATCTGCTGCTGGCAGGGGCTCATGGCAAGGGACGGAGCGGCAGACGTGGGCAGGCGCACCACGCTGGCAGTGGTACAGTCCATTTTTCTCATCGTGCTGCTGGACTTCTTTTTCACCGCCATCAACTATACCTTCATGTAACAGGCGCAGAAGCAGGGGAACGTGAGGCAGCACATGTACGGACGCTACCGGGCACCCACCATATCAACGCAAAACCTCGCCGTGGGGTATCCCGGCAATGTGACCCTGCGCGATGCAAACATCACCCTGCCGGGCGGCAAGGTCTCCGTCATTCTCGGTGGCAGCGGCTGTGGCAAATCCACCCTTCTGCGGCACATTCTGGGGCTGGCAACCCCCAGCGCGGGCAAAATATTCATAGAGGATGAAGACCTCTTCGCCATGAACGAGGAACGCTTCTACCGCCATCGGCGCGAAATGGGCGTCCTGTTTCAGAACGGCGCGCTCCTCGGCTCCCTCACGCTGGGAGAAAACGTCTCCCTGCCGCTGCTGGAACATACCGATCTGGATGAAGAAACCGTCCGCACCATGGTCCGCCTCAAGTTGTCGCTTGTGGGGCTGGAGAGTTATGCAGACTATCATCCCAACCAGTTGTCCGGCGGCATGCGCAAGCGCGGCGGGCTGGCGCGGGCACTGGTCATGGACCCCAAGGTGCTGCTGTGCGATGAGCCGTCGGCAGGGCTGGACCCCATCACGGCGGCAGAGGTGGATCAGCTCATACTGGACCTGCATGATGCACTGGGTATGACCATCGTTGTGGTCACGCACGATCTGGACAGCCTGTTCGCCATAGCCGATCATGTGGTGGTGCTGCACGGCGGTATGGTACTGTTCGAGGGCGGCATTGAGGAATTGCGCGCAACGGATGATATGTACATACGTCAGTTTCTGAACCGCAAACCCAATATCCGGCAGGCGCCGGAATGGCTGGAATAACCTACCGGGCACGCCGCGCAGGCGGCGCTGCCCGCCGGAACAAGGGAAGATAGGCCGTGCTCAATCAGACAGCAGGAAAAAGGGAACTCGCGCGGGCGGGCATTACGCTGTTCGCGGGGTTGTGTGTGCTCGGGCTGTTCATCATCGCCTTCGGCGGGCACCGTTTCTGGGAACGGCTGGATGAATACGCCATCCGTTTCAACGGGGTAAAGAATCTGGATGTGGGCCGTCCGGTAAAGTACGCGGGCATAAACGTGGGCCGGGTGCTTTCCATAGACGTGGACAAGGATGACCCCGCCCTTGTGCGCGTGGTGGTGGGCCTGCATGAAGGATTCACGGTCTATCAGGGGACAAAGGCATCCATATCGCAAAAGGGCCTTGTGGGAGATAATTTCGTGCTGCTCAACCTGTCCGGCAAGGCCGGGCCGCCCCTGCCCGTGGGCAGCGAAATCCCGCCGGACGCCACCCCGGACCTCATGGAGGTGGCGGCGTCCATGGCAGGGCTTGCGGCAGACCTGCAACCCAAACTTTCGGAAATAGCAGACAGCCTGCGCGCGCTGCTGAACACGGACAACCGCAGGCAGGTGGAAGAAATCCTCAAGGAAGTGACGGTACTGGTAAAAGACGCCAATTCCGCCATACGCAGCATGGATAAGGAATTTCGCGGCCTTGCCCGGGAAGCCGGCGCAGGCATTGCGGAAACGCGCGCCCTGATGGGCGAGGTGCGCAGCGGCATGCAGACCACAATGGGAACGGTGAACACCGCTGTCACGGACACCCGGCAGGACCTTGCCCTCACGCTGGAGGTGCTGAGGGTGCAGACCGCCGCCGTGGGCGGTGCGGTAACGGAACTTACCCGTCAGGTGCAGCATGATCTCGATTACGATCAGGCGCGTCTGGAAGAGATTCTGGAAAACACGGCGGAACTGACCCGCAACCTGAACGTGCTGACCCGCTCGCTCAGAGAACGTCCGTGGCAGATCATCTACCGCCCGGACGACAGCAAGAAGGAGCAGTAGCATGGCCGCAACATCAACCCCCGCAGCCGCACACCGGGACTCCACCAAAACGTCTCACAGAGCGTCCCTCAG
>CAYRLL010000111.1:0-11136 GCA_964425115.1 uncultured Desulfovibrio sp. | reverse complement strand
GGTCACAACACTCCATGCGCCAGCCACAGCCTGTCTGCCAGCAGCAGAACCATGACGGCAAGAAGTGAGCCGTTAATCCAGTGCAGCGCCCGCCTGTTCTGTCCCGTCTGTAGCAGCAGTCCCACAGCCAGCAATACCGCCATGGCGCACAACGTCATGGAAACGCGCATTGCCGTGGTATGCATAAACGAGAACAGAGGCAGCATGAGCAAGCCCACAATATAGGCGTGGAACCATACCCGCAACAGGCGTGCATAACGGGCCATGCCGTAATGCAGAATAGGCACGGGCAGCCCTGCACGCGCATACTCATCCGCATCGCGTTCCGCCCTGAGCCAGAAATGGGGGACCTGCCATAGGTAGTATACACCAAACAGAGCCATCAGAGCCGTATCCCACATGCTGCCGCCAGCAGCAAGCCAGCCCGTAACTGGTGGCAATGCACCGGGCACGGCGCCCACCAGAAGAGAAAAGGCTGTTCTGCGCTTCAGCGGGGTATACACGCCGTTGTACAGAACAACGATCACGGCATACAGCCAGAGAAGATTCAGATCATTCAAGGCAACAAAACAGCCCAGCGCCAGAGCGAAGCACGCAGCCGCACAGAGCAGCGCCTGCATGGGCGTGAGCCGTCCCGCGGGCAAAGGGCGCACAGCTGTTCGGCTGAACAGGGCATCGGTGTCGCGTTCCTGCACCTGATTCAGTGCCGAACATGCGGAAGCAAGCAGGAAGGTTCCCGCAAAGGTCACCGCCAGTCGCATATCAGGCACAGGCTGCACCAGCAGGTAGCCGAAGGCAGATGCCACCGCGACCATGAACGACACCGGCAGCCGGAACAGCGCTCCTGCCACCCGCACAAAGCCATCGGACCGTATTTCCTTTCTGCCTTGCCTGCCGGAAACCATGTCCGTGTGCTTCAGCGCCACCGCATGAAACGCAGGGGCTGGCTTGTTACGTTGTGATGAAGCATCGTGCATAATAATTCCCAAGGGTCACGTCCCGGCACCTACTGTCCGTCCGTGCCGGGTTCAGAAAGCGACCGCATGTACTCCAGCATAAGCTCCAGTTGCTCCGGCGTCAGGTATTCATACGGGGGCATAATGGGATCAAACCCCTTCACCATGTTCCGTGAAGGGTCAACAATGGCTTCAATCAGGTAGTCGCGGTCTGCCGTCAGGGTTCGCTCTTTGCCGTTTTCAACAACGGTGACGGAACGCCCCCAGATATTCTTCAGCGTGGGTCCGGCGATCATGGTGCCGTCCGTGGAGTGGCACGAAATACACCCCTCGGCCATCATCAGGTCGCGTCCGGCGTCCAGAGACACCTGATTCCCGTGCATCAGCCACTGCACCATAACCTTGAGATCGTCATCCGAAACGGTGCCCTCATAGGGCATCATCACCGGAGCATATCCTGCCGTCAATTCCGCAGCAGGGTCCAGAATGGCACGCCGCAGATACGGTTCATCCGCCACAAGTTCCTTGCTCGTGCCGTCCGGCATAACCACCTGCCGGGTAGCTCCGTACAGATTTTTGAGCGATGGCCCCACGCCGTCCGTTCCGTCCAGCGAATGACAGCCAAGGCAGCCGTATGTCTCAAACAGTGACACCGCCCTGCCCGCCCCTTCCGAAGCGTTGGCATCGGTATACCATGCTTCAAATTCATCAGGCGCCAGCACCTCCACAGTGGAAATCATATTGGCGTGTTTCATGCCACAGTATTCGGCACAGAATATGTCGTAAGAACCCCGTGTGTCCGGATTGAACCATGCATAGGTATCCATGCGGGGAACCGTGTCCATCTTTATGCGGTACGCCGGAATATACAGACTGTGGATAACATCCACAGAGGTCATGTCCAGCCGGACAGGAGTGCCCTGCGGCACATACAGCACGCTGCTGCGTTTGCCGTTTTCATATTGGAACACCCACGACCACATGCGGGCTGTAACCTTCACCGTCATGGCGTTATCCGGCACCGTGCGCAAAGCCTTGTATCCCACCCATCCGTAATAGAACATGGCCATGACGATAATGGTAGGAATGACCGTCCATGCAACTTCTGCCCACAGATTGCCGGATATATCCGTTGCCTTGGGATTCCTGGTATGGTGGTAGCGGTAAACAAACCAGCCCGCCACAGCCGTTATGCCCAGCAACAGAATGATTGATATGCCGAAGATAAAATAAAAGGCGAAATCGACCTTTGCCACCGCATCAAAATTTTGTGGAAGCATGCTCGTATCCTCAGTACCTGTAGGCGATGTCGAAGAAGGTAAAGCCAATGGCTATGGCCAGCAGGAAAAACGTAAGGAACACGAGTATCTTGAACAGCGGTTTTTCATAATGCAGATGCATGAAGAAAAAGATGACCAGAGCCGCCTTTGTGGTTGCAATGGTCATGGCCACCACAACATTCAGGAAGCCGAAGTCGAACTGTGCCGCCACTACGGTAACCACCGTGAGCACCAGCAAAGCTCCCCATATGATGGCATTGAATTTGTAGGATGTTATGTGATGCGCTTCATGCTGCTCTTTCATGGATTACTCCTAAGCTATCAGGTAAAAGAGCGGAAAAAGATATATCCACACAAGATCCACCAGGTGCCAGTAGAGTCCGGAGTTTTCCAGAAAGACAAAATCCTTCTGAGTTACCCTGCCTGTATGGATAAGAAAATAGGCGAATGAAAGCAGTCCGCCGCCGATAATCACATGCAGGCCGTGCAGACCCGTCATCAGGTAGTACAGCCCGAAAAAGATCACATCACCGGGCGGCCGCGCCAGCAGTACTTCTGAATCGGGAAAAATTCCAAGGCGTATCTTCGCGGACCATTCAAAGTACTTGATCACCAGAAATGCCGCCGCCATGGCAAGGGTAAGCAGCAAAAACTTTTTGCTCTGCGCCACATGCCCCTGTTGCAACGCGCTTATGGAGAGCGCCATGAACCACGAGCTGGTAATCAGCACCACGGTGTTTATGCCGCCGAGCACCACATTCAGCTCTTTGCCCGAAACGTGAAACTCCTGCGGAAACTTGTGCAGATAGGCGGCATACAACAGGAACAATCCGCCGAACAACAGCACTTCCGTGAACAGAAACAGCCACATGCCCAGCTTTGCGCCGGTATAATCCTTAATCGCACTCATCGCGCTTCACTCCCCTGTAGTCGTATGGTCCGCGATCCACCACCGGTTCCGTCACAAAGTTATGATGCGGAGGGGGTGAAGGTATCTGCCATTCCAGAGAAGCGCCGCCCCACGGGTTGCCGCCGCATGCCCGTCCTTTCAGCGAACCGCGCACCAGATTCCAGAACATGAGCAGCAGCCCTGCCACCAGAATCCATGAACCTATGGTTGAGATGAGATGCCCGAATGCGTATTGGGGCAGATAGTCGTAATACCTGCGCGGCATTCCCTGCAGCCCCAGTATGAGCATGGGAAAATACAGCACGTTAAATCCGGTGAATATGCAGACACAGGCGGCTTTAGCCACGCGTTTATTGTACATTCTGCCGAATATCTTGGGAAACCAGTAGTGCATGGCGGCAAACAGGCCGAATCCCAGCCCGCCGAATATGACATAATGGAAGTGCCCCACCACAAAATAGGTGTCGTGAACATGGATATCCGTTCCCGCCGAGCCAAGCACCAACCCCGTCAGTCCTCCGATGGAAAAAAGAAAGATGAACGCAAGGGCAAACCACATGGGCGGGTCTGTGTAAATGGACCCCTTGTACAGGGTGGATACCCAGTTGAACACCTTGATGGCCGAGGGAATGGCCACCACAAAGGTAAGGAAGGAAAAGACCAGCACGGCAGTGTCGCTCATGCCGCTGGTAAACATGTGGTGCGCCCAGACCAGCGACCCGGCAAAGGCGATCATGACGCTGGAAAAGGCGATCATCTTGTACCCGAAGATGTCTCTGCGCGCGAACACGGGCAGCACGTCGGAAATAACTCCCATGGCGGGCAGAATCATGATGTACACAGCCGGGTGCGAATACAGCCAGAAAAGATGCTGGTACAGAATGGGATCGCCGCCCTTGGCAGGGTCAAAGAGCCCCACTCCCAGCATGCGTTCCGCAAAGATGAGCAGTACGGTTATGCCCAGCACGGGCGTGGCCAGAATCTGAATCCAGCCCGTGGCGTACAGTGACCAGCAGAACAGGGGAATACGGGTCCAGGTCATGCCGGGGGCACGCAGGCGGTGCAGCGTGGTCACAAAGTTCAGCCCCGTGAGAATGGACGAAAAGCCGAGAATAAACACGGCAATAACCGCCAGATTCACATTGGTGGTGGTCACGTTGGTGCTGAAGGGCACGTAGAAGGTCCAGCCCGTGTCCGGCGGACCGTTGCCCGTGAACAGCGAGATCAGGGCAAGTGTTGCCCCCGTCATGTACAGCCACCATGAAAAGTTGTTCAGCTTGGGAAAGGATACATCTTCAGCCCCGATCTGTATGGGCAGAAAAATGTTGCCGAAGGCGGCGGGAATGCTGGGAATGACCACAAGAAAAATCATGATCACCCCGTGCAGGGTGAACATCACATTGTAGGTCTGGGCATCCATGATATCCCTGCCCGGGGCGATAAGCTCCATGCGGATAAGAAACCCGAGAAACATCCCCACAATAAAAAAGGCCATTATGCCCCAAAGATACATAATGCCTATGCGCTTGTGGTCCGTGGAGAATATCCATGAAGCAATGCCACCCTTTGTGCCGGGCTGCACATCAAAGAAACTGACCGCCGGATGTTCCGAAACCGCCATGATAACCTCGTGATGGAATGAATTAGCCGGTATGCAAATGCCAGAAGACTGCCGCAAGGCGGCTGCCTTTTAACACAGCCGCCGCCCTTCTCTCGTCACAAAGGTATGGGCAAAGAAGTTATTTTCTGGTCTTGCGTCCACCGCGCACAAGGACAAAAAAGAGCACCGCAACGCCGAACAGCACCACAAAACCGGCAATGCGCATTACATCCAGCACATAACGCCGTCCTTGCGGGTCATAGGAAAAGCAGTAGGAAACAATACGTTTGAGAGAAAGCCCAACCTTGCCTTCAGCAGCTTCCGTCAGCGCCATGGCGGTGTCAAACGGCAGAAAACTGTTGCCGTAGAGGTACCGGACAATTTTGCCCTCCGGCGAAACAGCCACCACCACGATGGGATGCACAAAGTCCTTGTCCACCCGGGTGAACCGGTAGCCAATGGCGTCCATCAGCCGGTCTATGCTCTCCTTGTCTGCCGTGAGAAAACGCCATGCCTCCGGAGGATAGGCGTGGTTCATGGCTGCCAGATAGTTGGCCTTGCGGCGTGCGGCAAGGTCCGGCGTATCGGTTTCGTCAAAACTGACCGAGAGCACCCGGTAGTCCTTTTCAGGCACCAGCGACATCTGCGGAAGCACTTTGGCGATGGAGCTTTGCAGGATGTTGCAAACGCTGGGGCAATTGAAATAAACAGGGGCGATGATGGTCGGCAGGTCCATAAGCGACCGCACGTCCACCATCAGCCCCGATTCGTCACGGAACATGATCCCCGGCGGAATGATGTCGCCGAGCTTTTCGTCCACGGAAGCGGGCGGAGCATTACCCGATACTGCCTGCGAATCCGGATGCACATGGCCATCCAGTCCGGGCACGGACCCGTCGGGCACCATGGCCGGAGCATGTGTTTCCTCATGGGCTCCGTGTCCGGCGTGGTCCGTATGGTTCTGCTGCACCGCAGCATGCCCGGCACCGTGCCCCTGATGCTCTGCCGCGCCTGCCCAAGCGGGAAAGACGGTCAGAATCGCAAGGCACAGCCATCCGGCAGACCAAGCCCGGCATACACTACGGGCACGCCGCGCATCCCATTTCCGGGCCCCCGAGGGGCGGAACTCACTCTCTCCCGGGACAATTCGCATCGGCACTTCTCCGCTGGGCTAGAACGCGGCCATGTGGTCGGCAAGCGCCTTGATCTGTTCGTCCGTCAGGCGCTTCACAATGTTGGTCATAATGGCCTTCTTGCTGTCGCCGTAAGAGCCGTCTTTGTAGCCGTGCATCTTCTTATCCAGATCTTCGGCAGACTGTCCCTTGATGGGATGCCCAACTCCCATGGGAAGCTTTTCACCTTCAGCGCCGTGGCAACCTTGGCAAGCCTTATAAAGAGATGCACCGTCTTCCGCCGCAAAGGCACAGACACCGGAAGCGAACAGCAGGGCAACGGAAAGGGAAAGAGCCACGAAAAGACGTTTCATAACTATCCTCCAAGTATGATAATTGCTGGTTTTTAACCAATAATGTACCCTAACACATCGGCATAAAAAGAATCAACACATTGGAGAATAAATAATCACCATAAAAAAGGCCACCGGCATTCCGGCGGCCTTCCATGGCAATAAGAGGCGGGGTGCGCAAAGCGTTGTGCATGCGCGGCCCCGTGGCTATTTACCGAGCCATTTCTTCACGGTGTCAGGATACTCGCGGATAAAACGCTTTGCGTTTTCATAGGGGTCTGCGCCCTGCTCCTGATTCCAGTCCATAACCATCTGAAGCTGCGCCGGGCTGTCCCAGGCAAAGCGGTCAAGGAAGGCGTACACTTCGGGCATGTCATCCTTAAGCCCCTTGCGTACAATGGTATTGATGGTTTCCGATCCGCCCAGTGTTCCCTTGGGGTCTTCCAGATACTTGAGATCCCAGCGGCCGAACATCCAATGCGGCGACCATGCGGTCACAACAATCCACTTCTCGTCTTTTATAGCTTCGGCAAGGCTCGCCGTCATGGTGGCGCCGCTGCCTTCCATAAGTTCAAAATCGTTCAGGGCGTACGCTTTCATGGTTTCTTCGGACATGCGCATGAGACCCGCACCGGGATCAATGCCGACAATTTTTCCACCGAACTTATCTGCATTGGCCTGCAGTTCTTCAATGGAGTTAATCGTCACATAAGAAGGCACTGCCCAGCCAACTCTGGCGTCAGTGCTTATGGGGCCAAGATTTTCAACCTTGTCTCCGACTTTCTTCATGTAGTCGCCGTGAGTGACGGGGAGCCATGCGGTAACCATGCCGTCCACATCGCCGGCCCCCACAGCCTGCCACATGGCTGCGGCGGCAACAGGCATCGCCTCAACCTCGTATCCCATCTCCTGTTCAAGCACCGCTTTAACCATGGTGGTAGAAGCAAGGGCGCAGTCCCATTCCACATAGGCAATACGGACTATCTTGTTGGCAAAGGCAGGTATGGCAAGGGTCAGAACAAGGGCCACAGCCCCCAGTGTTGATAATAGACGTTTCATAGATTTTCTCCTTATCGTTAGAGTTGGTTGCCGCGTTTTCCGGCCTTCTGGAGCACACGGTCCAGAATGATCGCCACAATGACGATACCTATGCCGGCTTCAAATCCGCGTCCCATCTGGAGACGCTGAATAGCCTTCCAGACTTCGCCGCCAAGCCCCTTGGCTCCGATCATGGAAGCAATGACGACCATTGAGAGCGCGAGCATGACCGTCTGGTTCACACCGGCCAGAATGGTGGGACGCGCAAGGGGGAGTTCCAGTTTTATCAGCCGCTGCCAGCGGCTTGTGCCAAAGGCTTCGGCGCATTCCACAAGATCGTACGGAACCTGCTTAATACCAAGACAGGTCAGCCGGATGGCGGGCGGCATGGAGAAGATGACTGTGGAAAAAATAGCCGCCATCTTGCCCAGGCCGAAAAAGGGAATGGCCGGAATCAGATAAACAAACGCCGGCATGGTCTGCATCACGTCCAGTACGGGCATGATGATCCGATAGGCTACTTTGTTCACGGAAGCAAAAATGCCGAGGGGAATACCCAGCATTATCGCAAAGAGCGTGGCCACCAGCACCAGTGCCACGGTGCTCATGGTTGCCTCCCACAGCCCCATGTTCCATATGAGCGCAAGCCCGGCAATGGTAAACAGGCTGAGCCTTCTGTCGCGCCCCAGCCACCACACAAAGGCTCCGCATGCCAGAATGAACACCGGTTCGGGAACGGCGATCATCCCTTTCTCAATCATGCGCAGGGCACTTTCCACCACAACGGAGACGGCCTTGGTGGCAAATGAAAGATGTTCAACCAGAAAATCTATTCCGGCCTCAATCCCCTGACCTATGGGAAGTCTATACTGCATTAGCGGACCCTCCCCTTTCTGCCAGCGCTCCGATGAGAGCACCGCGAATGATCACTCCTTTCAGCCGGTTGGAAGAATCCACTACGGCCAGCGGATAGGAAAGATCGTGCATAATGGAAAAGAGTTCCTGTGCGGGAGTGTCCGGCAGCACGGTCTTTATATCCGTGCAGATAATCCGGGAAAGGTCGGACTCGCCGGCCTCAATGAGCTGTGCTGCCTGATCTGCTGAAACAACGCCCACAAGCGTCTGTCCCTTGTCCACAATGAACAGTGAGGATATGCCGTGGGTACGCATCTTGCGCAGGGCTGCCCGGGGGCCGTCCGTTCCGATATATGCCACGGCAAGAACCTTCTGCATGATGGACTCGGCAGTCAGCACCCGGGATATATCCACCTCTTCCACAAACCGCTCCACGTAATCATCTGCCGGGGTGGTGAGAATGGCTTCCGGCGTACCTATCTGCACTATCCGGCCGTCTTTCATCAGCACGATACGGTCACCGATCTTCAGGGCTTCATCAAGGTCATGGCTGATAAACACAATGGTCTTACGCATCCGTCCCTGAAGATTGATCAACTCATCCTGCATATCGCGCCGGATAAGGGGGTCCAGCGCGCTGAACGCCTCATCCATGAGGAGTATGTCCGGGTCCAGCGCAAGTGCCCGCGCAAGTCCCACGCGCTGCTGCATGCCGCCGGAAAGCTGCGAAGGCAACGCGTCCTCCCATCCTTTCAGCCCCACAAGGTCAAGCGCTTCAAGAGCCTTTGCCCTTCTGGTATCCTTGTCCACGCCCTTGATCTCAAGCCCGTAGGCTGCGTTTTCCGCCACAGTTCTGTGCGGGTACAGGGCAAAATTCTGGAACACCATACCAAGCTTGGTTTGGCGCAGCAGGCGCAGTTCGTCCTGCGACATGGTCGTTATATCCTGTCCGTCTATGAGGATGCGCCCGGCAGTAGGGTCAATGAGGCGATTGAGGCAACGCACCAGCGTTGATTTTCCGCTTCCGGAAAGCCCCATGATGACAAGTATCTCGCCCTCCTCAACAGTGAAGGAGGCATTATCCACCCCAACGCCGTGACGCGTCTCTTCCATTATTTCAGCTTTGGTTCTGCCCTTTCTGAGCAGTTCCAGAGCCTTTTCCGGCGCAGGGCCGAAAATTTTGTACAACTTTTCAACTTCAATCTTCTTCATGCAATCTCCTGCAAGCAGCTACCTTACGGAACGATCATGGACGTGAAATATCACGCCAGACCTGCCGACACCGGAATAGCATTGCAACGCACACGGGGTGCACGAAAAATACGAAGGAGGACGGCAGGAGCTGCCTTGCGGTAGTTAGTTACCTGATAAACAGTATAAGGATATTCTCAGGTTTTGTGTATGCGCTCAAGGGGGGGAATGGGGTAGAAATCGGGTATGGAAAATACCCGAAAAAAAAGGAAGGTGCACAAAACACCTTCCCATGATGTCACTACAGTTCAGGCAAAGACTACGCCCGCTTTACACCGCGTTCTGCTGCAGGAATACATAGAGTGACATGCGCTGCCCCTTGAGCCCCAGCTTGCGACGAATGTTCTTCCGATGAGTCTGCATGGTCTCGAAGGAGATATGCAGCAGTTCGCAGATATCCTTGCTTTTTCTTCCCAAAGCGATGAGGCGGCAAATTTCCACTTCGCGGGGGGTAAGCCGGTCCATGATCCCGTCAAACGAAACCGCACTCCCCTCGGCGAATTCACCCAGATGGTCTTCAATGACCGATTTATAGTTCTGCCGCACATCCGGACTGTCTTCGTCCACAATACGTTCAAGTGCCGGCAGTACCTGATCCTTGACCTGCTGCGCCAGCTCTTCCTTCAGTTCCCGTCGCTCATCATGTACGGAACGGATGACATGGCGCAGGGCAAGGTTCATCCCCTCTACAACCGCCTCGGTACGCTGCAGGTCCTCCCGAAGCTCCACGTGCAGGCTTGTGTCTCTCAACACCACAAGCCATACCGCATCCCCCGCCACAAGCACGCGGTGTACGCAGATGTCCACCGGAAAAACATCTCCCGAGGCATCAACGGCTTCTCCGGTTCCGCTCCAGGCGGTATCGTCCGGCAAAGCATGCAGGGCATTCTGCATAAAGTGACGCACAGGTTCCTCAAGGAACGAGAGCCACTCCATGCCCAGCAGCTGATTCCCGTCCGGAGCAATCTCTTCCGCAGAATCCCCCCGGCCGGCAAACCGCTGCACGGCCGTGCTGTTTGCAGCCATGATGCGGAATTGAGCGTCTGCGAGCATCAACGCATCGGGAATCATTTCAAACAACGCCCTGTTCAGCTTCATGGCGTCGGAACGCGACCAGTACACATCGTCCATAGCGTCACCGGGCGGACAGGGGGTGAAAGGCGCTGCAGACAATGTGTTACAAGGGTTCGGATTATCGCATTTTTTTGTAACCATGCCTTTAGCTACCCTATTTCTCCGGCAATGGCAAAGCACCTGCGGGTAAAGGGCAAGAAAAAGGCACCCCCGTATGGAGGTGCCTTTACAAGATCAGAGAGTGCGGCGTTTATACTTCCGCGTATTTGGGTTTGGTTGGTTCTTTCTTTATCTCTTCCTCAGGCAGTTCCTCAGGGCTCAGCGCAAGCAGAATGGGGCTTGCCACAAAGATGGAGGAATACGTGCCCACGCCTATGCCTACAAGCATGGCAAGGGCAAAGTCGTGGATCACACTGCCACCGAGAATGAACAGAATAAGAATGACCAGCAGCGTGGTTCCCGAGGTAAGCAATGTGCGGCTCAGTGTCTGGTTCACCGCAGAGTTCACCACCTGCGCGTAGGTGGGAGACGTGCGCCCGCGAATGTTCTCGCGTATGCGGTCAAACACGATAATGGTATCGTTCAGCGAGTAGCCCACAATAGTCAGCAGCGCAGCCACAATGGTTAGGTCAAACTCTTTATCCAGCAGCGAGAACACGCCCACGGTGATGAACACGTCGTGTATGAGCGCCCCCACGGCACTGAGC
>CAYRLL010000110.1:0-11508 GCA_964425115.1 uncultured Desulfovibrio sp. | reverse complement strand
ACGAGATGGGCTTCGCGCGCGAGGTGGCGGACAGGGTCATTTTCATGGATTTCGGCGAACTCATAGAGGAAAACACCCCCAACGAGTTCTTCAATAATCCCAAGCAGGACCGCACCAAGGATTTTCTCAGCAAGATTCTCTCGCACTAGCATGGACACCGGGCACCGGCCCTGCGCCGGAGCCTTGCGTATGTTGAGGCGTGCACCGGGGCTCCGGGCACAGAGGAAACTGAAAACACTGGGAGTAGAACATGCGTATCGGAAGAATTATCGCCCTCGCGCTGGCCATCACCATGGTGGCGTCGGCCGCGTTTGCAGGCCCGGTCTATGACCGCATCATGCAGGAAAAGAAAATCCGCATCGGCATCATGACCGACTCCATCCCCGGCGCCTTCTTTGACGAAAAGGGCGAATGGACAGGCTTTGATTACGACATCTCCACCGAACTTGCCAAGCGCATGGGCGTGGAGCTTGAGCGCGTAAAGGTCAACAACAAGACCCGCATCGCCTTCATCCAGCAGAACCGCATAGACGTGTCCGTTGCCAACATGACCCACACCCGTGAACGCGACAAGTCCATCGACTTCTCCATCACCTACTTCTTCGACGGCCAGAAGGTGCTTGCCAAGAAGGGTGCCTTCGCCTCTCTGGAAGACATGAAGGACAAGAAGATCGCCACCATGCAGGGCACCACGTCCGAAATCAACATCAAGAACGCCCTCAAGGCTCTCGGTGTAGCCAACCCCGATGCCAACGTCATCTCCTTCCAGAAGGAATCCGAGTGCTTCCAGGCACTGGAAATGGGCCGCGTGGCCGGCTGGACCACCGACGCGACCATCCTCCTCGGCTATGCCGCCAAGAAGCCCGGCGAATTTGAACTCGTGGGCGATTTCCTCTCCGACGAACCCTACGGCATGGGCCTTCCGCAGGACGATTCCGCCCTGCGCGACGCCGTGAACTTCGCCCTGCAGGATATGTGGCTCGACGGAACCTACATGACCATTTACAACAAGTGGTACGGTCCCGATACCCCCTACGCCATGCCCATGACCAACCAAGTCGAAATCTGGCCCTAACCGTCTGCCGGAAAGCCCTTTTCGACAGGCCGTTCAGAAATGGTACAATGCAGGGAGCAGAAAACGTTCAGGACCGGAGCGTATGCAGACATACGCGAGGAGAAGAACATTTCACCGCGCCATAGCAGACCGCCCTTTCCCAACGGCAGGATAACATCTGGTTGTCATTGATTATTGCCGTGCGCCCGGCTAAGCCGGGCGCACGCTTGTCTGCACCAGATAACGGGCGATACCGGGCCATGCGCCTGTCCGAGCACCTCAACACAATGGTTTGCCGTTCATGATACGCTTCTGGCTGGAAAAGAACTGGGTTCAAAACGCCGTGCTGTTCACCCTCGCGGCGCTCATGGTCTATTACTGGGGCTGGGTTTTCGACTTCGGCTACAAGTTCGAATGGTCCATGCTCTACACGGTGAACGAGACCTACCAGATCAATCTGGGCTACGAAATCCTCCGCGGCCTTTGGGTCACGGTAAAAATCACCGCCGTCAGCGCCGCCATCGGCCTTGTTCTGGGCACCGCCCTCGGCCTCTCCCGGCTTTCGGACTTCAAGCCCCTGCGCTACACCGCCTCCTGCATCATAGAATTTTTCCGCAACACCCCGCTTCTGGTGGTGCTGTTCTTCTTCTATTTCGCCCTGCCCCGCGCCCTGCCGGACACCCTGCGCGAATGGGTGTTCAGCATGCAGTTCGAATTCTGGACAGCCGCCGTGGCAGTGGGCATGTACACCAGCGCCTTCATGGCAGAAGTCATCCGGGCGGGCCTGCAGTCCATCCCCAAGGGCATACTGGAGGCATCCTACTCCTCGGGCCTCTCCTACGTGCAGGTGCTGCGCACCATCATCCTGCCCCTTGCCTTCCGCGAAATCATCCCCCCGCTGGGCAGCGAGTTCCTCAACAACATGAAGAACACCTCGCTGGCCATGTTCGTGGGCGTGGCAGACATGACATGGCAGGCCCAGCAGGCAGAGGCACTCACCTTCAAGGGGTTCGAGGCCACAACCGCCGCTTCGGTCATGTACCTCACCTTCTCGCTGGTCATCTCGTTTGTGCTGAACGGCGTAAACGCCCGCCTGCGCACGGTGGGCAACACAGGCAGCTCCATTCCGCTGCTCTTTGTCAACGCCCTGTACTGGCCTTTCGGATCGGCCAGCCGCCTGCTGCTCAACCCCGTGGGGCGTTTCCTGCGTGCCCGCAAACGCAGGCAGGCGGCAAGCACCTATCTTTCCAGCAGCCGCGCCGCATGGCTGGCCGCTCTTCGCCGGGGCAGGCAGGTCTTCATCCTCGCGTCCAAGGCAGCCTTTCTGGCCTTTCTCGCCGCCTGCCTCTATACCGTGGTCAAGGGCGTGCTGGGCTTCGACTGGGCGGTCATCGGGCGCGAATTTTCCAACCTCATCCTCTGGCAGTTCCCCAACGAAGTGGCAGACCCCTTCCTCGGTCTCGGCGGATTCACGCTCTCGTTCATCATCGCCGTGGTCGCCATCGCGGCCAGCTTCGTCATCGGGCTGCTTGTGGGCCTCGGCCGCTGCTCCACCAACCGCATTTTCCGCATTCCCAGCCTGCTGTACATAGAAATCATCCGCGGCAACCCGCTCATCATTGTCATCTACTGGGTCTACTTCCTCATTCCGGTGCTCTTTAACACCTTCTTCAACACGGTCTGGTCCGCCTCCATCGCGCTCACTCTGTTCACCGCGGCCTACCTTGCGGAAATAGTGCGCAGCGGCATTCAGAACATCCCCCCCGGTCAGGTGGAAGCCGCCACCGCTTCCGGACTTTCCTACTGGCAGACCATGCGCAAGATCATCCTGCCGCAGGCCCTCAAGCAGATGATTCCGCCCATCGTGGGCCTGTTCATCGCCATTTTCAAGGATACCTCGCTGGTCTCCATCCTCGGCGTCATGGAACTCACCTCCGTGGCCAAGGCCGTGGACAACCGCCTGATGGTCAACTCCATGGAAATCTGGACCATCGCCGCCCTGCTCTACTTTGTCCCCTGCTTCTTCATGTCCAAATACGCAGACGCGCTGGAGCGGCGGCTCAGCCCGGAAAAAGTGAACCTTAAAATGTAGGGTTTCCCCTTCCCGGCACACACGGCCCCCGGACATCTCTCCGGGGGCCTTCTTTTACGCTTGCCTCCATCTCCCGCAGTCCTTCTAAGGACATAGAAACTTATTGCGACGCAAACGCATACGAATTTTAAAATTGTAACAACGAAACATAATATGCCCCATTTTTATCAAGTCGAATAAAAATAGTTGCAACACAAATTCCAGGCATGATAATCACATTAGGTAATTCATAAAAAAATCTTGCGCAGTTCCTTCTCACTTATAGCGATCAACGCAGCACTACCTATAATATCACATTATCTTTAGGCGGCAATAATTCATGCACGTTACCAAACAGCGTGTGTACATTTAAAAATGGAACTACTATGAAAAACGTTTCAATAAAGACAAAACTTATAGGTGGCTTTGTAAGCCTTCTCCTTCTTGTGTGCTCCGGAGTCGGATACATAGCATATGACAGAGCATTTCAGTCGTCGCTTGAGCAGGTGCAGGAGAATATTCCAAGCATCGCGGTAGATGGCGCAAAGCTTGTACGAAGCAGATTGGACTACTACATGCTTGCCTTGGAGGGTGTCGCCAACAGGCATGTAATCCGCTCCATGGATTGGAATCAGCAGCAACCGGCTCTGGCTGCTGAAAATACCCGTCTTAAAATGCAGCAAATGGCTTTTGTCACGCCGGATGGGCATGCAAAGCTCCATGACGGAACAGAAGCGAATGTCAGTGAACGAGAGTATTTCAAGCAGGCAATGAATGGTAAGACGACTTTTTCCGATGTCATCATTCATAAAGTCCTCAACAAGCCGATTATGGTTGTCGCGTCTCCTGTCAAAGACGAAAACGGCAAGGTTGGCGGTGTGGTCTTCGGCATTCTTGATGCTGTAATGCTCAGTGAGGTCACTGACGGAATCCGGTACGGAAAATCGGGTTACTCGTACATCATCGATGGAAAAGGTGCCCTTATCGCGCACTCCAACCGGCAGTTCGTGCTCGATCAGCGGAACTTTATCGAAGAAGCAAGAACCAACAAGGATTTTGCAAGACTCTCTGTCATGCTCCAGCGAATGGTGCGCGGAGAATCCGGGTTTGATGAATACAATTTCATGGGCTCTGACCGTTTCTTCGGATTCTCTCCTATTGAAGGAACGGCCTGGTCTATCGCAGTCGGCGCCATTAAGGACGATGTGCTTGCTCAGGTATATCAACTCCGATGGGCTATTGCGTTTGCTTCAGCATTGTTTTTGGCATTTGGCATCGGTGCCGGCTACTTCATCAGCAGAGGCATCATCCGGCCTATTCAGTTGCTGATGCAGTATGCAGGGCAGGTCGAAGGTGGAAACCTGCAGGCGAAGTCCGGAATCGATCAGGGCGATGAACTGGGGAGACTGAACCGGAGCATTCAGGCAATGGTGGGCAAACTGATCGAAAAAATGAATGAAGCCGATCAAAAAACCGCAGAAGCCGCGGCCGAGGCCCGTCGTGCCCAACTTGCCATGGAAGAGGCAAACGAGGCAAAAAGCCGTGCAGAGCGCGCCAAGGCAGAAGGCATGATGCAGGCGGCAGCCCAGCTTGAAGGCGTTGTGGAAATCATCAGCACTGCAAGCGAGGAACTCTCCGCCCAGATCGAACAGTCCAGCAGAGGCACCGAAGTGCAGTCGCAACGGCTGGGCGAAACCGCCACCGCCATGGAGCAGATGAACGCCACCGTGCTGGAGGTTGCCCGCAACGCATCCGAAGCGTCCGAAGCCACAGGGGTTGCCCGGTCCAAGGCTGCTGAAGGAGCAACCATTGTCTCCCAGGCCGTAAAGAGCATAACCGAAGTGCAACAGGCTTCCGTCGTCATGAAAAACGATATGGGCACCCTCGGCAAACAGGCCGAGGGCATAGGCCAGATCATGAACGTCATTTCCGATATTGCAGACCAGACCAACCTGCTGGCCCTGAACGCCGCCATTGAAGCTGCCCGTGCGGGTGATGCCGGGCGCGGATTTGCCGTGGTGGCTGACGAGGTACGCAAGCTGGCGGAAAAGACCATGACCGCCACCAAGGAAGTAGGACAGGCAGTTGGCGACATTCAGCAGGGCACACGCAAGAATCTGGATAACGTGGAAAATTCCGTCAGTGCCATCGGGCGGGCCACTGAACTTGCCGAAAAATCAGGACTGGCCCTGCAGGAAATTGTCACGCTGGTGGACCGAGCTGCAGATCAGGTACGCGGCATAGCAACCGCCAGCGAACAGCAGTCTTCCGCGAGCGAGCAGATTAACCGCAGCGTGGAAGAGATTGACCAGATTTCGCAGGAAACAGCCAGTGCCATGAATCAATCCGCACAGGCCATAAGCGAACTGGCGGAACAGGCTATCAGGCTCCGCAGACTTATCGAAGACATGAAAAAAGGCTAGCCCCGACCCTTTATATCTCCGCAGCATCAATACAAAGCCTCCCCCCGAGCCCCGGTTCAGGGGGAGGCTCTGCTTATTTCTTTCTGCACAATCCATCTCGTCACGATAAAAAGACTTCTCCCCGCCAACTCTATACTTCCGGTTCTCCGGCGCAGGGGCTACAGAAATATAAAGGAGAGTCCCCATGCGCCCATCCGTCCGCTCTGCCTTCATCGCCCTGCTTGCCGCCGGGTTGCTCAGCGTGCTGGCCTACCCCCTGCTCTCCGCTCGCCCGTCCTTAACCCTTGTCTGCGATATCTGGCCGCCGTATCAGTATGAAACGGAATACGGCGTAGACGGCTTCTCCGTTGCGGTCGTAAGCCGCGTGTTCGAGGAGATGGGCATCGAAATGAAGCCGCTTCAGGCCTTTCCATGGAAGCGGGCCATGGAGATTCTGGAACACGGCCATGCAGACGGCCTCTTTTCCGCCAACTTCACCCCGGACCGCGCCCTCTTTGCCCATTACCCGCAGGAATCACTTGTCGATACCCCGTGGGTGATATGGACCCGCAACAGCCCCATCCGGTCCATGGAAGACCTCAAGGGCAAGCGCATCGGCGTCGTGCTGGGCTACAGCTACACACAGGAATTCTGGGACTTCATAGAAACCTACTGCGTGGTGGAACAGGTGCACGCAGACTTCCTCAATTTCCGCAAACTGCAGTTAGGCAGGCTGGACGCCACCGTAGCGGAACTGGGCAACGGCCTGCATATTCTGCGTATGCTGAAGGATGAAACCATCCGCCCCCACATGGACCTCACAGTCAAGACAGACGGCCTGTTCCTCATCTTCAGCAGGCGCGGCGTGCCGGAAGAAACCGTCAACGACTTCTCCGCGCACCTGCGCCGGTTCAAAGAAACGGAAGCCTACCGGAAACTGCACGAGCATTTCTTCCCGCTTCCCCCTTCCCCTTAAGCAGGGGCAGGCGCATCTCCACGGCCAGAGGCCGCTCCTCCCCGCTCCCGCATTGTGCATGCCGCCTTTCCGCCAAGGCTTCAAAATACCATGTTCCGCCCCCTTTGTTCCTGATTCTGCTCGCTAACATCCCGCACTCATGGTACTCTCGGTTCACAAGGAACCAAGGAGCACCGCCATGTCGTCCGAAGTCCGCGAGCTCATACGCACCCATCTGCCGGAATTTCCCCTCCGTCACTGCCGCCATCTCGTCACGGATACCACCCAGTTCATGTCCATCGACCATGGCGATGTCATCCGCGTGGCCGACCGCCACTACCTCGTCTACAAGAACGAGATGGAACGCCGCTTCGGGCTGGAAGACCCCAAATACTGGGTCAAACGCTGCCATGAACTGGAAACGGGCGAGCGCAAGATTCTCAAGCTGGAGTTCTTCGAGACCTTCCCCATCCAGGTGGGCAGGTTCAATGTGGAATGCTTCCGCAGCCCCGATAAGGAAAGCCGCATACTGGATCTGGTGCGGGGCGATATGCGCTTCATGCAGGGCTTCACCGCGCGCGATGCCGTGGGCCGCAACGTGCGCGTGCTGGATATCGTCTCCGGCAGAAGACTGGACATGACCGTCGACCGGCTGGACATGGACCACGCCACCTATTTCCGCACGCGCCTTCCGGGCCTGCTGCGCACCTATCTGGGGGCCATCCGGGCCATCGGCATGCTGCATGAACATGGCGAACGCCACGGCGACATCCGCCGTGACCACCTCTATGTGGAATTCGAAACAGGCCAATGGCGGTGGATAGACTTCGACTACACCTTCAAGTCCTACGAACACCCCTTCGGGCTCGACCTGTTCGGTCTGGGCAACATACTGGTCTTTCTTGTGGGCAAGGCCAATATCACGGTGCAGTCGCTGGAGTCGCTCGGCCTGCCGGAAGAGCGTACGCGCAATCTCACGTCAGACGACCTGTCCATCGTCATCCCTAACCGCATCGTCAACCTGCGCAAGCTCTATCCCTACATACCGGAGCAGCTCAACCGGGTGCTCATGCATTTTGCCGCCGGTGCCCCCGTGTTCTACAACACCACCACCGAACTGCTGGAAGACCTCACCCCCTGCGTGGAAGAACTGGAACGGCTGGCGTCCCGCTGACCAAGGCTTCCGGAACCGCCATGTGACCGGCACAAGGAGAACAGACATGCAAACCAAAAAGATCCTGCTCGCGTTTGATTCCTCAGAAAGCTCATACAATGCCGTGGCTTACGCAGGCGAAATGCTCGCCCATGTGCCGGACGTACACGTCACCCTCGTCTTCGTGGAACGCCTGCCGGACCGCGACTTCTTTCCGGACGAGGCATCATGGCTGGCAGAGTGCGCCAGCAGGACACAGGCCCATCACCGCAACCTGCACGCGGCGCGCACCCGTCTTACGGAATACGGCATCCCCGCAGAAGCCATAGATGAGCGCTATCTTGCCAGCTGCAAATCCCCCTTCGGGCAGGCAACCGTGTGCAGCACGGGCGAAAGCGTGGTGGAAGACATCCTGCGCATCCAGCGTGAGGAAGGGTACGGCACCGTCATAGTGGGCAAGCGGGGTGTCTCCAAGACAGAGGCGTTCCTCTTCGGCAGCGTCTCCAACCGCATCATTCAGGAAACGCAGGGCTGCACCGTCTGGGTAGTGGGCTAAGCCTGCCCCAGCCTGCCCGCCCCCGCGTCCAGCACCATCTGCACGTTGCGGGGCAGCAGGGTTTCCAGATTGTACCGCTCCGCAATGGTCTGCCGTGCGCGTCTGCGCATGGGCACAAAGTCTGCGGGCCTCTCCAGTGCCCCGCATACGGCGTCCGCGATGGCACGCGGTGAGAAAAAATCCACCAGCACGCCGTTCACGCCGGAGGCAATCACCTCCTCCACAGGGGGCGTGGCAGAGGCTATGACAGGCGCACCGCAGCTCATGGCTTCCAGCAGTGACCACGAGAGCACAAAGGGCCGAGTCAGATACACATGGGCCATGGAGTGCTGCAGAACCTGCCGGTACTGCCCGTAGGGCAGCCCGCCCGTGAAGTGCACCCGGTCCATGCCGGGCACTCCCTCCAGCTTTTTCAGCATCACGGACTTCCACGTTCCCCCGCCTTCCGGCGGACGGCCGTAACAGACGCGGTCTTCCCCCACAATGACCACATGCGCCCCGGGACGCCGCTCCAGTATATCCGGCAACGCCTCCATGAACTGGGGGAACCCCCGGTACGGCTCCATGCCCCGCGTGGCATAGGTGACTATCTCCCGCACGCCCCCAAGGTCCAGACCGGGCAATACCAATCCCCTGCGCCGCTCCTCCGCAGAAAGCGGCGCAAAGAACTTCGTATCCACCCCGTCATGGCACACGGTCAGCTTGTCCCTGAAGGCGGAAGGAAACTGCGCCGCCTGCCACTCCGTAGGCAGCAGTCCCGCGCAGCAGGCCTCAAGATCACTCAGAATGGACAGATTGCGCACACGCAGGTTCATGCGCAGGGCATCATTCGCCGGCTCGGCGGGGTCAAACCCCACATCGGCCCCCTGCGCCCGGTAAAACCACTCAAAATATCCCAGAAAAGGCGTCCGGGGCAGGGCGTCACGCACAAACAGGCTGGATCCCCACCCGGAATGCGCCACCACCACGTCCGGCACAAAACCGGCTTCGGCCAGCTTGCGGCAAAGCACGTATCCGGCCTCTCCCTGCGCCGCCACGGTCTCAAAGTGCAGGGCAAACCGGTGCGCCCCCTTGGGCGGCATGAACCGGGTGGCGAACTGCACCTTGCGCACGCCGGGAATAACCCATTCCGGACGGGGATTGGTGCAGGCAAAAACCACCTCATGGGCGGCGTCGCGGCCCAGCGCCTCCGCCACATGCCGGAACTGCGCAGGAAAATTGGGATGTATGAACAGAATCTTCAACCGTCGCCTCCGTGTCATAACCGCCCGCCCCACGGAGATGCCGAACCTAGTACAGCATCCCCACCACGGCACCTGTCATGCAGGTTGCCAAGGTCCCCGCCACAATGGACTTCATGCCCAGCGAGACAATCTCGTCTTTCCGTTCCGGCGTCAGCGCGGCAAGCCCTCCAATAAGAATACCAAGACTCCCCAGATTGGCAAACCCGCACATGGCATAGGTCATAATGGTCACCGAGCGGGGAGAAAGAGCATCCGGCGGCAGGGCTGCCATGTGCAGATAGGCGATGAACTCGTTCAGAATCGTCTTGGTGCCCATGAGCTGAGCCGCCTGCGACGCTTCCGCGGCAGGAATGCCCATCAGCCACACCGCGGGCCACATCACAACCCCCAGCAGCCGCTCCAGCGTGACAGGCCTTCCCCCAACATGCGGCAAGAACTCCAGCAACTGGTTGCCCAGTGCCACAAGCGCCACAAGCACCAGCAGCATTGCCACCACGTTGATAAGCAGCTTCACCCCCTCCGCCGTGCCCTTTGTTATGGCGTCCATGGAGCTTACGGCGTCCGACATGGGGTCAGCATCTCCGGCGGTATGCCCTTGGCGCTCCGGCACCATGAGCCGGGAAACCAGAATGGCCGCAGGGGCGCTGATGATGGATGCGGTAAGAATATGCCCGATGGCACCGGGCAGCACGCCATTCAAAATGCTGGCATACAGAACAAGAACAGTGCCGGATAACGTGGCCATGCCGCTGGTCATGAGCGTAAAGAGTTCGCTGCGCGACATGCGGCGCACATAGGGAGCAATAATAATCGGCGCCTCAACCATGCCTACAAACACATTGGCAGCCACGCCCAGCCCCAAGGCACCGCCCACGTCCATGGTCCGTTGCAGCACCAGCGAAAACCCGCGCACCACAAGGGGGATAATGCGCCAGTAAAACAGCAGGGAGGAGAGGGCGCTCACCACAAGGATAAGCGGCAGCGCCTGAAATGCCAGAATCCAGCTGCCCCCCGGCACCGTTTCGTCATAGGGCAGCGTTCCGCCCCCCAGATAGCCGAATATGAACGACGTGCCTGCCATGGTGGCCTGCTGCAACGCATCCACCAGCCCGTTCAGCCCCATAAGCAACGATTGGAACACCGGCACCTTGAGCAGCAGCAACGCGGCGGCGAACTGAAGCAGCAACCCTGCGGCAATGATGCGCGGCTCCACTCTCCTCCGGTCTTCGCTTATGGCCCATGCCAGCACGGTAAATCCTATCACGCCTGCCAAACTCTGTATCATGCCCCGCTCCGGTTATGCCCTGTACCCGTCCATACGGTCTTCATCCTCCACGAATCTCGCCATAAATCCCGTCATGAATCCCGCCACGAATCCCGCGCCAACCTATTGTATTTTCACCTGCCGCACAATGCCCGCCCAATGCTTGCCCGACGCTTGCCCGAGCCCACCCGATGCTTGCCCGATGCCCGCCTGATGCCCGCACCATTCCCGCCCTGTTCTCGCCCTGTTCTCGCCCTGTTCTCGCACGGACAGGAAACAAAAACGGGCACCGGCCCAAAAGCCGATGCCCGCACGGGAATCATCATACGGAACAGCCCATGCCGCCCGTAAGTATCAGGTGGATACCAATCAGTTACCAGCCGGTACCGGCCAGCTAATCGCCAGACAACAGCTGATTCCCAGCCAGCAAACAGCCGACCGACAGCTCATTACCAATTGGTCGCCTTCTTTTCAAAGTGCGCCTGCGGATGAATGCAGGCGGGGCAAAGCTCAGGTGCCTCAGTGCCCGTATGGTTGTACCCACAGTTGCGGCAACGCCAGACAATGCTCTCTTCCTTGCGGAATACCAGCCCCTTTTCCATGTTGCTGATCAGGGCGCGGTAACGCTCTTCATGGTACTCTTCCGCAACACAGATGCTGCGATACATCTTGGCCACATCCGGGAACCCTTCCTCGTCCGCCACGCGGGCAAACTCGGGATACAGCACCACAAACTCCTCGTGCTCACCGTGGGCAGCCGCCTTCAGGCACTCCAGCGTGGTGTCCAGCTTCCCGGCGGGGAAGGTGGC
>CAYRLL010000109.1:0-11548 GCA_964425115.1 uncultured Desulfovibrio sp. | reverse complement strand
GGACATATGGGCAGCGGGGCTGTGCAGGGCAGTGGCGGAAAGGGTTTGCGGAGCATAATTGGTTTCTTTTTCCCGAATACAAGGAGTTTGCCATGTTCCATAGTTCATGCCTGTGCGGGTTCCGTCGTGCTGTCGCAGCGGCGCGCGCGTTCTTTCTCTCACGCCCGGCAGTGAGCGCGCTGCCCCGCATGGCGGCGCGTCTCATGGTATTGTGTCTGGCGGTGCTGTGTTCAGCGGTGTTTCCTGCGTATGCGGCCCCCGGAGCCTCCGGTTCTGCACCTGTTTCGCCTGCCGCCGTCACCCTCTTTCCCGACAGGGCATTGCTGGAATGCGTGCAGACGCTTGAGCGGGCGCTTTCAGGCGGGCAGCGCGGGGTGGTGATCAGCCTGCCCGCACAGGCGGACCCGTCAACGCTGCGGCTTGTGCCGGACAAGGGCACCCTTGCGGATGTTCGCTGGGAGCGGACAGCAGCAGAGGCGCAGGAACCTGTATTGGCCCTGCGCGCCGAGCTGGACCGCCTTTCCCGTGAGCGGGCCTTGGCAATGGGCGAGTTGCAGGCAACCGAGGCGCGTATCGCCCTGTGGTCTGATTCCGGCATGGCGGAGGTGACGGCGGCGGAACTGGAACGGGTGGATGCGGCCATGGCCCGGCATCTGGCGTCTCTTCATGCCGCGCGGTATGACATTGCCCGCAGGCAGCAGGAACTGGATGCGGCGGTAAAACGTGTTGAGGAGCAGCTGGAACGCGCAAGTGGCGGCGAGGCGCAGACATGGACCGTGCAGGCGGTGCTTGCCGATGCTCCGGCAACGGTGTCCATGCACTACAGCTACGTGCTGGCAGGAAGCGGCTGGACGCCTTTGTATCGGTTCGACGCCCGCCCCGGAGAGGGCAGGGTGGCAGTGAATTTTGAGGCGGAGATAGAGCAGTCGTCCGGCATGGACTGGCAACATGCCCGCATTGCTCTCGCCACCATGGAGCGGTTTGTCACTCTGGATCCCCCCTACATGCAGGAATGGCTGATCGGGCAGCAGCAGCCGGTGCTGCTCCGCGCAGAAGCCGCCATGGAAGGGGCCGGTATGCGTGCTGCGCCCATGATGAAGGCGGCGGATGCAGCCCCCGTGCAGGTGCAGCGGGGCACCTACGCCGTATGGGAACTGGGCGAGAGAACTGTGCCTGCGGGCAGGCGCATGCTGCTGCCTGTGGTGGCAGAATGGTGGACCACGCCCTTTGTATATACGGCACGGCCCGCCAGCGATGACAAAGCGTATCTGACAGCGCGGGTGGCCCTTGCCCAGCCGCGCGAAATGCCGCACGGAACGGCCATGTTCCTTGTGGACGGGGCACTGGTGGGCAAGCGTGGATTCGGACTTTCCGGCAGTGAGACGGAGCTCTATTTCGGCGCAGACCCGCTGGTAACAGCCACCATGCGCCTGCTGGACAGGCAGGGAGGCGAAAAGGGCGTCATAGGCCGCAGGCAGAGCATGGTCTGGGCGTGGGATATCACCCTGCAAAACAACCGCCCGCACCCGGTAGCACTTGTGGTGGAGGAGCCGGAACCGCAACCCGGCCACACGGATATCCGTGTGGAAACGGTCTCGCAGCCTGCCCCCCGCAAAACAGAGGACCGCACCTTCATATGGGAACTGGAGCTGGCACCGCGCGGGCAGCAGGTTATCACCCACACGGTCACGGTTTCCGCCCCCAAGGATATGGACGTGGACTTCGGCAGAGGGCGTTAGCCGCCTGCGCCCGTTATGCGGACGCCATTGCTCCCCATGTCTTTGTGTACGTTGACGTTTCTTTCAATTTCAAAAGAACCAGTCGTTCTCCTTTGTTATCTCTGCGAAATGAAAAAAAGGATTACAGCTAGTTGCTGTAATCCTTTTATCTTTCCATGGTGCCGAAGAAGGGACTCGAACCCTTACGGGATTTCTCCCACTACCCCCTCAAGATAGCGTGTCTACCAATTCCACCACCCCGGCAAGTTCCATGCTGCTGACTTTTTCCGTGTCAGCGCGGAGGCGATATATATGCAAAAGGGCGGGGCGTTGGCAAGAAGTTTTTTGCATGCGGAGCATTTTGCGACAGGGCCGGGTGCATAGCATACGGAACCGGACACGGAGTCGGCATGGGGGAGCGAACGGCTGCGTTAACGGCATCGGGTCATGGCAATGGCATCGGGGCACCACAACGGCATCGCGGGATGCGGCAGCGCCACCAGCCTCGGCAGCTCCGGCCGTCCGTGCCCCATGCCGGGCGGGCAGCGGCATGCGCATACCCCCCACAGGCGGCGCAAGGTTCTTCCGGGTACGGTGCATACGTTGTTTGGGCTTTGCAAAACAGCATGATCGCGGTAACAATCCCGCCACATACAAATCTATGGCGAATCAGCCCTGCGAGCTTCATACCATGCTTCAGCCCATGACAAGGATCACCCCCATGCCCCGTTCCATATTGCTGCTGGATATCGGCAGCGGCACTCAGGATGTTTTGTACTACACGCCCGGCCGGGAACTGGAAAACTGCCCCAAGTTCGTCCTACCGGCCCCTGCGCGGCTGGTGGCGCAGCGGGTGGAAGCCCTGACAAGGCAGGGGGCATCGGTGTACCTGCACGGCAGCAACATGGGCGGCGGTTTTTTCGGCGCGCTCAAAAAGCATCTGGAGGCGGGCTTGCAGGTGGCGGTGCACCCGGAAGCGGCTTTTGCGCTGCATGATAACCCAGATACCGTGCGCAGGTGGGGATTTGCCACAGAGGATCGGTGCCCGCGCGGGTAATCACCCGTTGCGCTGGCGGATTATGACGCAGGCTGGTGGAACGCCTTTCTGGGCATGTGCGGGCTTTCCTATCCCGATCAGGTGGTCGCGGCGGCGCAGGACCACGGTTACCACCCGGATACCCTTTCCGGCGGCAACCGGGTGGGGCGGTTCATGCTGTGGCGCGACCTGCTCACCCGGCACGATGGCAATCCCTCCGCACTGGTGTACGAGGTGGCTCCCGAACCCATGACGCGCCTTGCCGCCATCCAGAAGGCCACAGGCGGCGGCCCCGTGGCGGATTCTGCCGCTGCCGCCCTGCTGGGCGCGCTGTTCATGCCGGACATTGCGGCCCGCAGCCACCGCGAGGGCGTGCTGGTGGTGAATGCGGGCAACAGCCATCTGGTGGCGTTTCTGGTGTACAGGGAGCGCGTGCTGGGCGTGTACGAACATCATACGGGCATGCTCTCGCCCGAAAAGCTCGCGGAAGACCTCACGGAATTCCGCCGGGGCTGGCTTACTGACGACATGGTGCGTGAATCCGGCGGGCATGGCTGCATGTACCTGCCCCTGCCGGAAGAGGCAGAAGGATTCCGGCCTGCCTACATTCTCGGGCCGCGCAGGGAGCTTCTGCGCGGTCAGGGCCAGTTCATCGCTCCGGGCGGCGATATGATGCTGGCGGGCTGTTTCGGGCTGCTCAAGGGCTGCGGCGGGGCGCAGGGCTGAACCGGGCGCAGGGCTGAACCGGGCGCAAGGCTGAACCGGGCAGGCAGTGTCCCGGCTGGAGTTGTGCGTTGATTGACATTACGGGGCGCGCGGGAGAAACTTCCCCTCTTCGCCATCCTTAAAGCGCAACAAGAGGATTTCTCATGGAATGTTTCGACAGGGCAGAGTTCTGGAGTCGTGAAGAGATTGAGCGCGCGCAGCTGGTGCGCCTGCGCAACGTGGTGGGACAGGCCATGCGTTCGCCCTTTTACGCAAAGCGTCTCACGGAGGCGGGCGTAGCGCCGGAAACGCTGAAATCGCTGGACGATGTGCGGCGTATCCCCTGCACCACCAAAGACGACCTGCGCTCCCAGTACCCCGACGGGCTGAACACGCTGCCCCAATGCGAAATGGTGCGAATGCACGCTTCCAGCGGCACCACCGGCTCGCCCACGGTTATCCACTACACGCAGAACGACCTGAACCTGTGGGCGGACCTTATGGCCCGCTGTATGCACATGGTGGGCGTGCGGCGGGAAGATGTTTTTCAGAATATCACGGGCTACGGCCTGTTCACGGGCGGCTTGGGGCTGCATTACGGAGCGGAGCGGCTGGGATGTCTGACCATTCCCGCAGGACCGGGCAACACCACCCGGCAGCTCAAGATCATGCGCGATTTCCGCACCACGGTGGCGCACATCATTCCCTCCTATGCGCTCTATTTCGGCGCGGCACTCCGCGACAGCGGCGAAGATGCGAAGAATCTGGCCCTGCGCATCGCGCTTATCGGCGCGGAACCGCACACGGAAGAAACCCGCAGGCGTATTGAAGAACTGCTGGATGTGAAGGCGTACAACTCCTACGGCCTGTCAGAGATGAACGGACCGGGCGTGGCCTTTGAGTGCGTGTGTCAGGCAGGCATGCATGTGTGGGAAGATGCCTTCATCGCGGAAATCGTAGACCCGGAAACGCTGGAGCCAGTGGCAGAGGGCGAGGTGGGCGAACTGGTCATGACCACGCTGTGCCGTCAGGGAATGCCCATTCTGCGCTACCGCACCAAAGACCTCACCCGCTTCATCCCCGGTGAATGCGCCTGCGGCAGGCACCACCGCCGCATCGACCGTATTCTGGGACGCGCGGACGATATGCTCATCATCAAGGGCGTGAACATCTACCCCATGCAGGTGGAGCAGATTCTGATGGCCTTCCCCGAAGTGGGCGAGAATTATCAGATCGTGCTGGAGCGCGAGAATTATCTGGATCAGATCCGCGTGAAGGTGGAGATAAAGGAAGAGCATTTCGTGGAAGACATGCGGGTGCTGCGCGACTTGCAGAAGCGCATCACCAACAAGCTGCGTGACGAGGTGCTCATTACGCCCCGCGTGGACCTTGTGCAGCACAACAGCCTGCCCAAGGCAGAAGGCAAGGCGCAGCGCGTGGTAGACAGCCGCGAGGCCTGATGCCGTTTCCAAGGCACCCGGTGCCGGATGATCAGTAAACAGCCGTTCAGGGGCGTGTGTGGAATTGCTTATCGGGTCCGTCTTCATCATGGTCATGGCCCTTTCTCTGGGGCTGCACCTCTTTTCGCTGCCCGCCAACTGGGTGGTGCTGGGCATATTGGCCCTGTGGCGCTTCCTGTATCCCGAGCAGGCTGCAGGCATGGACAGCACCTTCTTCATCATCGCGGGCGGGCTTGCGCTGCTGGGCGAACTGCTTGAATTCGGCGTGCAGATGCTGGGAGCCAAGCGCTACGGAAGCACCGGCAAAGGAAACGTGGGCGGCATCGTGGGCGCCATTGCCGGTGCCATCATGGGAGCGCCGTTCTTTTTGGGGCTGGGTGCCCTTGGCGGTGCTCTGCTTGGAGCCTACGGCGGCTGCCTGATCGTGGAAATTGCGCAGGGCCGGCCTTTTGATGTGGCGGTGCAGTCTGCCAAGGGCGCGTTTTTCGGCAAGTTTTTGGGCATGGGAGTCAAGTTCGGCATAGGGGTATGTCTGCTGGTGCTTGGCGCATCGCATATCTGGGCCTGATTCCCGGCAGTGGCATAATGCGTTTTTCCGGCCCTGCGGGGCCTTTTTTACTCTTCTCCTGCAACATCCAACAGGGCAGTATGGACAATGCTGAATGATCTTGCCGTGGTGCTGGTAAAGCCCCGCTTTCCGGAGAATATCGGCATGGCGGTGCGCGCCTGCGTGAACATGGGAGTAGGCGAACTGGTGGTGGTGCGTCCCGAGCGGTGGGACGATGAAAGAATCCTTGCGCTGGCAACCCCCAAGGGAACTGCGTTGGCGCGCTCCATCCGTGTGGAGGATAATCTTGCCGCCGCGCTTTCCGGTTTCCACCATGTATACGGCACCACGGCACGCACGGGGGGCTGGCGGCGCGAGATCCTTTCACCGGAAAAAGCGGCCCCGCTCATCACCGGTCAGATCGGGCAGGGAGCGCGCGTGGCGGTGGTGTTCGGCCCGGAGGACAAGGGCCTGACCAATGAAGAAACGGAAATATGCACGCAGTTGCTGACCATCCCCGTGAATCCGGAGGCCAGCTCCCTGAATCTGGCGCAGGCCGTGCTCATTGTGCTGTATGAATGCTTCAAGCATGGCGTGCGCACCCCGCTGGTGCCCGGTACAAGCGGTGCGCCTTCTCCCCTGTGCACCCACGCCGAGCAGGAGACCGTTATCCGCACCCTGCGCGATACGCTGCTGCGCATAGACTTTCTGCGCAGGGACAACCCGGACTACTTCATGCTGCCGGTACGCCGCTTTTTACAGAAGATGGCCCTGCGGCGGCACGAGTTCGCCATGCTTATGGGCGTGTGCCGTCAGATAGGTTGGCTGGCCGACAAAGCCGGTTTGCCCGCAACGGAGAAGGAATCCACCGTTCGCGAACAAGGGCAGGAAGCAGCCGATGCTCCTTCAGGCAAGGCGGCAGGCGATTAGGCCGTTTGGCAGCCTGTCAGGCTTGGCGGTTACAGCCGCAACCGGCTGGAACCCGGAGAGGAATGATGGCGCTTATGGCGTTTGGCAAAAGCAGGCCGCAATCTGTTACCGTCCGGAAGGCTCCCATTCCGTCCATTCGCTCCACGGTGGCGGGCAGGTGGCGCAGAATTCTCCGAATTCTATGTGGTGATGGTGCAGGTAGAGTATGGGGGCGGGATGCCGGTCTTTTTCCCCTCCCGTATCGACCGTCCCGCAAGACTGTTCGTCTGTTCGCAAAGACTGTTCGCCTGTTCGGAGAGGCTGCTCGTCCGTCCGGTAAGACTGCCCGCCCGTCTGGTAAGACTGCCCGCTTTGCGGTGCGGCTACGCCGTACAGCGGGTCGCCCACGATGGGAAACCCCGCATGGGCAAGGTGTGCCCGTATCTGATGCCGCGCGCCCTTGCGGATGGAAGCCAGCACCAGCGTGCAGCCGGCGGGCATGTTCATTCCTCCGTCCTGCGGGCAAGCTGCTTCCGGCTGTACCTGAGAGAGCGGCGTGACAGGGCGCACGGGCAGCACGCCGGTATGGCGCAGCGGGTCATCAGATTCCTGTTCCAGCACGCGGGTCTGCCTGCGGCGGGCCATATCCAGCCCCTGCGCAAGGTGTAACGGGGCGGAAACAGTGCCGTGCACCACCGCAAGATAGAGTTTTTCCACCAATCCCTCATTTTCCATGCGGCGGAACGTCTCCAGCCGTTCGTTGCCAAAGGCGACAATCACCATGCCGGACGTGAGATAATCCAGACGGTTCACCAGCAGGGGCCCGTCCACTGCGCTCCTGCCGGGAAAGAGCTGCGGCAGCAGGTCTTCAAGCGACGGCGATGAGTGAAAGCCTGTATGCACGTCCGAAGCGCTGCCCGCAATACGTGCGCTGTGCATGCCGCCCGGTTTGAACACGGCGGCATATCCCGCGTGTTCCCGCACAATACGCACCTGCTGCTGCACCGAATCGGCCATAAGGACGTCTCGCCCGTCCCCCTCATCCCCCTCGTCCTCTCCGCCTGCGAAAGCGGAAGAGGGGGCGCAGCGCATCTGCTCCTTCCGGGGAGCGAGCAGGAGCACATCGCCTGCCCGCACGGTTCTTCCTTTGGAGCCGGGTTTTCCGTTCACCAGCACGGTATGCGTCTCAAACAGCCTGCGCCTGTGGCGTACGCCCGTGTGGGGCAGCAGGAGAACAAGCGCGGCATCCAGCCGCTGCCCGTGCATGGCTGGCGGAACCGTCGCGCTGGCAAGGGCATCCGGCGGGGGGCAATGGTCGGGGGGCGTGTCGGTGGGCATGTCGGTAGGCATGGCGTGGGTCCAATGTGCTTGTTCGTCCAGTAAGGTCAGCGCGTCCGGCCACATCAAGACCGGAACGTCCGGCCAGATCAAGACCAGAACGTCCGGCCAGATCATGATCAATACGTCCGGCCAGATCAAGACCAGCTCGTCCGGTGTGATCAGAACGTCCGGCAAGATCAGTTCGTCCGGTGGTAAGGGGAAACAGGCTGTTGCCTGCGGGGTGCCGGGCAGCGGAACTGCTTCCGCGCATCCCCGGTCGGCCCCGGTCAGGAATGTGCGTTATTTTGCCCGTACAATCAAGGCAGCACTGTGTTTCAGAGCTTCCGCCGCCTTCAGAAACGGCGTTCAAGAATGATGACAGACAGGTCGGAGCGGGAAGGGGCGTTGCCCATGAACCGCCGCAGGGCATCGGCGGTGTGGTGCAGCATGTGGTGCACATCCCCGGTGGCGAACCGTTGCATCCAGTCCATCCACAGGGCGCGGGGCAGCTTGTCCCCGGCGGGGTTTTCCGCCTCCGTCACCCCGTCGGTATACAGAACAAGCCTGTCGCCCGGCTCCATGGCCACGGTTGTTTCCCGGTATTGTCCGGCCCCGAGGGGCAGCCCCAGAGGAATGCCGGAAGTAGGTATTTCGCGTACGGAGCCGTCCCGTATATGCACGGGCAGGGGCAGCCCCGCGTTGGCAAAGGTCGCGCTGCCATGGCGCAGTTCCGCGCACACGGCGGTCACAAACCTGCCGGAAGGTGTCAGGCCGAGAATATCGTCATGTACAAACTCAAGAAAGTCTCCCGGAGAACCCACGGAAGGCACGGTCTGCATAAGCGCGGCAATGCGTATGGAAAGCAGGGCGGCGGAAAGGCCGTGCCCCGCCGTATCTGCCAGCATCAGGCAGGCTGTGCCGTCAGCCTCAGACCGGGAACACAAAAAGTCTCCGCAGACCGGATGCGGGGTGTGGTGGAGTATGGCAGCCTCATAGCCGTATGGCCGGAGCATGGTTTCCACCGCGTGGGCGGGCGTGAGAAACCGCGACTGCATGCGCGCGCCGGAATGCAGGTCGTCCGCCCGCTGCCTCTCCAGCCTGTGCAGCCGGACCAGCCCTTCCGCGTATCGCTGGGCGTGCAGCGATGGCGGAACAGTATGTTCTCCGGCAACGGCAGAGAGCAGCTGCGGGGCACGCGATGTTCCGGTGGCATCAGATCCGCCTGGGCCGTCATGTCGTTCTGCGGGCCGGGGCAGCGTGCGTTTGTCCGTGGCATTGCCTGCCGCCCCTGAGGGCGGTGCGGCACGGGACGGCTCCCCCGGTTTACCGGTGGGGGCGCGGCCCGGTGGCGGCAGGTCGCGCTGAGACAGGGACTTCATAGGCACTCCCCTGCGTTGCAGACAAAGGGGGCTGGCGCAAAGGCTGCCAGATCTGCGGCAGTGGTTCTCTCCGGCACAACAATGCCGCCGCCGGAGCGTACGGAACGCTTCCGGGGCGGCACTACATTCAGACAGGACAGGGTCGCGCCGCTCTCACCTGCGCAGGGCAATGCGTACCTGCAACCCCGGCTGGCTAGTCCTCTCCCTGGCCGGATGCCCGGCGGGAATCCGATGGGGTGAGATTGTAGCCCAGTTCTCGCGCCATGAACTCAAGCGCAGAAATGTCCTTGGTCACGCGCATGATATCAAGCAGCGTGTCGGCACCGAGTTTGGCGGATTGATCATAAGGATTCAGTTCCCGCATCATGGTCGGGTAGGGTTTCCCTATCTGTTCGGCCACCCATTTGGACTGACGGGCACCGAGGACCATGTTCTGAGTGACGCGTGTAACGGTTTCTCTCATGTCTCCACCTCCATCACGATACAGGTTGCACTTTTCACACACCCTTGTGGTCGGAAAGGAAGCCTTTCCAGCTTGGACCAGAATAGACCATAAAGGGGGCATAATCGTAAATCAGGGGCAGACTGTATTTTTGGATTGAGACACACCGTATTTCTGTGGTAGGGTTTTTCAGGACTCTGCATACAGTATGTAGCCTCCAGGATACCCCCGGAGGAGCAAGAAAGGCAATGCGGGAGCGGGGTTTTGCAACTGCCGCATGCGGAAGGAACAGATGACCGGCAAATATTCCATTGTCATAGCCGAGGACCACACCCTGCTGCGGGAAGGATTGAAGTCCCTGTTGCAGTCGTTGCCCAACGTGCAGGTGGTGGGAGAGGCAAGTGACGGGCAGATGGCTGTGGATATCTGTGAACGGTGCAAGCCGGACATGGTCATCATGGACCTGTCCATGCCCCGCATGGACGGATTAAAGGCGACCAGGGCCATCAAGCGGCGCAATCCCCATGTGCGGGTGCTGGTGCTGACCGTGCACGGTGCCAATGAATATGTCTATTCCGCCCTTGCCGCCGGGGCGGACGGCTACATGCTCAAAGACGCCACCAACGAGGAATTCTCTCTGGCCATACAGAGTGTGCTGGGAGGCAAGTCGTACCTGTCTCCGGGAATTGCGGCAGACGTGGTGCGCGGCTATCTGGCGGGAGGGGCCACGCAGGACTCGGTGAACGAATGGGCGCAGCTCACCGCCAGAGAGCAGGAAATCTTCCAGCTGGTGTCGGAAGGATATAAGAACCGTGAAATAGCGGACATGCTTGTGGTGAGCGTGAAGACGGTGGAAAAACACCGTTCCAATCTCATGCAGAAACTGGGGCTGCATTCCGCTGCGGAATTGCGTGCCCTTGCTCTGGAACGCGGCATGTCACTCAGGCGGCATGCCGTGGGCTAGCTGCCGGGTGCCTCTTCCCGGCTAGGATGAAACCTGCTCTATGCCGTCCAGACGCCACATGCCGTTGTATTCTGCGCTTTTCAGAAAGTGCCATATCTCCCGCACCTGCTCTGTGCGGGCTCCGTCCACGTTTTCCCGCATCAGCACATCGAAAAAGACCGTGGCCAGCAGACCGTTCTCGTCCTGCTTCACTTCCATAAGCCGTGCATTTACCAGCAGCAGCTCCGAGCTTGAAGGCGTGGGGTCCTGCTCCGCCTGAAGGCGGATTTCCTCGTGCACTTCCGGGGTGGTGAACTGGGCAATGTCGTCCATGTCGCGGGCATCCCAGCTGTGCTGCAGGCGGGCAAAGACCATTTTCGCCCCTTTCAGGAAGTCCGCCGCATCAAAGTCCGGCGGCAGGTCGGCTTCTGACTGGGAACGGTAGGCATCCCGTGCCGTGAGGGGGCGGTCTTCCTTTTGTGCGGTGGGAGCGTCCAGCATTCCTTCCGACCGCTTTCTGGCGGGCTGCTGCGCCCGTTCCTGCTGATCGTTCCCCTTCAGGTGCGCCCACATGTCTGCCGCACGGGCATGCAGGTGCGGATTGGGCTCGTCTTCGGGAATGTCCGTAGCAGCGGGCGCATGCTTGTCGCGCCCGCTGTCTTCCTTCTGGCGGGGAAAGGGGGTTACGTTGTCCGGCCTGCCCTTTGCCCCCGGCTGCTCATTGTCGCGCGGCAGTGTGCGGATGCGCAGAAAACGGCGTGCAAGAACAAACAGCAGCACAATGAGCAGAATATCCGCCACGCCTACGCCGGTGAACGGTGAACCGGTGAGCAGCGAACCGATAAGCGTGCCGGAAAGCAGCCCGTCCACAAGGCCCCGCTGCGGGGCTGCGCTCCCTTCCGAATCTGCACGGCCGTCCAGATTCGCCAGAGTGGCGGCTCCGGATGCGGCCATACCGGTACCCGTATCCGTGTCTGTGCCGCCGGAACGGGCATCGTAGGCAAAGGCTGGGGCAGAGGCAAGGCACAGCATGATGATGCCCGCCGCCACAAGGCGAAGGGGGCATCGGCCGGAACCGGTACGAAGGGG
>CAYRLL010000108.1:0-11599 GCA_964425115.1 uncultured Desulfovibrio sp. | reverse complement strand
CTTCTACCAGTCTCTGCCCAGTCTGGCCAAGGGCAACGTGGCCCAGCAGATATTCTGGTACACCGCGTTTACCGCTTCCATGGTGGAAGAAGGCACGCCTGTCGTGAACGCCGACGGCACCCCCAAGTGGCGCATGGCTCCCTCGCCGCGCGGACCTTACTGGGAAGAAGGCCAGAAGCTCGGCTATCAGGACTGCGGTTCGTGGACCCTGCTGAAGAGCACCCCTGTGGACCGCCGCAAGGCCGCATGGCTGTTTGCACAGTTCTGCGTTGCCAAGACCACCTCGCTGAAGAAGACCCATGTGGGCCTTACCCCCATCCGCGACAGCGACATACGGCATGAATCCTTCACCGAACGCGCCCCCAAGCTGGGCGGTCTGGTGGAATTCTACCGCAGCCCCGCCCGCGTTTCGTGGACGCCCACCGGAACCAACGTGCCGGATTATCCCAAGCTGGCACAGCTGTGGTGGCAGAACATAGGTGAAGCCGTGGCCGGTGAAGTGACCGTGGAAACCGCCATGGACAACCTTGCCCGCGAACAGGACAAGATTCTTGCCCGTCTTGAGCGTTCCAATACGCTGGGCGAGTGCGGTCCTAAGCTGAACCCCGAACGGGACGAGGAATACTGGCTGAGCCAGCCCGGCGCTCCCAAGCCCAAGCTGGCAAACGAAAAGCCGCAGGGTGAAACAATAGACTACGACACGCTTATTCAGGCGTGGAAGGAAGGCCGCGCACGGTAGTGCGGTTCTGATGGTGTGATGTGAACACGAAGGGGCGTCCCGCCGGGGCGCCCCTTTTCTTATGATGGTGCGGACATATTCGTGGATAGGCCGAAGAACGCCTGACGGCCTGTGAAAAGCGGGTTTTCAGCAGGCCGTCAGGCGAAAATGTGATGCAGCGGATTACGGGCGGGCATGATGCGCTGTGCCGCAAAGGCAGGCACAGCTGCGGTGTGCGGGGTTAGCCCCGCATTTTCTTCAGGGCGTCCAGCGCGGCATGCGGTATGGCCAGCTTTTTGTCTGCCTGTGCGAAGTCTGCAGGCCAGAGATTGGCGGCGGTATTGATGTGGCCCAGAATGTTCGCGGCGTCTTCTTCGGAGTAGTCCAGATCGTCGGCGAGATCCGTGATGCTAAACTTGTATGACTTCTTGCCGCCGGGCGAGGTTGCGTTTCGGGTGCCCAGAATCAAGTAGTCCAGTACGTAGTTAACATCTCTTGGGTCGACCATGTGATTTCCTCTCGAATTGCAGTCTTTTTCAGTGGGCATGCGGCGCGCGGCAGGACCATGGAAGGACCGTGGCAGGTCTGTGGCGGACCTGTGAGCGTTTTGCTGCGCGGCTTACCGACATGCGTATGCGTCATGTTGCCAGAATTTCCGCAAGTTGCAAAGCAAAGCAAGCGGTAACCGGGGTATGGGTGAAAACGTCCCCTCATCCGGCATGCTGGCACAGCGTGAGCGCAAATTCAATGCTCTGCAAGGGGGTTTTCCGACCGGTGCCGATGCGCGGTGCATGGCACCCGCAAGGCGTGAGGCTACCTACCACGGCGATACACGAAAGGCAAAGGGGAAACGCCCGCTGCGCCACGGAAAATGTGCATTGCAGGGTTTTTTGGCTTCGCGCGGGGTATGGGCAGAGCGCGGGCGGTGCCTGCATGCGGCAAGTGAATATATACTGTGTAGCAGGATGGAAGATGATAAACCATGCAGAAACACTCAAATGGCATGTATTTTTGTGCAAGAGACTGCACAGCCGTTTCAGGTGCGGGTGTGGGGGTATTCATGGATGTGTTATTTATTGTTCTTGAAAATAAAAAGCTCCACCCTATTGAAAATGCTTTGATTTATACCCTGCTGAGGCTGAATGCGCAGTGCTGTGGCGGTTCTTTTTAGCACATGGAATTGTTCTCCCAAAAATTTTTCATGTACATTTTCTATGTTTGTGTTTATCTGGGGATAGAAACTAACCCCCCAAAGAGGTGCCATAATGAACGCGAATCCGTATTTTGATCAGGCGATGGCCATGGTGCAGGCGCAGGCCGGCGTGAAGCAGATGACCCCCGCCGAGATGATTGCAATGGTTAAGGAACTGGCTGAAGGTCTGGCAAAACTTTCTGGCAGCGAAGTTGCAGAATGCGTTTGCGAAGAGGCTGCAGAAGGTCCGGTTGTGGACCCCAAAAAGGCCATTAAGCAGAACTCCATAATTTGCGTGGAGTGCGGCAAGTCCTTCAAGATTCTTGGCAAGAAGCATCTTGCTACACACGGCCTTACCCCCAATGAATACAGGGAAAAGCACGGGTACAAAAAGGGTACGGCCCTTGTTTGTAAAAGCCTTGCCAAGCAGCGCAAGGAAAAGATGGCTTCCATGAAGATTTGGGAAAAGGTGGAAAGCCGCGGCAAGAAGAGCACTGCCAAGCCCGCAAAGTCTGAGAAGTAAACGGGTATTTACATTTTATGCAGTGATTGCTGCTTTGCCGGTATGTTCCCCGCTAGTGCGGGAACATGCTGCGGAAGGTGATGGATTGATGCGGCTGGTGATTCAGGCGCGATGATACTGCACGAAATATCCCCCGCCATGCGATGTGCATGGCGGGGGATTGTTTTTATATGCTGCGGGCGGATGCGGCAGACAGGGGGCCCTGTTACGCGAATTCCAGCCCTGCTACGCGAATTCCTGCTCAGTTCTGCGGATGATCTCTTCCTGGTGGTCGGCGTCCAGATCCACGAAGTAGTCGCTGTATCCCGCTACGCGGACGAGCAGGTTGCGGTATTCATCCGGGGAGGTCTGGGCCTTGCGCAGGGTGGCGGTATCTACCACGTTGAACTGGATGTGGTGCCCGTTCATGGCAAAGTAGGTGCGGATGAGCTGGGTGAGCTTGTCCAGATCGCCCTCGCCGGCAAGGACGGCGGGCAGGAATCGCTGGTTGAGCAGGGTTCCGCCGGATTTGAGCTGGTCCATCTTGCTCAGGGACTTGATGACCGCCGTGGGGCCTTGTCTGTCTGCCCCGTGGGAAGGCGAGGTGCCGTCTGACTCCGGCAGGTGGGCGAGGCGTCCGTTGGGCGTAGCACCCAGCATTTTGCCGAAATAGACATGGCAGGTGGTGGAGAGCATGTTCAGGTGGTAGACGGTGCCCTTGGTGTTCGGCTTGCCGTCTATGGCGGCGAACAGGGAATCGTATACCCGGCGCATCAGGTTGTCTGCCCTGTCGTCATCGTTGCCGAAGAAGGGGGTTTTGTTCCACAGGCGCAGGCGCAGTGCCTCGTTGTCTCTGAAGTTAGCGGCGAGGGCGGTGAGCAGCTCGTCCATGGAAATAAGGGGGAGCTTGGAAGCCCCGGCATCTGCAGGGGCGGAATCTGTGCCGTATACGTGGGTCTTAAGGGCGGACAGGCTGTCTGTTACCGTGCCTATGCCGCAGCACTGGATGTAGTTGGTGTTGTAGCGCGGGCCGCCGTTGTAGTAGTCCTGCCCCTTTTCTATGCAGTCGTGGATGACCACGGACAGGAACGGGGCAGGGGAGTGCAGGGCGTACATGCGCTCTATGTAGTTGTTTACGCGGATTTTCAGGTCCACTACGTATTCCAGTTGGCGGGTGAAGGCGGCGTAGAGGTCTTCAAAGGTGGCGAAGTGGCGCGGGTCGCCCGTCTGGAGGCCGACCTGCCTGCCTGTGAGCGGGTCTGTGCCGTTGTTCAGGGTTACTTCCAGCACCTTGGGCACGTTCAGGTAGCCGGTGAGGATGTAGGCTTCTTTCCCGAAGCTGCCTGTCTCTATGCAGCCGCTGGTGCCGCCTTCGCGGGCGTCTTCCACGGTTTTGCCCACGCGGATCTGCTGCATGACCACGGTATCTGTATTGAAAACGCTGGGATAGCCGTAGCCGTTGCGGATGACCCGCGCGGCAGCCTTGAGGAAGCGCTGCGGGGTCTGGCTGCTTATGTGCACGCTGGGCTGGGGTTGCAGCAGGTGGAGTTCGTCCGCCACTTCCAGAATGAGGAAGGAGACCTCGTTCACGCCGTCGGTGCCGTCGCGCCGCAGACCGCCGAGGTTGATCTGGGTGAAGTCGTTGTAGGTGCCGCTTTCTTTGGCGGTGACGCCCACCTTGGGCGGGGCGGGATGGTTGTTCACCTTTATCCAGAAGCAGGCGAGAAGTTCCTTTGCGCCGTCACGGGTGAGGGTGCCGTGTGCCAGTTCCGCCTCGTAAAAGGGCGCGAGGTGCTGGTCCAGATGACCGGGGCTCATGGCGTCCCAGCCGTTCAGTTCGGTGATGGTGCCCAGATGGACGAACCAGTACATTTGCAGCGCCTCGTGGAAGGTGCGCGGGGCATGGGCGGGCACACGGCGGCAGACCTGCGCCATGTGGAGCAGTTCCGCCCTGCGGTGGTGATTTTGTTCTGCCTGCGCCATGGATTCCGCAAGGGCGGCGTGGCGTTCTGCAAAGATGATGACGGCATCGCAGGCGATATCCATTGCCCGGAGCTGCTCGGCGCGTTCCGGGGCAAGGGCGTCGTTCAGGTAGTCCAGACGGCCGATGCGGTCTGCAATGCGGGCCTTGTAGTCCAGCATGCCCGTGCTGTAGATGGTGCCGTCCAGCGCGGTGTGGCCCGGGGCGCGCTGCTCCATGAATTCGGTGAACAGGCCGGATTCATAGGCGTTTTTCCATTCCTGCGGCACGTTGCCGAAGACCCGGTCGCGCATGGAACGGCCTTTCCAGTAGGGAATGACCTCGCGTTCATAGGTGGCGATGTCTGCCTCGGAAACGGTGTAGCGGGCCATCTCGCGGCTGTTCAGGATGCGCAGGTCTTCCGCCGAATGGCAGGTGAGTTCCGGGAAGGTGGGCACCACCTTGGGCGCGGGACCGCGTTCGCCCACAATGAGTTCGTGCGCGCCTATGTAGATGGTTTTGTGTTCGCACAGGTGGCGGAAGAACAGCGCGCGCAGCACGGGCAGGGAGTGCTTGCCGTAGTGTTCCCTGTAAAATTCGGTCTCCAGCAGGGCGCGCTCTATGGAGATGGCGGGCTTTGCCTCGAAGCTCTCCTTGCGCAGGTTCCAAATGCGTTGGTTCATGTCAGCCTCCGGTATGCACTGTGAGTCCGAATTGTCTGAGAATTTCTACCGCGTGCCGCACCCGCTGCGGGTCGGACGGGGGGATATCTGCGCCGGGATAGGCTTTGCCCAGCTTGGCGTATTTGGCCTTTGCCGCGCTGTGATAGGGGAGCACGTCTACGGAACGGGGGCCGGGTGTTGCGTTATGCGTTCTCTCGGGCAGCGCGGCGATGAACGCGCCTGTGGCGCGCAGGTTGGCATCGTCATCGTTTATGCCGGGAATGAGGGGGAGACGCAGCCGCAGGGGGTGCCCGTATTCCGCAAGGGTGGAGATGTTTGCCAGAATGCGCCTGTTGGAAACGCCCGTGAACCGTTTGTGCGCGGCATCATCCATATGCTTGATGTCTATGAGAAAGAGGTCTGTCTCTTTGGCGACATGGAGCAGCAGGGAGGTTTCCGCATAGGCGCAGGTATCTACGGCGCGGTGGATGCCGCGCCTGCCGCAGGCGCGCAGCAGTTCCAGCAGGAAGCCGGGCTGGGCCAGCGGTTCCCCGCCGGAAAAGGTGACGCCGCCATCAGAACAGTCGTAGAAGGGGCGGTCCTTTTCTATGGCTTCCAGCACCTGTGCCACGGACTGCTCCTTGCCCGTTGCTTCGTGCGCAAGGGCGGGGCAGACCTGCTCGCAGGTGGTGCAGAGGCTGCACGCGGCATGGTCTCTTGCGGGGCCTGACGCTGTGATGCGCAGGGCGTTGCCCGGGCAGGCGGCGATGCACGCCCCGCAGCCTACACACCGCTCCGGCATGCTGACCATGACGGCGGGGTGGTCCATGCCTTCCGGATTGTGGCACCATGCGCAGCGCAGGGGGCAGCCCTTGAAAAATACGCAGGTGCGCAGATTCGGCCCGTCATGAATGGCGTAGCGTTTTATGGCGAAGATGGTTCCGCCGGTGCGGGTGGGGCAGGGACCTGTCATGCGTGCGCTCTATTTTCAGGAATTGTTCCCAATAATATTTCACAAATAGACGGCAGGTGCAATGGCAAATACCACGCGAATGATTGCGCACCGGCCAGCCGGGAAACCCGACGGACCAGATACTAACGGACCAGACACTAACGGACCAGACACCTGCCGAACGGGATATCTTGCCACGGGATATCTTACGGTCGGGATGCCTGCCGGACGTGCAGCACGCATCAGGACCGGAAGATGAAGTATACGGCCCCGAGCAGGCACAGGCTGGCCCACAGGTAATCGAGCTTGAGAGGCTGGTCCATGTACCAGATTGAAAAGGGCGCGAACACGGCAAGGGCCAGCACTTCCTGCATGATTTTAAGCTGCGGCAGGGTGAAGGTGCCGTAGCCGATGCGGTTTGCCGGAACCTGAATCATGTATTCGAAGAAGGCGATGCCCCAACTGGCGAGGGCGGCCACATACCACGCCCGGCCCGCCATGTTCTTGAGGTGGGCGTACCATGCGAAGGTCATGAAGACATTGGAGAGCAGGAGAAGACCGACGGTGCGCAGTGCAACGGAGTCCATGGGTGACCTCTGGATTGAGGAAGAATAGTCGGCACCCGTGCTGTTTCCGTTGTCTCTGCTGCGCCTGCTGACAGGGGGTGTGTCAGGCGGTGCCAAATCTACTGCGGCTGCCTGAGCTGTCTCGGCTGCCTCAGTTGCCTAGATTGCCTAGGCAGGCGGCACTACCGCATTTTCCGCAGTTGCCGCAGTTACCGGAGCTGGCGGAACGGGGTCCACTGCGGACACGCCCGGCATGACGGGCAGAGGTCGAACGGAAGAGGGCAAGGGGGACGACAGCGCATCCATATGCTCTTCCGCAGTGCATCGCAAGCGGGATTTTGCGCTGCATATACAGGCGATTTGTCACGGGCGGTTTGTCCCTTGGCGGACCATGCGGGCGGGGGTGCCGGATCAGGGGGTGACTGGCCATGACAGGGTATGACAGGGTATGACAGGCCCGATATGGCAGGGGTCAGTCTTCCATCTGCAGGTAGGCTTCCATGATGACCTTGAGGCCGAAGCCGGGGAAGTTAACCCGGTATTTATCCGGCGGAACGTGCTGCACGAGCTTGCCGCGACCGAATATCTTGTGCGTGCAGAAGCCCAGCCTGCGGGGGCTGGGGCTGGCGGGTTTGGGCAGGCATTCGTCCGCCGTGGCGTAGGGGATGCCTTCTTCGTCCGTTGCCATGCCCGGAGCCGCTGCGGCATCTGCGAAGGTGCTGCGCTTCTGCATGGCGGTGGCAGCCGAAGCCGGCATGGCTGCGTCCGGGGCTTGCGGGGCGCAGGAACCGAGGCGCATGGTCCGCTGCTGCGGGTATTCGCGCCGGGCAAGGCCGCCGGTGTAGTTCTCTTTCCATTCCTCGTAGAGGTGGACGGGGAGGTCGCGCACAAAGGGGCTGGGGCTGGCCGGTTCGTTGCCGCCGCCACCGCGGCTGTAGATGGAGGAAGGGACGAACAGGCCCAGATATTCGCGGGCACGGGTGCAGGCTACGTACATGAGTCTTCTTTCCTCTTCCAGATCCTCTGCCTTTTGCAGGGCCTGTTTGGAGGGAAAGCGTTCTTCCACAAGGTCTATGATGAGCACGGCGTCCCATTCCAGCCCCTTGGCGGAGTGGACGGTGGAGAGGGTGATGTGGTTCTCGGCCTGCGCCGCTTCCGGGTTGGGGTCTTCCAGCGACAGGTCGGAGACGAAGAGGTCCAGTTCACGGTAGGTGGCGGCAATCTGCACCAGTTGATCCAGCCCGTGTTCCCGGCGGGGGTAGTCGTCCGGGTAGAGGGCCATGAGCCGGGGGCGGTAGTGCTCCAGCACCTCTTCCAGCACCTCGGCCGGTTCCAGCCGCTGGCGGCGCAGGGTATCTATCAGTGCCAGATCCTTTCGGAAATCAGGATATTTTTTGAGGGCCTTATCCAGCTCAGCCACGTTCTGCATGCGCGAGGCCTCGTATATCTTCAGGCCCGTCTTGGGGCCGATGCCCTTGACGTTGGCCGCCAGCCGCTGAAAGGCGGGCAGGTCCAGCGGGTTGAGCATGAGGCGCACGTAGCTCATGACATCTTTGACGTGCGCGGCGTCTGAGTATTTGAGGCCGCCGTATTTTCTGAACGGTATGCCCGCTTTGCCGAGCTGCATTTCCACATGGTAGGACTGGTAGCCCGCCCGGAACAGCACGGCGATCTCTCCCGGTTGGTAGAGGCTGCGCAGTTCCGCTATCTTGTTCACCACCAGATTGGCCTGCGTGAGGTCGGAGAGGGGTTTGACCAGTTGCGGCAGCGAGCCGCCGGTGCGGCTGGTGAACAGGGATTTGTGGAAGGCTGCCGGGGCATCTTCCAGAATGGCGTTGGTGAGGTTGAGCACGGGCTGGACGGAGCGGTAGTTTTCTTCCAGTTTGACGATCTTTGTGCCGGGAAACATGTTGGGGAATTGCAGGATATTCTGCACGTTGGCTCCCCGGAAGGCGTAGATGGACTGGGCATCGTCGCCCACCGCCATGACGTTGCGATGACCGCCCGCCAGAAGCTGCACCAGCCGGGACTGGACGAGGTTGGTATCCTGATACTCGTCCACCATGATGTAGCGGAACCGCTGGCGGTAGAATTCCAGCAGGTCTGCGCGGGTGGAGAGCAGGTGCTCCAGTTCGAAGAGCAGGTCGTCGTAATCCAGCAGGCCGTGTTCCTGTTTGTAGGCGGCGTAGCCGTGTGCGATGGATTCTATGTCTTCCCGGTAGGCGGCAAGGTGGAAGGCCTCGCGTTGCAGGATATCGCCGATGTCGCGTTCCTTGTTGCGGGACTTGGAGAGCATGCCCATGATGGTGGCGGTTTTGGGGAACGATTTGTCGCCCTTGCCCGCGCCCAGCAGGTCTTTGCAGTATTTGAGGGCTTCTGCGGCGTCTGCCGAGTCCATGATGGACAGGCCGTTTTCGCGCCCCGCAGGGGGGTGCTGGCGCAGCACGGAATAGGCGAACGCGTGGAAGGTGCCGCCGGAAACCGCGCCTATGCCGCGCCCGAGAAGGGTTTCTGCACGGTGCAGCATCTCTTGCGACGCCTTGCGGGTGAAGGTGAGCAGCAGTATTTCGTAGGCCGGAACGCCCTGTTCCACCATGTTTGCCAGACGGTAGACAATGGTTCTGGTCTTGCCCGAGCCTGCGCCTGCGATGCACAGGACGGGGCCTTCGAGGGTCATGGCCGCTTCGTATTGGGCGGGGTTCAGTTCCTTTTTAAAATCAATCATGTGCCGACCCTGAAGATTGCAGCGCCATGGCGGTGTGCTGCGTTGATGCGGACTGGTTGCGGGGCCTGAATCTCATGTGCGGTGTGCATTGCCTTCTCGTGCCACGGCCTGCGGCGTGCTGCTTATTCCGGTCAGCGCGCCGTGGCGGGTGAGGAGGACGCGGGCGGTGCCGGGACCGGTTCTGCGTCCGGTTCTGCGTCTGGCTCTGCGGCGGCAAGGCCGAAGTGGTGCAGCACCAGACGGCCCACATCGCGCACCCGTTCTGCCTGCATGACTGGTGGAGTGCTATCATAAAAGAAGACATCGTGCACCGTGTGGGTTCCGGTGCGTCCGTGCAGGCTGAAGACATCGCGCCGGTTGAACTTGGCCTTGAGGTCGAAGCCGGGGTTCGGCTCGCAGACCAGATCGGGCGCGAACGGCTGCATGGGGCCGGGGTAGAGGTTTGCGGCATTGTGCACGGCGGCAAGGACGGGAGTGCCATTGTGCCGCAGGGCCAGCAGTGCCTGCCGGATGCGTTCGCGCAGGGGGGCGGCATCGTCTGCGGAAACCTGCCCGCGTGCGAAGCGGGCGGCGGTATGCAGGTAGATGCGTCCGGGGTCCAGCGCAAAGGCGCGGGTGGAGGGCAGGATGCCTGAGGCGTCCAGTTCGTCGCAGGCTTCCGGCGGCAGGGCGGTGTGGAGCAGGCCTTCTGCGCGGAGGAAGGCGTTCAGGTCCACCTCGGTTATCAGGTGGGTGAAGCCGTGGTCTGCGAGGGCAATGAGGCGTTTGGGGTCCGGCAGGGCATCGAACCGTTCCAGCAGGGCGGCGATGGTGCTGTCCCATTCCATGAGCAGGGAGAGGCATTGCCGGTGCAGCGCATGGGCGGGGTCGGTGACGGCATCGAACAGGAAGTGGAACAGGCGGTCTGTTTCTGTGAGTACCAGCACGAAGAGGTTCCACGCGAGGTCGGGCCACAGCAGGTCCAGCGCGGCGCGGCGCGAGGCGAGGGTTTTGCGCAGTTCTTCCAGCAGCGCGTGCGGGTTGTCTGCGGCGCGGGTGGTGTCTGCCTCCAACTGGTAGCCGCGCTGGCGCAGGGCACCCGCCAGCATGGGCGGGAACACGGCGCGGGAAAGATCGTGCGCCACGAAGCCGGAAATCATCATGCCCCGCAGGGGACGGGCGGGGTAGGTGTTCGGCAGGTTGATGATGCGCGAGTTCAGCCCGGCGGTGCCCAGCCTGTCGAACAGGGTGGGGGTTTGCACATGTGCGAGGCTGCACAGGGCCATTTCATAGGTTTGGGCGTGGATGCGGGTGAAGCCGAAGATGCCGTGTTCTTCCGGGCCTGTGGCGGTGAAGAAGCTGGTCCAGTTGACGGGAGAGAGTTCCGGCAGCTCTGCGCGGATGGCGCGGGCGTTTTCCGTGAGCCGTGCGAGGGCGGGGAAGCGGCCCGTGGCCGCGAGTGTGCGGGCAAGGGAGAGGGGGAGGCCATCCAGCCCGAGCACGACAAGGCGGCCGGGGGCGTTTTGCCCGCCGGGGGTGTGCGCGTGCTGAAGGGGGGATTGCTGCGGAAACGGCGAAGAGGAGAATGACATGGGCAAGGGTGTAGCAAATGCGCGGGCAAAGTTCCAGCGCGGGGAAAAAGCACATTTTTTGTGTGCAATACTCTGATATTGTATGATAATTGACGAATATTCCAAGGGGAGGTATAGTCAGGCGGGGCGGTGATTTGGCGTTGCGGGCCGGAGGGTATCCGGCGCGGTGGCGCAGCCATGAAACCAGTCGGGCGGAGGGTTGCGAACAATGGGGATGCACGATTGCGAGATTTTTGGCCACATGCTGTACAGTCCGGATTTGAGTTATAACGAGCTGTACGCGCTGGAGGCGGACCTTATTGATGAGCTGCGCGATGCGCTGGAGCAGGCGGGGGCCGAGCATGTGGACCTGACGGCGCAGGGTGATGCGCTGCGGATGCAGTGTGTGCTGGCCCGGTATGAGGAGGCGGCGTTTCATTCGTTATGCGATGCGGTGGCGGCGTTTTTGCCCAAGTCTGTGCAGGGGCGGCTGCTGTGCGTGCATAAGGATTTGCATGTGGTGCATCTGTATTGTTTTTTGGAAAACGGATGGAAGGAGGCGGCCATGGATATTTCCATGCGGGCCTGCCGCACGGACTGCGCTTTGCCCGGCCCGCAGGAATGATTGCCGCTATCCGCCGGGCGGGATTCAGGATTTTTTCCTGCGCCTGCCGAAGATGGTTGACGCGACCCTGTGCTCCATACTACGAAGCCTGACTCCCCGTGCCCGGGTGGTGGAATTGGTAGACACAAGAGACTTAAAATCTCTCGG
>CAYRLL010000107.1:0-11618 GCA_964425115.1 uncultured Desulfovibrio sp. | reverse complement strand
GGCCCGCCGCAAGGCGGGCCTTTCTGCGTCTGTGCTCCGGATTCTGCGTATGCCTTGGGGTGACCGGATAAAAAAAGCCGGCCGGATTGCTCCGACCGGCCTTGCCGTCTGTGAATATGCCTTTATGAGCTTACTGGCGGTAGGGGGCCAGCTCTTCAAGGAACTTGGGCTCCACTTCAAAGCCCAGTTCTATGGCCTTGTCCACGTTGCGGATGGCATCGGCATGGTCGCCGCGCTCCAGCGCCACAAGGGCCAGGTTGTTATAGGCGGGTGCAAAGGCGGGGTACTTGGCAATGGACTTCATGCTCACCTTTTCGCTTTCATCCAGCTCGCCCATCATGTACAGGGCGCTGGCGTAGGTGGCCTGCGCCTGCACGAATTCGGGGTCCCATTTAAGGGCCTTCTTGGCACATTTCAGGGCCTCTTCCGCTTCGCCGCGCTGCAGGTGCACAAAGGCCATGTTCGCCCACGGAACAGGGAATTTGGCGCGGCACTGGGCCGCCTCCTGATTGTAGCGCAGGCAGCCGTCCATGTCGCCGCGGTGCAGGCATATGCCGCCGAGCTGCACATAGGCTTCCGCAAAGCGGTTGGAATTGCGCAGGGTCTCCAGAAAAGCCGCTTCCGCGCCTTCAAAGTCGCGTTTGGAAAGCAGGGCTACCCCAAGATTGTAATGATGGTTGGCGCATTCGGTGTTCTGCTCAATGGCAGCGCGCAGATCGGCAATATACTCATCAATATCGTTGTAGCTAGCCTTCATAGTCGACATACCCCTCTTCAAGCAAAAGATTGTAGTACCAGACGCAGAAGTCGAAGATACCCCGGCACTTCTCGTCCCTGTTTACCAGCCCGACAGCGGTTTCCAGCGCGCCGCGCCCGTAATCGTTACTGTATTCGCCTTTATGGTTCTGCAAAAACTCGCGTACCAGCTGCTGCGTGGTCCGCTTGGAAATATCCATGCGCAGTTCCATGGGATCGTTGGGCTTCTGGAACGGATCCCACTTCTCGTAGCCTATGCGGTCAATAAACTTGCGCCGCCGGGGAGACATCTTCTCGTAAATGACGCGCTTCTGTTCCTCTTCCGCCGGTGTAAGGGGACGGTCGGAACCGTCTCGGTACATGGAAGCCGAAATGCTCATTTGCGTGATTCCTTCTTGGGAGTGGGAATACCCAGATACTGGGCATCGTACACGGTAAGCAAAGCCATGGAGACAGGCACGAACACGCCGGAAAGCTCTTTGAACCGTGTGTTCACGCGGTCGGCAATCTCCTGGCTCAGTGCGATAAGCCTGTCCTGAATCTTGTCCATATGCACGGTGGGATAGGCCACTCCCTTGGCAAAATTGGCCTTGCCGCAGGTGTGGGCCTTGCCCCCTATGGCTGTGGGAATACCGTACAGGCGACAGGTGATGGGACGGTGGGCATACATCTCACACTGCTCATCCGTTCCCAGCAGCGGGCAGCGCAGCCGCTGGCGCGCCATGTTTTCCAGAATGGTCCGGGTGTCCACCCCGGCCTGCGAATCTTTATACGCCTGCCGCTTCAGCTTGTACGACCTGCGGTCCGCCTCATTGGAGCGGGTGACTATGGCAGACCGCACAGGCCCGTCCCCGAAGGTCGCGCGGAAGCGGCTGTTCAGGTACATGGCCTCCACAAGGGTCAGGTCAAAGAGGGCGTGGCAACAGTCGCTGCATCCCTTTTCACAGGTCACGCATTCGGGATGCTGCGCGGCAACGCGGTCGAACAGACCATCCACTTCGGCCACCAACGCCTCATATCTGGAAAAAATATCGGAAAAATCCGGAATCATTCACACGCTCCTTGCCTGTCTGTTCCCGCCCTGCAACTCGCCTGTTCCGCATCGTGTGCGAAGAGACGGGCCGGAACCACCCTGTCCGGCACCCCCGTGAACAGGCGGGAAATTCCTTGGAAACATCGGCGGGCAGAACAGCCCGCAGCCCAACGCCGTGCAAATGAATAGTGATGATTCTCCGCGCTGGCAAGGGGCAACCGCCATGCGGGCCTGCAAACGCCGCAGCGCCGCAGCATGTTCCGACATATGGGCCGGTCATGCGCAGGCAACGTGGCAGCCATGCGTCAGCCATACCCCAGCCATACGCCGGATAGAGAAAACGGACGACGGGAAAGGCTTTCCCGCCGTCCGGCTCAGAATCTTGCTCGTAACGGATGATTACGAAAGATGCTTACACTTCTTCGATGGTGATAGCGTCGGATTCGCACACTTCGATGCAGGATTCGCAGCCAAGGCACTCTTCTTCGTTCACGGGAACAGCCTTGCCGTCCTGCAGTTCATAAACTTCAACGGGGCACACGTCCACGCATTCGCCGTCGCCGGTACACTTGTCGCTGTCAACAGTTACGTTCCAACCCATGGTATTCCTCCAAGTTTATTGTGGCTCCGCACAGAAGCCTTCTAAATGTGTGTCCCGTCCGCCGGAGGATACCGGGATTCGGGGACATTGGACTCATCGATTTTGCAGATAGCTGCCAGCCAAGCGGGTGTCAAGACTTGAAGCGTATTATCAGCCATATTTACGGGCACTTTGGGGCAACCCCGCAGCAAGCCTCACCCAACCCACCGCCATGCTTCATATTCTCATCCGCACATAATACCCTCTGCCCTGCCGTGCCACCAGCATGAGCAGGGTGGAATCCATGCGGTGCCGCGTAAAGGCATACAGGTAATTCCCGAAGCTCTCCATGTGCAGCCCGCCTATCTTGACGATGATGTCGCCCTGCTGCAGGCCCAGCTGCGCTGCGGGTCCGCCCGCCCGTACGGTGCGCACCATCAGGCCGGTCCGGTCCGCCTCCACGGTGAATCCCCAGCGCTGTTCCGCAAGGCTCTTCGCCATGTCCGGGGCAAGCGCCTCCACGCGCAGGTTCAGCCGCGCGGGCTTGCCGTCCCGCAGCATCTCCAGCCGGATAAGCTCTCCCTGCGTATGGTTGCGCAGCAGTTGCAGGTAATGGTCCTTGTCCTCCACCTCCACGCCGTTCAGCGCCACAAACACATCACCGGGCCGCACTCCCGCCGCCTGCGCCGGAGTACGCGCATACACCTCCGTCACCAATATGCCCTGCGGTGTCTTCATACCCAGCCACGATGCCGTGCGCTGGTCCAGATTCTGCCCGGAAATGCCTATCCACACCGGAGAAACGCTGCCCGTATCCAGCAGTTCGGCCACGGCACGGCGCGCCTTGCTTATGGGAATGGCAAAGCCTATGCCCTCTGCCCGTTCGTAAATGGCCGTGTTTATGCCTATGAGTTCACCTTCAATATTAATGAGCGGCCCCCCGCTGTTACCGGGGTTGATGGCGGCATCGGTCTGTATGAAGTCGGTGAACACGCCCTGCTCCGTGCGGATGGAGCGGTTCAGCGCAGAAACCACACCCGTGGTGACCGTATGTCCGAACCCGAAAGGGTTGCCTATGGCGATCACCGTTTCGCCGGGCATTATGTCGCCGGAATCACCCATGGGTGCCTCAGGCAGGTTGTCCGCCCCTTTGAGCCGCAGCACGGCAAGGTCAAAGTCCGGGTCGGACCCCACAAGGTCGGTATCAAAGGACCGACCGTCCTGCAAAAGCACCCGCACCGCGGTTGCGCCCTCTATGACATGGGCGTTGGTCAGCACAAGCTGCTTTGCGCTGTCGATGATGACCCCGGAGCCAAGGCTCTGCTGCACCTGCCTGCGCGGCCCGCCAAACCCCATGAACTCCCTCAGCAGTTCGTCCTGAAACAGCCCGCCGAAGGGCTGCACGTTGCGCTCCACCACCCGCTGCGTGGTTATATTCACCACGGCGGGAGCCACCTTGCGCACGGCCCGCACCACCGGAGTCACCCGCGGGCTGTCCTCGGGTATACTGTCCGCCAGACGACCCGGATAGTCAGCCTCTCCCGTCTGCCCGCTTCCCGGCCCGTAAGGTGTACCGGCTTGCGCAAAAGGCGCTGTTGCGGCCACCGCCGCCCCTGCATACGGCAACAGTCCTCCGGCGGGCAGGGCCCACAGACCCAGCGCAAGCACACACAACGTCAGCATACGGGCAATGAACATGGCTCTTCCTCCGCACGCTCCGGCTGCGGACACCATTGTCCGCCCGCGGGCGTATCCGTCAGCCTAGCACGCGGGCGGGACACTTTTCAAGAAGCCACGCACCGGTGAGACTGCTGAAAAACACCACCTTCCCCATCCTTTCCGGCACAGGACGCACACAGGCCATACCCGCCGATGCTTGTCATTCCCATCCGATGCGCGTAGCCTGCGCGCCAAAACAGCCTTTCCAGTGGAGTCACAGCATGGATTCTGAACAGCGTTTCGCATCGGCCCTGCAGGCCATCCTCCCCGTGGACACCTCCTTCGCCGCAGAAGGACAGGCGCATCTGGACGACCTCACCAAGCCGAAAGGCAGCCTCGGCAGGCTGGAAGAAATCGCCCTGCGCCTGTTCTGCATCCAGAAGGGAACCCGGCCCATTGCCGCCGACCCCGCCCGCATCTACACCATCGCGGGCGACCACGGCGTCACCGCCGAGGGCGTGTCCCTCTTCCCGCAGGAGGTCACCCGCCAGATGGTGCTCAATTTTCTCAACGGCGGCGCGGGCATAAACGTGCTGGCGCGCACCGTGGGCGCGGACCTCATGGTGGTGGACGCGGGCAGCTGCGGCGGCACCTACCCGGAACATCCCAAGCTGCTCCAGCGCAAGGTGGCGCAGGGCACGGATAACTTTGTCAACGGCCCCGCCATGAGCCGGAACAACTGCCTCGCCGCCCTGCTGCTGGGCATGGAACTGGCAGACATGGCAGCGGAACAGGGCTGCCGCACGGTTGCCACCGGCGAGATGGGCATCTCCAACACCACGCCCGCCACGGCCCTTTACTGCGCCTTTCTGGGCATAGACCCTGCGGAGATCACCGGCGCAGGCACCGGGCTGGACGCAGGCGGCATAGCCCGCAAGACAGCCGTCATCCGGCAGGCATTGCAGGCCAACCGCGCCGCCGTGGAAACGGCAGACCCCGTGAATATTCTCGCTGCGCTGGGCGGGTACGAAATTGCAGCCCTTGCCGGGCTTGTGCTCGGCGCGGCACGCAACGGGCTTGCGGTGCTGGTGGACGGCTTCATCTCCACAGCGGCGTTCACTGCCGCAGCCGCCCTGTGCCCGCATGTGCATGACTACGCCTTTTTTTCCCACGCCTCCGCAGAGCAGGGCCACCGCAAGATTCTCGCCGCCCTCGGCAACCGGCCGCTGCACGATCTGGACCTGCGCCTCGGCGAAGGCACAGGGGCTGCGCTCAGCCTGTTCCTGCTGCGTTCTGCCTGCAATATCTTCAACGACATGGCTACCTTCAGTGCCGCAGGCGTGGCTAAGGGAGCAGAAGCGCTGTAGCCCGTCGCCGCCCATTACAACGGATAAACCCCGCCCTTCCGGACGGGGTTTTCTTTGCAAAACCGCTTCACATTCCACACACGTCCGCGCAAATCCGCGTAAATCCGGGCAAATCCGGGAAATCCACGCGGCAGGCCGCTTTCATGCTACAGCCTGCCGCGTGGCGTTCCGTCATGTCCGGGGATCAATACCCCTTGAGCGAATCGATGTACTCCGGCAGCCACAGCGAAATCTGCGGCACGTAGGTCACAACGATAAGGAACCCGAGCAGAATCAGCAGCCACGGGAAGGCGGCCCGCACCACCCATGTCAGGCTGCGCTTGGTTATGCCCGCCGTGACAAACAGGTTCAGCCCCACAGGCGGCGTTATCATGCCTATTTCCATGTTCACCACGCACATTATCCCCAGATGGATGGGATCAATGCCCAGCGCCACGGCAATGGGGAAGATGATGGGAATCATGATCATGGTGATGGCGGAAGGCTCCATGAAGTTGCCCGCCGCCAGCAGCAGAATGTTCACCACGATGAGGAAGCCCCACGCGGGCAGCCCCCAGCCGACAATGGTTTCCGCTATGGTGTGCGGAATGCGCTCTGTGGTCAGCACGTGGGCAAAGAGCATGGCGTTGCCGATGATGAACAGCAGCATAATGCTCACCTTGGCCGCATCCAGCAGCACGTGCCGCACCTCGGGGTGCACCCACGAACGGGGCAGCGCCACGGCTGTCTGCCACACGCCCCGCACAAGGGCGGCGAAGATGTTCTCTCCCTTCCTGCGCAGCGGCACTCCCTTCAGCGGTCCCATGTCGCGGTAAATGAACACCGCCACCAGATAGGCGTACACGGCGGAAACCGCCGCCGCCTCAGTGGGGCTGCATATGCCGCCGTAAATGGACCCGAGCACGATGATGACCAGCATGAGCCCGCCAAGCGCCGTGAACCCGGAACTGAATACCTGCCGGAATCCCGGCCACGGCAGCGCCGGATAGTTCTTTATGCGCGCCACAATATAAATGGCGAGCATGAGCAGCAGCCCAAGGCTGAGACCGGGAATAAGCCCTGCCATGAACAGCCGCGCCGCCGATTCCTGCGTGGCGGCGGCATACACCAGCATGACGATGGACGGCGGAATGAGAATGCCCAGCGTTCCCGCGTTGCATATCACGCCTGCCGCAAAGCTTTCAGGATACCCGGACCGCACCATGCCCGCTATGACTATGCTGCCTATGGCCGCCACCGTTGCGGGCGACGAGCCGGAAACGGCGGCAAAGAGCATGCACGCCAGCACAGAGCCCATGGCAAGCCCGCCCTTCACGTGTCCCACGCAGTCCAGCGCAAAGTTGATGAGCCGTTTGGCCACCCCCCCCGTGGAAAGAAACTGCGAAGAAAGAATAAAGAACGGAATGGCCAGCAGGGTGTAATGCTCGGAAACCGACTCCAGCAGCTTAAGCGCTATGGAGGCCAGCGAATCGTTGGAAAAGAACAGAATGGTGGTTATGCTGGAAAGTCCCAGCGCAATGGCAATGGGCATCCCCGTGGCAATGCAGAAGAAAAGCAGTAGGAACAGTGCTGCGGTTGTCATAGCGCCTCACCGTCCTTTTCCGCCTTCGCGCCCGCATCAGGCCTTGCCGCGTCCGCATCCCCCTGCGCCAGCACAAGGCTTTCCTTGGCCTCGTCCTTGAGCTTAAAGCCCACGGCCTCGCCGCGCACCACGGCCCTAAGCTGCTCCATAAGCCGCACCGCCAGCAGCAACATGCCTATGAAGATAATGCTGTTCGCCGCCCATTTGGGAACGGGAATGTCCTCCAGTTCTATGCCCACAAGCATCAGCTTTTCCAGATACAGCCAGCTGCCCACAAGAAACAGCCCGCTGTATATCAGGCACAGCACAATGGCGAATATGCTCACCGCCCGCTGCACATGCTCCGGAAACAGCTTTACCAGCGCATCCACGCCGATGTGCGATCCCACTTTAATGCCGTATGACACGCCGAACAGCACCATCCAGCCGGAAAGCAGCAGCGTAAGCTCCTGTGCCCAGTGAATGCCTATGCCGAACGCAAACCGCATCACCACTTCCACAAAAACCAGCAGGGTCATGGCAGCAAGGAGGAGGGAAATAATCCCCTCCTCCAGCTTGGTAATAAAGGTATTCATAACGGGAAAAAACTAGTTGTTGGAGGCAATGGCAGCTTCAAGGTTCTCCTTGCCCACGGCGTCCTCAAACTTTTTCCACACGGGCTTCATGGCTTCCACCCACGCCTCGCGCTCGGCATCGGTAAGGGTGATTATTTCCGTCCGCTTGGAGTCCGCAATGGTCTGCCTGTCTTCCAGATCCTTGTCCGCCGCAGCCTTGTTGCCTATGGCAATGGATTCCTTCAGACACTCTTCCAGAACGGGGCGGATATCGGCAGGCAGGCCGTCCCAGAAACTGGTGGAGCTTACCACCAGATAATCCAGGATGCCGTGGTTGGTTTCGGTGATATAGGGCTGCACTTCAAAGAACTTCTGTGAATAGATGTTGGACCAGGAGTTCTCCTGTCCGTCAATGGCCTTGGTCTGCAGCAGGATAAACACTTCAGCAAAAGGCTTTTTCATGGGCATGGCACCCACTGCCTCAAACTGTGCCGCCAGCACGTCCGACGTCATGATGCGGAACTTGCGCCCCTTGGCGTCCTGCGGGGTGCGGATGGGGTTGTTGGAAGAAATCTGCTTCATGCCGTTATGCAGATAATCCAAGCCGATAATCCCCTTGTCCTTCATGGAATTGAGCAGCGCCTTGCCCTGCGGTCCCTGCTGAAAACGGTCAATGGCCGCCATATCCTTGAACAGGAAAGGCAGGTCGTAAATCTGCAGAAGCGGTGTGTATTTCTGAAACTTGGAAAGCGCCGGTGCCAGAATATGCACGTCTCCCAGAAGCAGCGCCTCCAGTTCCTTGCCATCCCCGAAAAGCTGGGAGTTGGGATACACCTCCACAACAACCTTGCCTTCCAGCCGCTCCGCCACAAGGTCGCGGAAGGCGTTGGCCATAATGCCCTTCGGGGTGTCTTCCGCCACCACATGCGAAAACTTGATGACAATGGGCGAAGCAAAGACAGATGCGGCAGAAAGCAGCACCGCACACACAGCCACCACAAGCACGGTCTTCAGTTTCAACATTCCTCACACCCTCCATACGGTTGAATTTGTCCAGTCATGACTACCCTCACGGTGTGCTCCTTGCAAGTTTTTCAAATAAAAAAACGCGATTTTTCAATGACCTAGACCATATCAAAGGGTGTAAATTGTGTACACAAACATAAATCCTGCGTGGTTTTGCTTGGTACAACTATCCAAAGAATCAAAAATGAGAGCATTACAACAAAAATGCAGCAAATTTATCAAGATTGGACGCGCAAAGTGCATATGTGCTACAGACCTTTCGCTGTGGAAGAGGCTTCTTTTGCTTGATTGTTCAGTGAATGGTTGCAAAAAATGCTTATATAATCCACATTGATGCTATGGGCCTCTGCACGTGGAAATCTCTCCGCGCAGAGGCACCACCGGGCACGCGGCAGCGGTGCACGGCCCGGCACCGGGTATTTACGATCATCACCCGTTATTCGGAGGAGTGGTTCACATGAGTTTGCACAAGGTAACGCTTCACGTCCCCCCGAAAACCAAACTCTCGGGCAGGCTTGATGTCCTGATGATGGTTTCCGGCTTTCTGCTGGCGGTCTTTGTGGGAATGCACATGCTCTTTGTGGGCACGGTCATTCTCAGCCCCCGGCTCATGGACGCGCTGGCGTGGTTTTTCGAGGAACTGTATCTGGTTCAGATCGGCGGACCGCTCATCCTGCTGGTCATGGTGGGGCATTTCATCCTCGGCGCGCGCAAAATGCCCTTCCGGCAGAAGGAATTCATCGCCTTCCGCACCCATACAGGCATGATGCGCCACACGGACACCACCCTGTGGCTGGTGCAGGTGGCCACGGCCATCATCGTTCTTATCATGGCCAGCATCCACATCTACGTCATGCTGGACACCCTTCCCATCACCGCCACCAAGAGCGCGGTCCGCATCCAGTACGGCAACTGGCTGCCCTTCTATGTGGTCCTGCTGGCGGCCGTGGCCGTGCACATTATCATCGGCCTGTACCGTCTGGGCGTCAAACTGGCTGTCATCACGCGGGAAAACCGCACAAAGGCCCGCAAGCTGCTCCTGTACGTGCTTGCCGCAACGGCCGTAGTCAGCCTGCTCACCCACCTGCGTCTTTCGCTCATGACCGTCTAACCGACTGTTCCTAAAGTCATTTTCTGCGGGTCGTTCAAAAATGGAACTCTGCACCATGCACACAATGCCCGGGCCCAAAAACGCTTACGCGCACATGAACAGGCGCGAAGCTCCGGTCATTTCACGGCAGCACGGCAGATTCCCGTTTTTCAACGGCCGGCAACAAGGAGAATCCCATGCAGATTTTTCATACAGACCTGCTCTGCATCGGGGCAGGCCTCGCCGGTGAACGCGTGGCCGTGGAAGCGGCCATGGCCGGGTTCGGCGTCACCTGTCTTTCCATCGTCCCTCCGCGCCGATCCCACTCCTCCGCGGCGCAGGGCGGCATGCAGGCTGCGCTGGGCAACGCGGTCATGGGCAAGGGCGACAGCCCGGACGTGCATTTTGCCGACACGGTAAAAGGCTCCGACTGGGGCTGCGATCAGGAAGTCGCACGCATCTTTGCCGACACGGCCCCCATCGTCATGCGCGAAATGGCCCACTGGGGCGTGCCGTGGAACCGCGTGGTGGCGGGCACCCATACCTATTATAAAGGCGGCAAGCCCTTCGAGGCGGAAGAAGCCGCAGACAAGCACGGCCTCATCCACGCCCGCGCCTTCGGCGGCACGGCCAAATGGCGCACCTGCTACACGGCAGACGGCACAGGCCGCGCGGTGCTGAACACGCTGGATACCAAGTGTCTGCAATACGGCGTGAGCATCCACGACCGCACGCAGGCAGAGGCGCTTATCCATGACGGCACGCGCTGCATGGGGGCCATTGTGCGCTGCCTGAAAACCGGTCAGCTCATGGCCTACCTCGCACGGGCCACACTCATCGCCACGGGCGGCTATGGCCGCATCTACCGCGCCACCACCAACGCGGTCATCTGCGACGGCGGCGGCCAGATCATCGCACTGGATACGGGCCTTGTTCCCATGGGCAACATGGAGGCCGTACAGTTCCACCCCACGGGCACCGTACCCACAGATATTCTCGTGACCGAAGGCTGCCGGGGCGACGGCGGCACCCTGCTCGATGTGAACGGCTACCGCTTCATGCCCGACTACGAGCCGGAAAAGGCCGAACTGGCCTCGCGCGACGTGGTTTCACGCCGCATGATAGAGCACATGCGCAAGGGATTCGGCGTGCCCGGCCCCTACGGCGAACACCTCTGGCTGGATATCCGCCACCTCGGCGAGCGGCACATCACCACCAAGCTGCGCGAGGTGTATGACATCTGCACCAACTTCCTCGGCGTAGACCCCATCCACCAGCTCATTCCCGTGCGGCCCACCCAGCACTACTCCATGGGCGGCGTGCGGGTAGACAAGTCCGGCGCAGCCTACGGCCTCTCCGGGCTGTTCTCGGCGGGCGAATCCGCCTGCTGGGACATGCACGGCTTCAACCGGCTGGGCGGCAACTCGCTGGCAGAAACCGTGGTGGCAGGCTCCTACATCGGCAAGCAGGTGGTGCAGTTCCTTCAGGGCACCGAGGTGGACTTCTCCTCCTCCGCCATCCGCGATGCCCGTTCCAAGGTGGCGGAACGCATCGCCCGCATAGAGAGCACCGGCAGAAACGGCGAAAACTGCTTCACCCTGCGCAATGCCATGCAGGACGTGATGATGGAACACGTGGGCATCTTCCGCAACGAGGCAGACCTTGCGGCGGGCGTGGAAAAACTGCAGACGCTGCTGGAGCGTTCGGCCAACATAGGCCTGCAGGCTCCCTCGCGCGGCTTCACCCCGGAAATGTCCATGGCCCTGCGCCTTCCCGGCATGCTCAAGCTGGCCCTGTGCACGGCTTACGGGGCGCTCATGCGCACCGAATCACGCGGGGCGCACACCCGCGAAGACTACCCGGAACGCAACGACCGCGACTGGCTGAACCGCACCCTCGCCTACTGGGCAGAAGGCGAAACCCTGCCCACCCTGAAGTATGAGGACGCCTCCCCCTACTTTGAAATCCCCC
>CAYRLL010000106.1:0-11768 GCA_964425115.1 uncultured Desulfovibrio sp. | reverse complement strand
AGTATGACATCCCAGTGCTGGAACCCGGACAATGCGGTATACCCGCTTGTGCAGCGCGTCCAGGGTGACCGTTTGCCCTTCCATCAGCACAGTCATGGCCTCGGGAACGTTGAACAGGGCGGGCACACGGAACTCCCTCGCAAGCAGGGCAAGGTGCCCGGTAAGGCTGCCTGTCTCTGCTATCAGCCCGGCCGCGCGCACCAGAGCAGGCACAAGGCGCGGAGAAGGATGCCGGACAACCAGCACGGCGTGGGCTGGCAGGTGTGATGGAGGAGCCTCGTCGCGCAGGTGCACCACAGGTCCGGTACCCACGCCTGCGCAGGCGCAGTCGCCGCCGCGCAGCAAAGGATGGCAGTCCTCCGCAAAAAGGCTGCGGCCGGGAGAGCTCTGCACTCCTTCCGGTGCCTCGCATTCTGTACGACGTGTCGTCAACGTACCGGCAGAAGCCGCTTTGCTGCAATGCGGCTCCGGTTGCAGCGGGAGCCGGGAGGAGGCAAGTTCCCGGTGTGCGCGCAGCGGCCGTGTTTGCAGGAAGAAGTGGTTCCCTTCCCTGTCCACGGCCCACTCCATGTCCTGCGCGCAGCCGAAATGATCTTCGGCATGCAACCCGTGGGCAGCCAGGGCGGTGACTTGTGCGGTCTCCAGACATGGCGCATCCCGCAGTGCGGCAGGAACCCGGCTCATTCCGGTGCCGCTGTGCTGCCCGGAATGGAGGTGAATATGCTTTTCGGCGGTGCTTACGGCAAGCAGCTTCAGGCTTGCACGGCAGACAGTAAACCTGTCCGGTGTGACGGTGCCGTCGGCAGCATAGGCTCCGAGCCCCCAAATGCCGTCTATGAGCAGGGTATCCGCATCCTGCGCCCGGGTGTGCAGGGCTCCGCCCGCCACGGCATCCACCATGGCAAGGCACTGTACGGCCATGGCCGATTCTTCCAGAGGCTGGCCCGTGAACAGCCTGTAGGTTATGGCCCGTTCCGAGAACAGGCTTGCCACCACCTCGCGGTAGGCTGGAACAAGGTCGTCGCTGTGCACATTGAGCACTGTGGCGTACTGTCCCGCGTAGGAGAGTGCTCCGTCTTCTCCCAAAGCACTGCTGCGAACGGCAAAACGGCAGATTCCTTCCACCCGCAGGGCCTCCGCCGCATCCCGCATGGCATCTGCAAGGGCTGGTGGCACGGGTTGGCTGAGCACCATGTCCCGCAGCGCAAGGGAAACGGAGCGGATGGATTCACCATTTTCAGGAATGATTTCGCGTGCTTTTCTAAAAATACGGTCAAGAAGGCCGTCATGTTCCATGAACAGGTCGTAGGCGGCGGTGGTAACGGCAAACCCCGGAGGAACAGGCAGCCCCATCCTGCCAAGCTCGGCAAGGTGCGTGCTTTTCGCTCCCGCGGTAGCCACATCGTCATGCTGAAGGGCATGCAGCGGAAACACCAGTTCCGCGCGCCCCTGCGGGCGGCGCATGGCTACCGCCTCCTCCAGCCGGGTGTGTATATCCTGCAGCGCATTGTGGAGCGCAACGTACCTTCCGTCTGACAGAGTTTCCAGACTGGCAGTCATGCGCGCTGCATGGAACATGGCCCGGGATGTCTGTGCGGACAGGAAGGGACGGCCAAAGACGCGGTTACCCTCCAGCACGCTCTGAAGTTCACCCATAATGCCCAGAAGCTCGGAGTTTGATTCCAGAAGATCGCGGAAGGCGTTGTACCGTAGCGAGAAACGCGCAGCCGCCTGTTCCGGGCTGTGAGAATTCACTGCCGCAGGCCGCAGGCTGTTGCCAGAGAAGCCAAGCAAAGAGCCGAGACGTTCGATCAGGTTCTTCATCATTCCCTCAGACTTTGCCCGGGATGTGCGGATACGCAGGGCAACACAGTTTCCGGCTTTCAGAGAGCATGCGGCAGGTTGTCCGGCAACGCGACTTGAATGTTCAGGAGTTGGTAGCATGATCCCCCGTGCTTTGCCAGACACGCAGCAATGGGCGCGTTGCGGCCCGGAGGATTATTACGCGCCGGGCAGTCTGCTCCGCCTGTGTCTGCCTTGGGATTGCGCAGAATTTTTGTGCCTGCGCAACAGGTTGGGGCCGTGGCGGCAGGCAGGGTGTTGCGCAATTTCGCGCAAAGCTGTACCCCTTCTTGCGCAAAGTCCATTGCGCGTTGGGCGTGCCCATTAGCGTTTTTATGTGTAATATGTTGTATTTTTGATTGTTGCCTTGCTCGCAATGCGCAGTGGCCCAAAGATTGCTCATACGGAATGAGCAAAAGTAATAGGGGCCTGCGCGGGAACAAGGAGGAGCAGCGGGGTTATGAAGGCGAAGACCGGGCATATGCACACGATAGGGCGCGTGTTCGTCGCGGCGACAGTTGCCGTCCTGTTTTCCGCATGGGCTGTTCCTGCCGTTGCGGGAGAATTTGTCGTGGTGGCGGATACCCGTGTGGTGGAGTCCGCAATACTGCGTTATTTCGCCGACCTGTATAACATGAATCCGCTCATGAATGCTGTCTGGGCTGTTGTGCTTACAGCACTATACGGCAGTTTTCTCGGTATCCTCATGGACTTCATCCTTTCGCGCACCGGGCTGGACCTTTCTTCCAGACCCGCCGACGAGAGATAGCGGGCAATCGGGGCAGTCACGCAATGGATATCTTCTCCGCCGACTGGCTGTACATGTATATGCCCATTGCGGGCATGAAGGTCTTATGGCCCGCGTTATTGCTTATCGGCTTTGCCGTTGGTGTCATCGGGGGCTTTTTCGGCATGGGCGGGGCGTGGATGGTCACTCCGGGGCTGAACATCATCGGTTTTCCCATGGCTTTTGCCATCGGCACGGACATAGCGCACATTGCGGGCAAATCCATGATTTCCACCATCAGGCATTCCAAGTTCGGCAATGTGGATTACCGGCTGGGGCTGGTCATGCTGGGGGGGACAGTTGTGGGTATAGAGGCGGGAGCGCAGGCCATCATGTATCTGGAAAAGGTGGGGCTTGTGGGAACCGTTGTGCGCTGGGCGTATGTTGTCTTTCTCGGGCTTATTTCATGGCTGGTGTTCTATGATTATGCCAAGGCGGAAGGAGGCGCGCGCGCCGAAGAGTTTGACCCGCAGACGGCAGAAGGCGTCACGTGGTACCGGGCTTTGCACCGCATAAACATACCGCCGATGCTGCACTTTCCCGTTTCCGGCATCACCTGTTCCCTGTGGTTGCCTGTTCTGGTGGGCCTGATCACGGGAGTCATGGTGGGTTTTCTCGGCATCGGGGGCGGGCTGCTGCGCATGCCCGCGCTGGTGTATCTTGTCGGGTGTCCCACCCATATCGCCGTGGGGACCGATTTGTTTGAGGTTATGATTTCAGGCCTTTATGGAGCATTCACCTTTGCACTCAAGGGACGCATAGAGCTTGTTGCCGTGTTTGTCATGCTTACGGGGGCAGCCATCGGTGCGCAGATAGGCACCGTGGCTACCAAATACTCGCGTGGCTACGGCATCCGAATCGCCTTCGGCGTTGCCGTGCTGTGCTGCATGGTTTCCATCATCCTCAAGGAATTCGGTCATGAAATCTCGGCGGCCGTGATCATTCTCAGCGCCATCTCCCTGATCTGCCTCTACATCATGAAGGTTATGTTTGTCGGGGCGGCACAGGAATTAAGGGAAAAGAGACAGAGCAGGGCACAGGCGCGGCTGCAGAATTTCAGGGGGATGCGGTGAGCCCGTTCAGCGGAATGCCATTGTCCGCCGGTTTCAGGTTCGCAGGGCTGGCGGTTATTGCGGCTGTATTTCTCCTGTGCGCACCCCGTACCGTGTGGGCAGCCGAGGTGAGTCAGGGCAGGTGCATCCAGTTTGACGCCGGGCAGGGCCTCATGGTGGTGGAAGAGTTTGATACCAATTTCACCCCGGAGCACAGATACGGCATGGCAACCGGAATCATAACCACCTTTGACATATCGCGGGCGCGAATAGGTATTGAACCCCGCCCGGACGACATTGTGCGCACCGCCTATGTGATGGACGGGGAAAAAAGGATTGCCGTGCGGGTTATGAACGTGACGCGTCAGGAAGGCATGCGCTGAGAACAGGGTAGCCCGGCATACCGCTTACTACGGGCGGAACGGAGAATATGGCATTGAACACCAGGCAGCGCATCACAATTATCACGATGGATATTCTGCTCATCGCGGAGCTGGTTTTCTGCATCTATTACAGTTACGGCGATCCGGACACCATGCCGGTACTATTTCTGCGGACATATGTGCCGCTTTGTCTGGGAACTCTGCTTGCCTGCCGCTATCTTGTGAGACGTTTTGAATCTCCTGCGGCAGAAGCGGAGGGCGCGCAGCAGGGTGCGCTCCGTCATGTTGCCGATGGCGGAGTCAGCCCGTGTGCCGGGGAGCTGCCGCACAGATGATGCCCTTGTGGGTATGGCGTGCGGCCTCCCGTCTGGCTCCCGACTGGCTCATGTCTGGTCCCCGTCCGGTCGGCAGGAAGGAAAGAGCCCAAGAGTAAAGGGCGGGCCAAACCGTTCGGGCCATTCCGTTCGTATAGGCAACTGAAGTCGCTCGTGTTTTCTGGAAGTATAGGCTGGGCCTAACGCCCTGAGTACAGGCGGGAAGCAGACCGAAAGCCCGTCCGCACTGCGTGAAAGGCAACATCTGCCGCAACTGTGCGAACTGTGCGAATTTTGCGAGGCAATGGGAAGAAGAGAGTAACGCAAGGGACACCCAAGCGGATCGAAATAAACATCGATCCCTTCTCCAGTGGCCGGGGCTGCCATACCCGGCCACTTTTTATTTGGCCGGCTCAGCCCCGCAATGCGGAGGCATTGTCGGCTATGAAAGGCTTTCGGGAGTATCCGTTCAGCCTTTTTCAGGTTCGGACTCAGGCAGCACGTATCGTGTATTCGGCCCCCTGCCCACGCGGAACAGCAGATTGCGGGAAACAAGGTCCTGAATATCGTAACTGGCCGTGCGTTTGGAAATATCCCCGCCCATGAGGCGGATAAGTTCCCTGCTGGTTATTTCTCCTGTACGCAGAACATGTTCGTATGCCGCTATCTGCCGTCTGTTGAGATCGGGGGGCAGCGGGCGTACTGCGGGAGCAGCCTGTTCCGCACCGGAAGGTGTTACGGTGGAAGTCACTGGCGGCTGCGCAGGGCGTGGTTCCGCTGCAGCAGAAGCGAGTCTCGGCGTGTCCGGCAGGTCAAGGTTGAGTTGTTCTGCCTGAATTACTTTGCCTTCCGCCATAACAGCGGCGGTAATGATCACATGCTTCAGCTCGCGGATGTTGCCCGGCCAGTGGTATGCAAGCAGGGCTTCCAGAGCACCGCGGGAGATGGAAAGGCCCGTTCTTCCGGCCATGTGCTCGGCTTCCTTGAGAAAATGCAGAGCCAGTTGGGGCACGTTCTGCAAGTGCTCCCGCAGGGGCGGTGTCTGAATGGTTATAACCTTGAGCCTGTAGTACAGGTCCTCACGGAACTTGCCCTGATCAATAAGGGTCTTCAGGTCCAGGTTGGACGCCGTGATGAGGCGTACGTTCACTTCCGTTTCCCTGTCGCTTCCCAGTGGCCGCACCTTGCGCATGGCTATGGCCCGCAGCAGGGCCTGCTGCACTTTAAGCGAGGCGGACTGTATTTCATCCAGAAACAACGTCCCGCCATCAGCTTCCAGAAAAGCCCCCCGGCGGTCCGTTTTACCGTCTGTGAACGCACCCTTCACATGCCCGAAAAGGGTGTCCAGCAGCAGGTGTTCGTCCAGTTCTCCGCAGTTAATGGAGATGAAGGGTTTGCCCGCCCGGCGGGAGAGCCGGTGAACCGCCTCAGCCGCAAGCTGCTTGCCGGTGCCGGTATCACCTTCTATGAGTACGTCCACATCCACCTGACCGGCCTTGACGATGTCGCGCTTGAGCGTGTGCATGAGCGGGCCTGAACCTATTATCTCCGGGCAGATCACATCCTCGTCCTGACCGTGGTCGTCCATGGTCAGGGCCACCGGTTCTTTGAGTGCTGCCGACTCTATGCGGATATCCTTGGTGCGTATCTCCTCCAGCTGCTTGCGTATGGTGGCAATCATGGCGTTTATGGAATCACCAAGGATAGAGGCTTCATATCCTGCATCGTTTCGCAGGCGTATTTCCTCCCATCGTCCCTCTTCACGCACATGGGATACTCTGGACGCAAGGTCCATAAGTCCCCGGGTCGTCAGCCGCGTGGTAAAGGCAATAAGGGATGTGATGCACACAACTGCGGCGGCAATGATGACAAGCATGATGTGCAGGTGCCTGTTCCCGGCGCTTTCCACCAGCGCGCTTCTGTCCACAAAGGCAACGCCGCCGACCACCTGCGGGGTGTCGGAAGAAGAAAGGCGCAGCCGCACCGGTGCAAAGGCCACCACATGCCTGCGACGGTCAGAGCCGTCTTTGTCGGCGGTGTCCAGATGGAAAAGGCTGCGTTCACCTCTGCCTGTTTCCGTGACCATGTTCCAGTACTGTGTTTCATCGTCCAGCGGCTTGAACGCGTTAGGCAGTCCCGGCCTGCCCAGAGTGCCTTTCTGAACGGCACGCACGCCGAGGGTGCTCAGCGGCACCTCCGGCGTATCGGGCGATTCGGACTGAAAGATCACCCAACCTTCCGCGTCATAAAAAAAAGTGTAGCGCGTAACAGATGGATTACGCGGAAACGCGTATACGGGAGACTTGGTGGAATCGTACAGAGAGAGCACATTGCGCAGCTTGCGCACGTCAAGGCCTATGTACAGATAGCCCGCTACCTCGCCTGCCGCGTCCATACACGGCGTGAACATGCGGATTATGGAGAGCGATATCCGGGCGTGCGGGGCGTCATCGTGGGCGAAGGGGTATTCCACCTCCTTGAACGGAGAAAGCCATACCTCGCCGGGTTTCAGATTCTTCACATCACCGTAGAAAAGCACAGGGTTAGGACGAATCTCCTTCACCTCGTCGGCCCCAAGTTCAATGGTAACTCCCTGATGTGCCACAAAGACAATGTGTTCTTCCGCATGGTTGGGAATGAATCCGAATTCCGTGACAGTATCACCATCCACCGCTTTGCGTTCCGCAAGGTGACGGGCCATGGACTTTGCAGAAATGGGCATCTGCGCAGCCAGAAGCAGATCTCTGCGGTATCCTTCCATCCGTGTTTCCAGCGCGTGTGCGGTGGTGGTGGCGTGGGCACGGGAAACACGCTCGGTGGCGGTGTTTATGAACTCGGAAGATGCCGTGTAGGTACTCAGACCGGAGGCTGCAAGTATGAGAATGGAGGCGGGAATGAGGATGAGAGAAAGGCGTGTGCTCAGCTTGCGCTGTGGCGCTTTGCTCCCGGAACCGGCAACGGAATAGAGTCTGCCTTTCTGGTCGCTGGGTCTCATGGTCCGGCCCTCCGTGCGTTTGGCGGTTGCGGAATGCGGCTGCCGCGTTGTGACCGGCCATGACCGCAGGATTTTCCGCACAGGGTGTATATCGTGCAAAATCTGGCAAAATCGTTTCCTGCAAGACTGCAATAACACGCAAGGAGTCGGGCAGGCAAGTGGGTTGCGGCCTGCTTTGTGAAAAAAGTTACATAAATAAATTTGATAAATATAAAAGGTTTAATGGTGTGTTCAGTGGTATGTTGTCGGCGGTGGCACGGCATTTGATAGTTACGGGAAACGTGTTTCTGATTTGCGCGCAGTATACGCGCCAACTCACCAACATCGTGCAGTGGTCCTCCGGGGCGCGTTGTACGGAGAAAGGCAGGAAGAGAGAATGAAAGGAAGCGTAAAGGACTACATGGTTCCGGTTGCCGAGTTTCCCCTGATTGCCGAAACGGCGACTCTGGCGGAAGGGGTTCTGGCTCTGGACAAGGTTCATGAAGAGTATCTGGCAGGCAGGCGGGAGCAGCGCATACTGCTTGTCTGCGACAGCGGCAACAAGGTTGTGGGCAAGCTGTCTCCCATTGATGTCATGCGCGGGCTGGAACCCGACTATGACAAGGTTATGGACGGCAGCACCAGCCCGCTTATGGGCAACGTGGGATATGTGATCGATTCCATGAAGAACACGGCAACATTGTGGGCCAAGCCGCTGGACGACATGTGTGTCACGGCCCAGGGGGTAGCCATCCGCGATGTGGTGAGCCGCCCGACAAAATCGCAGGTCATCGGGCAGGATGACTCCATAAACACCGCGTTCCATCGCTTTGTCATGTTCCGGCACGATTCGCTCTTTGTCATGGACGGGAAAAAGCTGGTTGGTCTCCTCCGGTTTTCCGATGTGTACAGGGAAGTGGCTGACAAAATGAAAAACATTTGCAGCGTCTGATCGGGCGTTTTGCATTCCATAACGATTTTTCCGGGGATACGGGAAGGAGGAATACATGGCTACACTCAAGGATCATATGAACTCGCCGGATGAACTGGACCTGCACGAAGAAGAGCATCAGGGTCCGGAGCAGTCCGGTAAGTCCATCATCATAAAAGTTCTTGCCGCACTGGCGGTGGGACTTGGCATATACCTGCTGCCCACGCCTGAGAATCTTTCTCCTCAGGGGCACAAGTTTCTGGCGCTGGTGACAACCATAGTCATACTCTGGGTTTCAGAAGCCATTCCCATCGGCGTTACCGCGCTGTGCGCCGCAGGCGGACTCATTCTCTTCGGCATAGAAACGCCTTCGGCGGCATGGTCGCCTTTCGCCAGCCCGGCGGTCATGTTCGTTCTCATGATCGTCATGTTCGGCGTGGTGCTGAATGAGGTGGGGCTTGCCAACCGCATTATGTACTGGATTTTCAAGGTGGCAGGTACCGGCGTGAAGCGGCTCAGCTTCATTCTGGCTGTGGGCTGCACCTTGCTGGCCACCATCTTCCATGATGCGACCGTCACCGTTATCATGATCTTCGCGCTGGTGCCGGTTATCCGTTCCATGGGGATTACACCTCAAAACAGCACCAATCTGGCAAAGTTTTTCATCATTCTCATTCCCTTGGCGTCTTCTGCCGGTGGCTTCGGCACGCTGCTTGGCGGCGGTCGTAACCCGCTGGCTGTGGAAATTCTCCAGAAGTTTACCAACGGTGAGGTAGTGATTGGGTTCATGGAATACATTGTTATCCAGTTCCCCATATGTCTGCTCACGGCGTTGGCAACGTGGGGCGTGCTGTTCCTTATTTTCCGTCCCAAGGAAAAGGAACTGCCCGCCAGCGTGAAGATGGAAAAGATGGCCCCCATGAGCACCCGTGAACTGGGCGTAACCGTCATCTTTACCGCCACCTTTATCCTCTGGACCTTCTCGGACCTGACAGGCTGGCATGTGAGCGTTGTGGCCTCCTTGGCACTGGCAGGATTCTGCGGTCCCAAGTTCGTGTCCTTTAAGACCATCTGCGACAAGTTCCCCTGGGAATCGTGGATAGTCTTCGGCGCAGGCGTCTCCATGGGCGCGTCCATGCTCAACTCCGGCGCAGGCAAGTTCCTTGCCGAATCCCTGCTGCCTCTTCTGGATGGTCAGGCGACCTTTGTGGTATACTATGGCATGGGACTTTTCGGATCCATACTTTCCAGCATGATGAGCAACTCGGCCGCTGTGGCGCTTACCCTGCCCATCACTCTGCCTATGGCGGAAATGCTGAATATGTCCCCCAAGGCCGTGGCCATGCTTGCGCCGCTGACCACCTCGTTCATCATGCTGGTTATCGGTTGCCCGCCCACCATCATTGCCTACAGCACCGGCTACTTCAGTCAGGTGGACTTCATCAAGGCAGCTGTGCCGTGGTGCCTTGCCCTGCTGCTGGTTGCAACTTTTGGCGCAATGTTCTACTGGCCGATGATAGGCTTTTATTAGACGCAGCATGTAAACCCGCCGGACCCTGTGTCCGGCGGGTACCAAGGAGGAACGCATCATGAGTGAAACAAAGGCCAGGCTGCTTCTGGTGGACGATGAGGAAAGCTTCCGCACCACGCTGGGCAAGCGGCTCACGGAGCGTCAGTACGATGTAAAAAGCGTGGGCAGCGGCATGGAAGCTCTGGATCTTCTTGCCACCACGCCCATAGACGTGGTCATTCTGGATATCCGCATGCCCGGTTTGAGCGGCATTGAAACCCTTGCGGAAATCCGCGCCAAGCATCTCGGGGTGGAGGTGGTTCTGCTCACCGGACACGGTGACGTGCCTTCCGCGGTAGAAGGTATGCGTCTCGGAGCCTTTGACTATCTGATGAAGCCCTACGAGATAGAGGGGCTGCTTGCAAAGATAGAAGAGGCTCACGCCGTAAAGAGAGAGCGTGAGGAACGCTTGCGTAAGGCTGAAGAACGTGCTCAGTTGGATAAGCTGGAAAAAAGCATGCGCTTTTAGCAACGTTATAATGAATGCTATCCCCGCCGTGCTGTGCGGCGGGGATTTTTTTGTGATGAGGTGACCATGGAAAAACAAACGGGAGCTAAGGCAGAAGAAGAGGGTGATCGTCCCGTCGCACCCCCTGCGGAGCCTTTTGTGCCGTTCAAGGCGTTGCATCATTTGCCCCGCGGCAAAAATACGTGGAACCCAAGCGTGCTCAAGGAGTGGTGGTTCTGGCCTGCCTGCGTGGCAGGACTCGCTGTTTTGAACCTTGTGGCATACATTATTCGGGAATGGTTGATGTAGCTTCTTGTCCTTCCTCTTGCAGGCGTGTTAGCAAGAGAGCCTGTAGCATGTTGATCGTGCTGTGGTCTCGGCATATTTCCCGGTGTCCTTCCCGGCAGCGGTAACGATGGCAACCTCAGGATGATGTGCATATGAATGCCTCTTCGGCCTCCCGGAAACGTCCGGTCATACTCACGGTGCTTGTCTTTCTCACTGTCCCCTCACTGCTGGCCATATCATTCCTTTTCGCCCACATTTTCAGAAGCACGGAGCAGAACCTGCATGACCAGCACGGCCAGCGGCTGGCATTTCTTGCCGCCCGCTACAGGGGCACCATAGACGCCCACATGGACGAGATGGTGAAGATCGTCCAGTTTGTAGCCCATGTGCATTCCCTTGAGCATCTGCGTTCGCAGAAGAACCTGTTTGACCTCTTTAACACCATAGACCGCGACTTCGATCATGTTTTCGAAGACATGGGGGTGCTGGACGGCAACGGAAGACACCTTGCCTATGTGGGGCCGCATGACATCATGGACAGGGACTACAGCGCGGAACCGTGGTTCCGGGATGTCATGGAAAAGGGCGTGACCATCAGCGATGTTTTTCTGGGATACCGCCGCTCGCCTCATTTCATCATCGCGGTTCGGCAGGAACATGCGGGGCAGGCATGGGTGCTGCGTGCCACCGTAAACGCCTTTCTTTTCAGTTCTCTGCTGGATGATGTGCGGTTCGACAACACGGGCGAAATTTACATTATCAACGCCGGCGGCGTGCTGCAAACCCGTTCTGCCAGCAACGGCGCCATGCTTCAGGCGGTGGATTCCGCTCTCGCGTCAGCGGTAACAGCCGGACAGAAAGGGGCTGTAACGCAGGAGAGGGGAGGCGGCGTGCTGTTCGAGGCAGCCAACCTGAACAGTAATCCCGGTTGGTGGTTGGTTGTGCAGCAGTCGCAGAGCGAACTGACCGGCGAACTGGGGCTGCGCGCCAAGGGGCTGCTGCTTTTCTGCATTTTCGGTGTGGCTGTGGTGCTTGCAGCCAGCGGCTGGACCATCCACCGTCTGCTCAGGCATTTCGCCCAGCTCGATATGGATAAGAAAATGCGCAACGACTACGCCATCCAGTCGCAGCAACTGGCCGGCATAGGCCAGCTTGCGGCGGGCATAACCCATGAGATAA
>CAYRLL010000105.1:0-11769 GCA_964425115.1 uncultured Desulfovibrio sp. | reverse complement strand
GGCGGAAACACCGTTTTCCACCTGAATGCGGGTGTTCACTTCCATGAGGAAGGGGCGTCCGTCGCGGGTAACAATCCATTCCCACGTGCCCACGTTGTCATAGCCCACCTTGCGCGCCATGGCGAGCGAGTACTCGGTTATGTCGTCCAGCACCTTTTGTGCGTCGAACGTATAGGTAATGGAGGAGGGATCGAATCCGGGCGCAATTTCCAGACGTTTCTGGAGCCCGGTGGACTGGATGGAGCAGTTCCGCGTGCCGAAGTGCACGGGATTTTTGCCGGAACGGTCTGAAACGACCTGAACTTCCAGATGGTTGAAATCCATCACGCGCTGCTCTATGAGCACGCCTTCGTCGCTGAACTGGCGCAGCGCGTAGTTACGGATACGCCGGTACACGGATTTGAAGAGGTCCGGGTCATGCACCTCTTCAATGCCCATTCCGCCGCCGCCCGCAGACGCCTTAACCAGCACAAGCGGGCGTTCCACACCCTGCTCTTCCTGAAACTCGAAGAGCTGGCGGGCCACCTTTTCCGCTTCCATTTCGTCATAGATGGGCCTGTCCGAGCCGGGCACCGTGGGCACCCCGAGACTTCTGGCAAGCCGCTTGGTGTTTATCTTGTCGCCCAGTTCGCGGATAACGCGCCACGAAGGGCCTATGAATATGAGTTTCCTTTCACGCTGCGCCACGCGCCGCGCGAAGCGGTAATCTTCCGCAAAAAACCCGTAGCCGGGATGAATGGCCGTTGCTCCGGAATCGTCCGCCACGGCAAGCAGCTCGTTGGCGTCCTGATAAGAGGATACGCGGTACAGGCTTTTTTCGCCGCCCTTTTCACGGGCAATGCGAACATGGCCCGATGCGGCGTCCTCTGCCGTATGCACGCACACGAAGTCCAGTCCCAGCTTCAGGCATGCCTGAACGATACGGATGGCGATTTCCCCTCTGTTCGCCACCAGCACCTTATGGTCTTTTGTATGCACCTATTTCCCTCGATTGTTATTGCTTTCAGTCTTCTTCCAATCCAGTACGCTTCTTGGCTATGCTCCGCTTCTGCACTTCCAGCACCAGCTTATCCAGCCGTGCCTCCTGCCTGCGGTCCAGCTCCAGAAAGTCGAATGCCACCACGCCGCTGGCCAGCACGCGCACCACCTTGCAAGGCAGTTGAGATATAAACAGGCGCTTACTGATCATCATATCCAGATGCACGCTCTGCCCTTCCTTGAAAGGCTTGCCCTGCGTCTGAACCGCCAGTCCCGTGGCGCTGACATCCTTGACGGAATATGCGGTATCGTGTTCCGCAACCCAAACTTCCAGCCCGGGCACCTGTGCCCGGAAGGCCCGGCGAGCAGATTCCTCGCCTCCTATGGAAAACTCGAAACTATTCACACTGGTCCCTTTCTAATTCCCCACCTTGCGTTCCAGAACAAACTCCACCCTTCGGTTCTTGGCTCTGTTCTCTTCACTCGTGTTGGGTAACAGGGGGTCTAAATCACCAAGTCCGGTGGCTGTCAACCTGTTTGCTTCGATTCCCGAGCGCAGGAAAAAGCGCAGCGTATTCACCGCCCGCAGGGCGGAAATCTCCCAATTGTCTTTAAATCTGCTGCCTGCGGTGGGCATGGTATCGTCAGTATAACCCTTAATATTGATAGTCTGGGTCTTATTTTTGAGAAAAAAATCCCGCAGATTCATGAGCAGGGCCTCTCCCTGCGGGGTAAGTTCCACTTCACCCTTGCCGAACATCACGCCGGAAGGCACGCGCAGGGTGATAATGCCCTCATCGAAGACGGCACCCACCATGCCCTCCACCCCCTTCTGGTTCATGAAGGTACGCACGTCCGAAAAGACCTTGCGCTGCGATTCGATGAGCTGCTTCTGCAACCGCACGCTGTCCATGATGGCAGCATCGTCGTGCCTGACCGTGGTGGTCAGAAGATCTTTATCCTTGCCGCCGAACACCTGCCGCACGGTGAGAAAGGAATCCGTAAACCGCTTCTGGTCAATGACGGACATGGAGAAAAGCAGGATGAAGAACACAAGGAGCAGCGTAACCAGATCGGCAAAGGTCATGAGCCACTCGGAGGTTTGCTCCTCGCCTTCCAGATCCTGACCCATGTTCTGGGGTTCATCTTGCACTCTTGCGCTCCTGTGGCGGCATGAACGAACTCAGCTTTTCGTACACCAGCCGCGGGTTGTTGTTCTCCAGGATGGATTTGGCACCTTCGAAGATAATGTTCAGGTGCACTTCCTCCTGCAGTGTACGCGCCTTGAGCTTGCCCGCAATGGGCAAAAAGAGCAGGTTGGCCAGAATGGCCCCGTAGAAGGTGGTGAGCAACGCAACGGCCATGGCCGGACCAATGGTGCTGGGATCATCCAGCCGTGCCAGCATCTGCACAAGCCCGATCAGGGTGCCTATCATCCCGAACGCGGGCGCAAAAGCTCCCAGCCGGTTGAATACGGCAATGGACACGTTATGCCGCCGTTTCATGGTGGCGATCTCAATCATCACCGTGTCGCGGATAAGGGCGGGGTCCGCGTTGTCGGCGATCAGCTGGCAGGCTTTTTTGAGCAGGGCGTTTTCGGTCTGAATGTTTTCAAGGGCCATGAGGCCTTCGCGGCGGCTTATTTCCGCGATGCGCACCATGGTGTTCACCACTTCCTGCGGCTTAACGCGGCGGGCGGCGAACACCTGTATGCCTCCGGCAAACGCATGCGCCACCTCTTCCAGCGGAAAGGTGACGCTTATAGCCGCCGCAGTGCCCCCGAAAACGATCATTACGCCCGGAATGTTTATGAAGTCCGCTATCGAACCGCCCATGAAAATCGCGCCGATGACGAGAGCGAAACCGACGATAATGCCCAGAAGTGTTGCAATATCCATATGTTCGGCCTATACATCCATGCAGAAAGCGGACGATGGCGGAAACTCCCACGGCAGCTGCCGTCCCTTTACCGCTGCCATGCCCCCCGCTTGATTCATCAACAATAATACATTTGGGACTGTTATGCAAAAGCCAAAAAAAGTCCAGATTGCGGTGCAGGCCATACGGGAAAGGCTTTCCGGAATACCTGAGCCCAAGGTGGGCATCATCCTCGGCACGGGGCTGGGCGGGCTGGCAGATGCCATGCAGGTACACGCCGCAGTGCCCTATGCCGATATCCCGGAATTTCCCCGTTCCACGGTGCAGTCTCATGCCGGGCGCTTCCTGTTCGGCACGCTGGGCGGCGTGCCCGTGGTCATGCAGCAGGGACGCAACCACCTGTATGAAGGATACGGACCGGACGACGTGTGCATGGGCGTGCGCTGCATGGCGCAGCTCGGCGTTCAGACGCTCATTGTCACCAACGCGGCGGGCTGCCTGAATCCCCAGTGGGACGCAGGCGACCTCATGGTCATAACCGACCACATCAATTTCACGGGGCGCACGCCCTTAAGCGGCGAAAACAACGAAGAATGGGGGCCGCGCTTCCCGGACATGAGCCGTGCCTACGACCCGCAACTGGTACGAACAGCCCTTGAGCAGGCGGATGCGCTGGGCATACGGCTGGAACGCGGGGTCTATGTGGGGGTCTGCGGCCCGCAGATGGAAACCCCGGCTGAAACCCGCATGTTCAAAAGACTGGGAGCAGACGCCGTGGGCATGTCCACGGTCATGGAGGTCATCGCCGCGCGCCACATGGGCATCCGGGTACTCGGATTTTCCTGCCTGACCAACAAGAATCTGCCGGATTGCATGGAAGACGCCCCCATAGAAACGGTCATCGCCATGGCCAACCGTTCCGGAGCCAACCTTGCCCGGCTCATAGAGTCCGTCACCACCCGGCTGGGATAATGCCGGAACATGGCAACCCGATGCGTTGCCGTGCCACCCGCTTTGCCCAGCAACGCCCTGCAGACTGCCTGCAGACACACGGAACTGCTCGGCAAACGCTCCGGCCCCATGCCGAAACACATGCTCAGCCACCCGCAGTAACACAACCTTCCGGAACACGCGCCGCATCAGTTTGCTCTGCGCGGTGCGTGTTCCGGGTACCGCGGAATTATTTCTTCAGTCCTGCCAGCATGTCGCGCAGGGCCTGAGCCTGTTCTTTGAGCGTTTTTTCCTGCCCGGCATCCCCCACTGTGGCGGCAAGGGCTTCGGTGCGGTGGGTCAGGTCTTCCAGCGCGGCTGATATGGCAGCCTTTCTCGCAGCGGTTTCCAGATCGCCCACCGACTCCAGCCGGGCGGAAAGCACGGCCACCTCTTCACGCAGCGCAGCCACAGAGGCCAGTTCCGAAGACAGGGCGGAAAGACGCACCACTTCCTCACGCATGCCGGAAATATTCTGTGTTACGCCAAACCCCACCACCACGGAAATAATGAGCGCCAGTGCGGCAAGCACCAGCGGAATACGCGAGGCAAGACAGGCAAGCCGTCCCCCGGCGCGCTCCCGCTCCCTGCGTGCCTCTTCCTCCTGCTCCTGTCTGCGTATTTCTTCCCGCCGTTTTTCCTCTTCCATCTCCCGTTCCAGTTCATGCTGCATAGGTCATTTCTCCCGCACGGCTATATATCGCCGTGCTCTGCAATTTTCTCATCCTCATACGGTGCCAGTTGCCTGCGGTACCATTCCAACTTTGCATGCTCCATGGCACCGGAACACATGGAAAGCTTGGCGTAGCTTTTTCCTATGCGCCCGATGAGCATGGTACACATGGCATATATGCAGTAATTAAGTTCTCCCTCATTCTGAATCTCGGCAGCGCACCGGGCCAAGGCTTCGTCAAAAACCTTCCTGCGCTCCTGTGGAATATACGGCATGTTCCCTCCGGTTCGGCGTACCTTTCTCCATCCGCACCCGAACGCCGCCCAGCGCAGCGAAAACCACGGGGGCCTGATCGCAACCGTGGATCATCATAGTAGATTCCCAAAAGCTGTTCAAGCAGTTGCCCATTGTTCCTGTTTAGCCTACTCTCAACGTGGGGAGGCTGTCCGGAATCATCGCCGGAACAGAGGGTGCGGCATTTCGTTCTTGCGCCGTCGGTTCGTGGTGCTGCTATTCCGGCAGACGCAACATTCTACGGTGCGGATACCACATGAGCGCACGAAACGCCGACATCGACATCACCGTTTCAGAAGACGGTCTTGCAGCTACTGTCACGGGCTTTACCACAGCCATGGACGGGGGGGCGCCCTTTACGGCGCAGACCCTCCGTAATGCCCTTGCCCGGGCGGGTATCAAAGCTTCGCCCAACCCGGAAGCGGCAAAACGCCTGCTCAGCACCTTATCCGCAGGAGACACGCCGGATGAAAAAAACGTGCTGGGCACCGTTGTTGCGCACGGCGTTCCGCCCAGACGGGCGGAAGACGCCTCCATCAAACCTCTGGGCGACCTTTCACACCCTGTGTTCCCGGGCGATGCCTTCTGCGAGATAGTACAGGCAAAACCCGCAACGGATGGAATTTCCGTCACCGGCACGTCCATCAGGCCTTCCGGCCCGCCCATGGGAAAGAGCCTTGTCTTCCCGGAATCGCCCAACTGCTTCATAGACACCACCTCCCTGCAGGTTCGTTCTGAGACCTACGGGCTTGTCGTTTTCGAAAACAGCACCCTGCATGTGCGCCCGCTCATGCAGGTGGCCAATGGCGACATGCAGGTGTTCGCCACGATATACCCCAAAGACTTCCGGGGCAGAAGCATCACTGCGGAGCACATGGAATCTGCCCTTAGGGAAGCCGGCATAACCGCCACCCCGGACCGTGAAGCCATATCCCGCGCGCTGGAGACCGCGCGCGCCTCCAACATCGAAGTGACGCAGGTCTCCGTTGCCCGGGGGCTTGAACCCATAAACGGAAAGAACGGCTGGTTCGAACTTTATGTGAAGGACGACCGCTCAGACGTGGGACAGGAAGATGAGGACGGCAACATAGATTTCCGGGCACGCGGCGTCATCCGTTCCGTGCCCATGGGAACCGCCGTCGGCAAGCTGCATGCCCCCACGCGCGGCATTCCCGGCAGGGACGTGTACGGCAGGGTCATTCCTGCCCACGACGGGGCAGTGTTTCCCATCTCGCTCGGCGAAAACGTCTCCGCCACGGAAACAGGTTCAGAGTACATCGCCGAAATAACAGGCATGGTCTTCTTCATCCGCAACACACTTTCCGTTACGGAGGTATTCACCACCGGCGGCGACGTGAACATGGCAACGGGCAACCTGCTGCTGGAAAAGGGCTCCGTTCATGTCCGCGGTGCTGTGCTTTCCGGTTTCCGCATAGACTGCCCCCGCAATGTACTGGTGGACGAGGTGGTGGAAAACGCCGTCATCCGTGCAGGCGGCGATGTGGAGGTGCGCGGCGGCATCATCATGGACAGAGAAGGCAGAATCACGGCGCAGGGCGGCGTTTCCGCCATGTTTGCCAAAGGGGCAACCGTAGAGGCGCAAGGCGACGTGAACATTGCGCACGAAATGATCAACTGCGTCATCTTTGCGGGCCAGAATGTCATAGCCACCAAGGGACGGGGTAAAATAGTGGGCTCCACCGTGCGTTGCGGCGGTTCCGTCATCGCAAACGAGATAGGCTCCGAACTGGGAGTGCCCACCACCATCTTCCTCGGTCTGGAAGCGGAAACCACCGACTACAGCCAGCGCAAGCGCGAACTGAAGGCTCTGCTCCAGAAGATTTACGGCTCTCTGGGAACAGGCGATCCCCGCACCATTCTCGTCAACACCCCACCGGGCAAGCGCGAAGCCGTGGCTCAGGTACTTAAACTGCGGCTCAGCGCGGAAAAGGAACTGCGGGAAATTGACGCATGCATCCTGTGCGAACGGGCGGAGCAGCGCAAATCCATGCAATCCAAGCTCAAGGCGCAGCGTATCATCTATCCCGGTACCACTGTACACGCATACGGTGCCGTCTTCCGGGTTTCCGCACCGCTGGAACGCAGCCAGCTCGTCTACGACCCGGACGAACAGAAGATCGTGGTCATGTCGCTCTGACCCAACGCACCGTCCATGCGCGGCGGGTGCCGCAGGACAGACCCTTTTCTCCGGCGGGGTTCCTGATTTCTGGCGGCCTGACATTTTCTCCGCGTTTCCCGCGGGATACCGACCACCTCCGAACACAAAAAGCAACGCTTGCCCTTTCCCCGCGTTCGGTATATTTCCGGCAGCACCACACTGTCCGATAACGGACACACGCCACAAACCACCCGCCGTCTTTGTTCCGACACAGGAACATGCCAAGGGTTTGTCCATACGGATACGGAGCGTGGGGCAAAAAGGAAAAGCCCAGTGCGCGCACTGCCCAAGCCGCAAGGCCTATACGGCACATACCGCGCCGCGCCGTTTCAAAAACAAGCTCACTGCATAAGACAGCCCTTTCATGAGGATACCCTGTTGAAAAACCGCATAGTCAATGATTCCGTCCGCAACGTTGCCATCATCGCCCACGTTGACCACGGCAAGACCACCCTTGTGGACGCCATGTTCCGTCAGGGCGGCGTATTCCGCGACAATCAGGAAATGAACGACCGCGTCATGGACAGCATGGACCTGGAACGCGAGCGAGGCATCACCATTGCCGCAAAGAACTGCGCCGCGTACTGGGAAGGACGCAAGATCAACATCATAGACACCCCCGGCCACGCCGACTTCGGCGGCGAGGTGGAGCGTTCGCTCTCCATGGCCAACGGCGCCATCCTGCTGGTGGACGCCTCCGAAGGCCCCCTGCCCCAGACCCGCTTCGTGCTCAAAAAGACACTGGAAGCAGGACTCAAGGTCATCGTGGTGGTGAACAAGATAGACCGCAAGGACGGCCGCCCCGAAGAAGTGCTCAGCGAAATTTACGACCTGTTCATTGATCTGGACGCCAACGACGAGCAGCTGGAATTTCCCGTTCTTTACGCCATCGGCCGCGAAGGCGTGGCCATGCGCGGCCTTGAGGACGAACGCAAGGACCTTACCCCCCTGTTCGAAACCATCATCGCAGAGATTCCCGCCCCCTCCTATGACCCGGAACAGCCCTTCCAGATGCTGGTGGCAGACCTTTCCTACTCCGACTATCTGGGCCGCCTTGCCGTAGGCCGCGTATTCCACGGCACTGCACGCAACAACGACGCCCTTGCCTGCATAGGCGCGGAAGGCAAGCCCAAATCGCTCAAGGTGAGCAAGCTGCAGACCTACGACGGAACCAGCCTGCGCGAGACGGACGAAGCCCGGCCCGGCGACATCGTGGTCATTTCCGGCATTGAAGACGTAGTCATAGGCGACACCATCTGCACCCGCGACAATCCCCGCGCCCTGCCCCGCATAAATGTGGACGAACCCACGGTTTCCATGCGGTTTTCCATAAACACCTCCCCGCTTGTGGGACAGGAAGGCAAGTTCGTGCAGTCCAGCAAGATCCGCGAACGCCTGTACAAGGAAACCCTGCGCAACGTGGCCATCCGCGTGGAAGACAGCGAAGACCGCGACTGCTTTATCGTGAAAGGACGCGGCGAATTCCAGATGGCCATCATCATCGAGCAGATGCGCCGCGAAGGCTTTGAACTCACCGTGGGCCGCCCGGAAGTCATCTACCGCGAGATAGAAGGCAAGCTGCACGAACCCATCGAACATGTCTTCGTGGACTGCGACGAAATCTTTCTGGGCATCGTCACCGAAAAGCTGGCCATTCGCAAAGGCCGCATGACCAACCTCATCAACAACGGCACCGGGCGCATCCGCATGGAGTTTTCCGTGCCCTCGCGCGGCCTTATCGGCTACAGAGACGAATTCCTCACCGATACCAAGGGCACCGGCATCATGAACTCGCTGTTCGACGGGTACGAACCCCACCGGGGCGAATTCCCCACCCGCTTCACCGGCTCGCTGGTGGCGGACCGTCCCGGAGTTGCCGTGGCCTACGCCCTGTTCAACCTTGAACCGCGCGGCGAGATGTTCATCGTTCCCGGTGTCCCCATCTATGAAGGGATGATCATCGGCGAGCACAACCGCGACAACGACATCGACGTGAACCCGGCCAAGGGCAAAAAGCTGACCAACATGCGCGCCTCCGGCAAGGACGAAGCCGTAACCCTTACGCCCGTGCGGCCCATGACGCTGGAACGCGCCATCCACTTCGTGCGCGAAGATGAACTGGTGGAAGTGACCCCGCATTCCATCCGCTTGCGCAAGGCTGTGCTCTCCGCCACGGAACGCCACCGTCTGGGCGGCAAAAAGAAAAAGGACGCATAGCGGCATTATACAGACGCTTAGCGTCGTCATACTGAAGGTCGCTCAGCGTCGTCATACTGAAGGTCGCTTAGCGTCGTCATACTGAAGGTCGCTCAGCGTCGTCATACTGAAGGTCGCTTAGCGTCCTTATACTGAAGACCGCTTAGTGTCGTCATGCTAAAGGTCGCCTCGCGTCATTCCGGTTGAGGGCGGGGGGCCCGCCTGACCAAAACGCCAACGGCCCGTGGCTGCGTGCATTGCACCGCCACGGGCCGTTTTCTCACAGGTCGCTCAACACAGGGAGGACCAACGGCGGAAGGGGCGTTCCGGCTACGGAAGCCGCGTTCCCACCGAAGGCATTATGCCGATATTTCTCGCGCCTCCCGGCACTCCCTGCATGCCGGGAACCCCCTGCATGCCGGAAACGGGAGAGCCTTCCGCCACCAGCGTGCGCAATTCCGCGTTCATGGGCACAGTCTGGCTGGCCATGGCTATCACCTCGTTGGTGGCGGCATGCAGCAGGCGCACGTTAAAGCGCACATTCTTCGCGGTCTGCGAATACGTGGTCACCATAATCAGGGCACTGCGCACGTTCTCGTTGCCCAGCAGGTTGCTGCGGCGGGTGAGCAGCGTCTCGCCGTTTTTGGGGTCGAACAACACCGTGCGGCCCTTGCGGATTTCCTGCACCTTGTAGCCCGACTGCACAAACCACAGGGCAAGCTCCTCACCCATCTGCCGCCCCAGCGGGCTGGAGGCTTCCAGATTGTTCAGGTCCACGGGGGTGGTCACGATAAGGGTATAACCCTTGGCAGGCCCTTCCAGCAGACCAAGCCGTTCCACCATCTGGGAATCCAGCACCTCGCCAATCTTGAAGGCCGCAAGTGGCAGGTTCACCGGGGGCGGAGCCGGGGGCGCCTTGGGTTCTTCCTTCCAGAAATCAAATATGCCCGCAGATGCCGCCACCGGAAGCAGCAGACAGAGCAGCATGACGATAATGCGTATAATACTGTGCAACATGGCTGTTCTCCTCAGCGCAGGGTGCGTATGAGCCGGTCCACCGCCTGTAATTCAGCGGTAAGGCTCTCCTGCAGTTCCGGGCCGTCTGCGGAGGCTATGGCGAGCAGAAAGTGCTCTCTCGCCAGTTCGTAACGCCCCTGCGCCACATATTGCCGCCCCATGTAGAAGTTGTGCAGGGCATTGGCGTTATAGCCTGCCGCCATCACGTCCGTGGGTTCGGGCAGCGGTGCGGCAGGTTCCTTTTCGGCAAACATGCCGGATAAGGTTGCGCAGCCCGTCAGCGGGGCAACTGCCAGAAATGCCGCAAGGAGCAGAGGTATCAGACTGCGCACCGGGCGCATGGATAAATGCTTGTTCCGCATGGCCGCCCCCTAGTGAAAGTCCTCGCCCAGATCAAAGGCGGTCAGGTCGAACGCGCGGGTAAGCATGTCGTAATCGTTCATGCCCACATAGGTTTCCTCAAACCGCCTGCCCGTGTTGGCAAGCATGCGCCGGGAAACATCCGACTGCGGAAAAACCAGTTGAGCCGTGCGCAGCACCATGCCGTCCGCAGCCCGGAACATGCGCACGTTGACAAAAACATTCTGCTTGTCCTGATAGTACGTTCCCGCCACGAACATGGTCATGCCGCTGTCCACGTATATCTGCTGCTGGGCGCGGGAAAGCAGAAACTCCCCTTCTCCCTTGCGCAGCACCAGATCGCCGCCCCGGTATTCCCGCACGGGAAAACCGCGCTGGTTGAACTCATAGAACAACGCTTCGGCCATATACCGCCCGAAGGAAGAACTCTCATCAAAATCGTCCTGATTCACCAGCGAAACGGGCATGGCGGTCACGCCCTTCATGGATTTGCGGTCAATGTTGGAAAGCAGCTGGTCGGCAAGCTCGCGCACCTTCAGCTTCAGTTCGCGGGCAGCCACGTGCGAAGGGTCCGGTTCAGGGCGTGCACCCTCTCTCCAGATAAGCCCGCCGTTGCCGTCCGGCACCACAATACCGCTGTCTATGGTCCGCATGGAACGCATGGGCACCGCCATGCCGTCCATCATCACTGTTTCCGGCGTCTTGCTCACTCGCATGGCGGTAACGGAGTCAAACTGCTCCGCCCTGCCGGAAGAAAGCGCTCCGAAGTCCACCGCGTTCATCACCGGGGTATGCCCCTGCGGAACGTATGGCTCCTGCGCCTGCACCGGAACCGCCAAGGCAGTCGCAAACAGCGCGGCAATGAATATTCTGTGTACAATGACTGACATCCCTGTCCTCCCGACTCCGGCCTCTGGCCGGACAGAACCGGATGCGCCCGCGTCCCTGCGGGCCGACCATGCCGGTTGATTCCATCTGCAAGCCATATCGGTCCGCAAGGCGATTACTTAAGAGGTCTCCGCAAAAAGCCTGCCGCCTGCCCGGTCCCCGTCTTGTGCTTCTTCATCCACACGCCGTTCACACGGGCAAGGGCGTTGCCCCGCTCCATGCGCCCGGCGCAGGGTTAAGTCCCTTACGATGCAGGATATGACATAGCAGATGGAGCGAAAAATGAAAAAGGCGCGCACCATGACGATACGCACCC
>CAYRLL010000104.1:0-11907 GCA_964425115.1 uncultured Desulfovibrio sp. | reverse complement strand
GCACACCGCCACCACAGGGCAGACGCTGGTGCAGGTGGTGCACTGCACGCAGCCCCAGAAGGATTCTGCGCGGTCTGCCAGACCATCGCCCTTTTCCTGTTCGAAGCGGGATTTGCCCTGCGCGCCGAGCACGTTGGCCCATTGCGCCGCTGAACATTGGCGTATGGTGGTGTTCGGGCCGTCCAGCTCTTCCTTTTTGAGCGAGGACTTGGAGGCGAGCCACAGGTCCTGCAGATTGATGCCGGACGGGCAGATGTCTGTGCAGCGCAGGCATTCCGTGCAGATGCGGCTGCCCTCTGCAAAGGCGTCTGTGGCGGCGGGGAGGAGTGAGCCTTCCGTATATCTGCGCAGGGAGAGGAGTTTTTCCGAAGGCAGGATGTTGGGGTTGCCCACGACCGTGTAGGCCGGGGCAACGCTGCAGTGCAGGCTGCATTCGCCGCAGCGGGTGCAGGCTTCCAGCCCCAGCCTGCGGTGTGCGGCTGAAGGAGAGGGCGGGGAATATGGTTGAGCCGGGCCGTTCGTCTGGCCGGACATCGGGCCGGTCGTCGGGTCAACCGCCGGGCCGGTTATGGGGACAACCGCCGGGTCGGTAACCGGGCTGACAGTCATCCTACTGGTGGGACTGACAGTCGGGCCATGAGTCTGACCATCAGCCGGACCAGCAGGCGGACCATCAGCCCTACCATCTGGCGGACCATCAGCCCTACGATCTGGCGGACCTGCCGCGTTGCGTGAGCCCTGCCGCGCCACAAGGTTGAGGGGGGTGGTAATGGGGTGCAGGAATTTGCCGTAGGGCATGCACGCCAGCGCAAGCAGGGCGAGGCCCACATGCAGATACCACAGCAGCTGGTCGGCCCGTGCGTTGTTCAGCGGGGCGGCCGCAGGGGAGACGGCAGTGGCGAGGGCGCGGGAGACAAAGGCGGAGGCGGTTTCTGCGTGGCAGTAGGCGCAATTGTTTTCGTTCAGCTGTGCGCCCTGCTCCACCAGAGCAGGGTCTGTGGAGGCGGGAGGCGTGAAAATTACCCCGTTTACGGCGGACCAGTAAGCGCGCAGGGCGGGGAGTTCTGTTTCGTCCTGCGGCAGGAAGTATTCGTCCGTCATGCGGGTGAAGACGTGGGGGGAGATGATTTTGACGGCTTCCAGCGCGAAGCCGGATGCGACGATGCCTGCCACGGCGGCGAGGAGGAGCCAGTCCTGCATGCGGCTGAGGCGGCGCAGGGCGGGGGTGCGCAGCCTGCGCAGCAGTGCGAGGGCCGCACCGCACAGGACCATGGCTCCGAAGAGGTTGCGCAGCCATTGCCACGGGTCCAGCGTGGATTCATATCCGGCGATGTAGGGGTAGGAGATGATGTCGTCCAGCGCGTGGAAGAGCAGCAGGCCGGTGAAGCCGGAAAGGATGAGGGTGTGGGCCAGCCAGCGGTAGGGGCCGGTGCGTGCGGTGCGCCACAGGAACAGCACGTCTGTGACGGCGGCGGCGAACGAGCGGGCGGCGGAGCGCGCTGCGCGGCCCATGCGCCCCGCAATGCCGGAGGGCGGGCGGTGCGCCGTTTGCGCCGATTCGGCGCGGGTTTTGCCGGGCGGGGCGAAGAGGCGTGCCCGGTGGCGCGCATAGCGGCGAATGAGGCCCGCGATGCATATGGCGCAGGCCAGTGCAAGGAGGATGCTGAAGGTGCTCATTCCCGGACCCCCTCTTCTGTTGTCGGGCTGCCGCAGGTGCGGCTGTTATTGGGCCGATTACGGGTCTGTTCTGAATATGGGCCGGAGGTTATTCCGGCTTCGTGTATGTTCCTGTGTATGTCCCTGCTCAGATCATGTTCCGATCATGTTCCGATAATGTCCAGCTGACCTGCGCCTGTTCAGATGTTTAGATGTTCAGAGGCGTCCGGTAAGGGCTTCCACCGCGTTGTACGCCGTGGCAATGGCGATGCCCGCGCCGCACTTCATGCGTGTCCAGTCGTGGTGCGCGAGAATGGCTCCGGCGGCGTAGAGGTTTGTGTGCAGCACCTTGCCGTCTGCGCCGAGGGGGCGCTGGGCCGCGTCTGTCTCTATGCCCGCCATGCTCACGGCATGGCCGCGTGGGTCGAAAAAGTCCGGCCTGTGCCACAGGGCGCGTTGCTGCGGCTGCGTGACGGGGATGGCGAAGACCGGTTCCTGGATGGATGTACGGTCTGCCCGCAGCCCCTTGCCGAAAAAGCGCCCGGAAGCGAGGATGGCGTTTCGCGCCCGTACCGTGCGGGTTTCCTGCCCGGTGCCAATGTGGAAGGTGAAGATGCCTTCACTATCCCTTTCTGCCCCCAGCACGAGCTTTTGCGAGAAGGTGCACACCCCGCGCGGGGCGAGGCCCCTGTCGAAGGTGGCCCGCAGGCGCGGTCCGGTGATGGAGGGGGGCAGGGTGGGGATTTCGAAGACGTGCTTGCCGGTCATCTCTTCCAGCATGGTCACGGTGCGCAGGGGATCGTTAAGCCCCAGTACAGCGGGAAAGCCGATGTATTCCACATCCCGCGCGTGTTCTTTCACGGAGGCGGCAAGTTCGGCGCAACGTTCCGGCGAGCTGAGGGTCCATGCCATGTGTTCCGGGTACAGCTCACCCATGGAGCCGGGAAATTCTACCCGGAGCGTCTTCAGGTGCGGCCATTGGGGGGCCTGCACTTCCTGAATCTGCCGGGCGCTGAAGCCCTTGAGGCCGTGAAAATCCACCAGCAGCGTGGGAGCCTTGTCATGCAGGGCCACGGTGCCCTTCCATGCCGTCTGCGGCACGCGGTAGGTGCGCTTGACCGTGCCCGCAGGGGTGAGGATGCACGCATTGCGGTCGTCATATCCCATGTAGGGCAGTTTCTGGCTGGCCAGAAAGGCGGTGAAGTCATCTATGGCGGCGCGGATGCGTTCACGCGGGATGCGGGCGTAGGGATGGTGCGGCATGGCCTGCGTGACGGCCTCTACGGCGGCCCATGGGTCGTCCCACACGCGGCCTTCGGACACGGGATGCACGGCCATGAGGTCCAGAAAGCCGGTGCTGAAATCTATGCCGCCGGTGGCACCCGTCTGGGCCACGCGCAGGCCGCGTTCCGCCGCGAACAGGGTGGCGGCCATGCCCGCAAAGCCCGCGCCGAGCACCATGACATCATAGAGGGTTTCGTACCTGTTCATGCCTGCTCTCCCGTTGGGGGCGCGGGGGGGCTTTCTGCCCCGCATGTTCCGGAATCGTCCGGATGGTGCAGTTCCATATCCATCATGCCGCAGTACAGGGCTTCCTGCAGGTCGGCCTGCATGGCGGGCAGGCCCCACAGGATGGGTGAGAAGCCGCGCCAGCGCCGCTCCACGAAGCTTTTGAGTTCTGCCATGCCCTGCGTGCCGGAAACACACTGCCTGTCATACAGGTGGCTGGTGACGCGCAGTCCGCAGAATCCGCCCTGACACGGCCCCTTGCCCACGCGGCTGCGCAGCCCGATGGCGTTGAGCATGGAGCGGCCGCGGTTGGGGCCTACGGTATCTATGATGTCGTCCACCACGCTGCGCGAGACCATTTCGCACTCGCAGAGTATCTGGTCGTGGGCGTCGCGGGTGCCGAGCCATGTGCGGGCGGTGAGGCCCGGTTCTGTCCACATGCCCATGGAGGAGGCGGGGAGCGGCGTGGTGCGGGTGAGGCACGGGGCGGTGACTCCCAGTTTGCGGCATACGAGGTCTGCTGTTTTTTCCGCCATGAGCCGGTAGGTGGTGAGCTTGCCGCCGGTGATGGTGACGAAATTGGCGATGTTGTCCCGCTCGTGGTCTATGAGGCTGAACCCCCGGCTCACGTTGCGCGCGTCTGAGGCATCGCCCGCAAGGACCAGAGGGCGCACCCCGGCATAGGCGCGGATGTAGCGGGTGGTTTCCAGCACGGGGACCATGGCGCGCGCATCACCGATGATGCTGTCTGCCTCCGGTACGGTGGGGCGGGCGAGGTCCGGGTCGTGGATGGTCACGGAGGTGGTGCCCAGTACGGAGACCGTGCCGCCGGGAACGAGGATATCTGAATCCGAAGGTCTGCGCAGCCGGTTTACCACCCGCGAGGTGAGGCGGTTCTGCGTGATGAGCAGGCTGCCGGAAGAATAGAGCAGGGGGATGGACGCCCCGGCCATGCGGGCGATGTTGCCCGCCCATGCGCCGGAGGCGTTTACGATACATCGGGCTTCTGCCTGCAGGGTTTCCCCCGTGGTGTCGTCTGTGAGTTCCACGGCGCGGATGAGGCCGGATTCCACACGGAACCCGGTGACGCGGGTGTGGCAGCGGTAGGCGCTGCCCAGCGCCACGGCGTGGGCGATGTTGTCCAGCGAGAGCATGAAGGGATCTACGGCGGCATCGTTCACGGCGTAGGCGGCGATGAGCCTTTCGGTGAGCACCGGCTCCATGTGGCGGGCCTGCTGCGTTTCCAGCGGTGTGCAGGGAATGGCGCTGCGGGCGCACATGGATTCGAAGTCGGCTATGTAGCGTTCGTCATCGCCCTGAACGGCCACGAATAGGCCGCCTGTGTCGTCAATGCACTGCGGGGCAAGCTGCTTGAGCAGATCGCCTTCCTCGCGGCATTCCACGGCGGCTTCCGCGTCGGACGCCACATAACGCGCCCCGCTGTGCAGCAGGCCGTGGTTGGCACCGGAAGCGCCGGAGTTGATGTCGCGTTTTTCCACCAGCAGGCAGGTGAGCCCGCGCAGGGCAAGGTCGCGCGCAAGCCCGCACCCTGTGGCCCCGCCGCCGATGATGAGCACGTCCGTTCCGATTGTCTTCATGTCTGTTCCGTGCCGGGACGATACCGGCGTTTGCCGTTCCTTGAGCCGTGTTGTGCCGCTCTGCCCGGAATTTTGGAAGAACGGCGTGATCTTATTGAGACGGAATCCTGCGAATGGCGTTCGTTTTCGAAAAAAATGCTAACGGTATCCAACATGAGCACAATATGAGCACAACATGGTCACAACCTGAACACGGCACGGGCATTGCCGTGTGGCTGCCCGGTTTGTTGCGGCGGACCGCCGGGTTGCCGGTGGCTGCCTGCACGGCTCTGCACGACCGGAAACAGGGCCGGAACCCGCGTGGCGTATCAGGAAATGCCGTCTTTGTCCGCAAGGCACAGCATGGAGCACTTGCCCTTTTGCCCTGCCCGGAAGCTGTTTTGAGCGGGCGATGAAATTTGCTTTTTTCCTTGTAGCAAAAAACTGAACGTGATATCAATTTGAAACGAAAAAAATATCATTCGGTGACCGAATTGAGTTGAATAATAGCGCAATCGCCTTGTAGAGTCATTAATTTTTTCGAATGTGAAAACGAAGCTGTTGTTTTATTTTCGAAAACGAACATATTAGGTCGAAAGTGATGAAGGCGGAAGCCGGACGCGGGGCTGCTTTTCCGGATAAGCCGAAGAGACCAGACTGGCCATACAGGCCAGACGGGTCGGCAGGCGGGCCAGACAGGTCGGCAGGCGGGCAGGCCATGCAGGGCGGACGTGCCGTATATGCCGTATATGCCGGGCGGAACGGGTGCGCTGAATAGAATGAATATGATGGATGCAATGGATATGATGGATATGCAGGGTGCAACAGGACTGACGGAGCTGCCGGGGTTGCCGGACGAAATGGCTGAGGGACGCCACGAGGCCGTGCGCTCGCGCCATGGCAAGGTGCTTGAGCTGGTGCGGGAAAACGGATTCATGTCCATAGGCGCCCTTGCGGAACGGTTCGGCGTGACACCGCAGACCATACGGCGGGACATCAATATCCTGAGCAGGCAGGGGCTTGTGCAGCGGCACCACGGTGGTGCCGGGCCCATTCTGAGCACCGAGAACATGGACTATCTGGACAGGCGGGTGCTCTGCCTGCAGGAGAAGCGGGAAATCGCCAAACTGGTGGCAAGGCAGATCGGGCCGCGTTCCTCCCTTTTCATCAACATAGGAACAACGACGGAAGAGGTGGCCAAGGCACTGTTCAAGCATGAACGGCTGCGCGTGATCACCAACAATCTGAACGTGGCCCAGATTCTGTGCAAGAACGCCTCCATAGAGGTTATTGTTTCCGGCGGGCTGGTGCGGCACAAGGACTGCGGCATTGTGGGCGAGGCAACCATAGATTTTATCCGCCAGTTCAAGGTGGATTACGGCATCATTGGCATAAGCAGTATTGATATGGACGGTACCCTGCTGGATTTTGACTACCGCGAGGTGCGTGCGGCGCGGGCGATAATGGAAAATTCCCGCAAGGTGTTTCTGGTGACGGACCACACCAAGTTCGGGCGCAACGCCATGGTGCGGCTGGGCAGTATAGAGGAGGTGGACGCCGTTTTTACGGACAGGCGGCCCCCCGACGAACTGGTGGAGATTATCCGGCGGGCCAATGTGGCACTGCATGTGGCAAAATAGCCGCGACTGGCAGCCGGTGTGGGGACTAGGTGATTCATCCGGAGTAGGAGTGGTATGGGTCTGGAACTGAAGGGTGTTTCGAAACTGGTAGGGCAGGAGGTGCATCTGCGGGATATTTCCCTGCGCCTTGAACCGGGACAACGCTATGTTGTGCTGGGCAGGACGCTGGCGGGAAAGACATCGCTGCTGCGCATAATGGCCGGGCTGGACCGTCCCACCAAGGGAACGGTGCTGGCGGGCGGCAGGGACGTGACGGGGGTTTCGGTACGCGATCGCAACATAGGCATGGTGTACCAGCAGTTTATCAATTACCCGTCGCTGACCATTTATGACAACATAGCCTCACCGCTGAAGATTCAGGGGGTGGCACGGGCGGAAGTGGAGAAGCGGGTGCAGGAGGTGGCGGCCATGCTGCACATTGAGCACCTGCTGGGACGGCTGCCCGCAGAACTCTCCGGCGGACAGCAGCAGCGTACGGCCATTGCCCGGGCACTGGTGAAGGATGTGGACCTGCTGCTGCTGGACGAACCGCTGGTGAACCTTGACTACAAGCTGCGCGAGGAACTGCGCGAGGAACTGCAGAAGATTTTCGGCCAGCGCGAATCGGTTGTGGTGTATACCACCACGGAGCCTACCGAGGCCCTGATGCTGGGCGGCAATGTGATCGTGATGCACGAGGGCCGCATCCTGCAGGTGGGACCAACCGCGCAGGTATATCAGAACCCCGTTTCCATGAAGGTGGCGGAAGTGTTCAGCGACCCGCCCATCAATTTCATCCCCGTGTCCGTGGACGCGCAGTGCGCCCGGTTCGGGGATGATTTGTGTTTCCCGCTCACCGAGGACATGGCGGGACTGGGCAGCGGAGACTACGTGTTCGGCATACGGTCCAACCAGTTCACCCTGAACCGCCCGGAAAAGGATTTTCTGACCATGACGGGCAAGGTGGGGCTGGCGGAGATAAACGGCTCGGAAACGTTTATCCATTTCCGGCACGGAGGGAAGACGTTTGTCGTGCAGGATGAAGGCGTGCACATGCACGAGGTGGGAAGCCGCGTGGATGTGTATGCGCATCCCGGTGATTTTTATGTCTTCAGCACGGCGGGCGATCTGCTCGTTGCGCCCAAGCACGACCGATAGCGGAGAAGGACGCCATGGCCCGTATAGATTTGCACGAGATACGACACAGCTATAAACCGAACCCCAAGTGTGACGACGACTTCGCGCTGAAGAGGGTGCACACCACGTGGGAGGATGGCGGAGCCTATGCCCTGCTCGGTCCTTCCGGGTGCGGCAAGACGACCATGCTGAACATTATATCCGGCCTGCTCAAGCCTTCGCACGGGAGCATTCTGTATGACGGGAAGGATGTTTCTTCCCTGCAGCCGGAACAGCGCAACATTGCGCAGGTGTTTCAGTTTCCCGTTCTGTACGACACCATGACGGTGTACGACAATCTTGCCTTTCCCCTGCGCAACAGGGGCGTGAGCAGGACCGAGGTGGATGCGCGGGTGCGCCACATAGCGCAGACGCTGGAACTTTCCGCCGAGCTCGGCAAGCGCGCTGCCGGGCTTTCTGCCGACGCCAAGCAGAAGATATCGCTCGGTCGCGGGCTGGTGCGCAGCGATGTGGCGGCCATACTCTTTGACGAGCCGCTGACCGTGATTGACCCGCACCTGAAGTGGGACTTGCGCCGCAAGCTCAAGGAAATTCACAAGGAATTCAACCTGACCATGATTTATGTGACGCACGATCAGGTGGAGGCAATGACCTTTGCCGACCGTATCGTGGTGATGTACGAGGGCGAGATTGTGCAGACGGGCACGCCGGAAGAGTTGTTCGAACGCCCGGAACACGTGTTTGTGGGCTATTTTATCGGCAGCCCGGGGATGAACTTTCTGCCCTGCTCGGTCAGCGGAGACACCGCCGTGGGGGACGAGTTTGCCATTGCGCTGGCGCCGGGATACGGCACACGCGCCGCGGCACTGGGCCGCGAGTTCAAGCTGGGCATACGGCCCATGTATCTCGGCGTGCATGCCACACGAGGTGAGTGCGGCGTGAACCCCTGTCTGGAAGGGCGCGTGACCGGCGTGGAGGATCAGGGCTTCTGCCGCATTGTGACCGTGCAGTTCGGCGGGCACGAGATGAAGGCGCGTGTGAACGATACGCGCACCGTGCCGGATGGCGCCTGCTGGATGACGTTTCCGGCGGATAAGGTGCGGCTCTATCACAACGAACGGCTGGTGGGCTAGGGAGTCGGCATGAATAAATGGGAAAACAACAGGGCGTGGTTCCTTATCCTGCCTGTCTTCGTGATTGTGGCCTTCAGCGCCGTTATTCCTCTGATGACGGTGGTGAACTATTCCGTTCAGGAGATTTTTGGCCCCGGGCAGCGCATGTTTGTGGGCACGGAGTGGTTTGCGGAAACCCTTGCCGACAAGCGACTGCATGACGCGCTGGGACGGCAGCTGCTGTTCTCAGGGCTGGTGCTGCTTATCGAGATGCCGCTGGGGGTGGCCATTGCGCTGACCATGCCCAAAAAGGGCTGGGCGTCCTCTGCCTGCTTGGTTGTGCTGGCGCTGCCGCTGCTTATTCCGTGGAACGTGATAGGCACCATTTGGATTATCTTCACGAGGCCGGATATAGGGCTCTTCGGGGCGGCGTTCCATAATCTGGGCATACCGTTCGATCATACGGCAAGCCCGCTGGATGCGTGGATAACGCTCATGCTCATGGAGGTTTGGCACTGGACGCCGCTTGTGGCCCTGCTGGCCTATGCCGGGCTGCGCGCCATACCGGAAGCCTATTATCAGGCGGCAAAGATTGACGGGGCATCGGCATGGGCGGTGTTCCGCTACATCCAGCTGCCCAAGATGCGCGGAGTGCTGACCATTGCGCTGCTGCTGCGGTTCATGGACAGCTTCCTCATCTATGCTGAGCCGTTCGTGCTTACGGGGGGCGGACCCGGCAACTCCACCACCTTCCTGTCCATCTATCTGGTGAAGATTGCTGTGGGGCAGTTTGACCTTGGTCCCGCCGCCGCGTTCTCGCTCATCTACTTCCTCATTATCCTGCTGTTCTGCTGGCTGTTCTACCAGGCATTGCAGGCCGTGGGCACGGGAGACAAGAAATGAAGATACGCAAACGATACTTTGTGCTCATCATCTATCTGGTGCTGCTGTTCCTGCCCATCTACTGGATGCTGAACATGTCTTTGCGCACCAACGCCGATATTCTGGGCAGCCTTGCCATGTATCCCAAGGAGCCCACGCTGGAGAACTACCTGAAGATATTCCGCGATCCTTCATGGTATTCCGGCTACATCAATTCCATTATCTACGTGTCCATGAACACGGTTATCTCGCTGGTTACGGCGCTTCCTGCCGCCTATGCCTTCTCGCGCTACCGGTTCATCGGCGACAAGCATGTGTTCTTCTGGCTGCTGACCAACCGCATGGCGCCGCCTGCCGTGTTTCTGCTGCCCTTCTTCCAGCTGTATTCCACCTTTAACCTCATTGACACGCACATAGCGGTGGCGCTGGCTCACTGCCTGTTCAACGTGCCGCTGGCGGTGTGGATACTGGAAGGGTTTATGTCCGGCGTGCCGAGAGAGATTGACGAGACGGCCTTTATTGACGGGTACAGCTTTCCCCGGTTTTTCATCCGGGTGTTTCTGCCCCTCATCCGGGCGGGCATAGGCGTTACCGCCTTCTTCTGCTTCATGTTCAGCTGGGTGGAACTGCTGCTCGCACGCACGCTCACCACCACGGCGGCAAAGCCCATCGCCGCAACCATGACCCGCACCGTGAGTGCCACGGGGCTGGACTGGGGCCTGCTCGCCGCGGCGGGTATGCTGACCATAGTGCCCGGTGCGCTGGTTATCTGGTTCGTGCGCAACCATCTTGCCAAGGGCTTTGCCCTGGGCCGCGTGTAGGAGGCGGACATGAACATGGAATGGATGGCGTGGACGCCGGTTACGGCTGCGTTCTTTTCGGTTATCGTGGTCATGCTCATTGGTATGACCATATGGGAAATCGTTTCTCCCAACGTGGCGCGCAAGGGGTTTTTGCCCATTGTGACAACGCGGGGGGACAGGCTGTTCATAGGCCTGCTGGGAAGCGCCTATATTCATCTGGCGTGGCTGGGACTTACGGGTTTTCCGCTGTGGGTGGCCACGGTGCTGGCGGTGGGATTTATCATCTCCGTCATGCGCTGGGGCTAGCCGGACAATGCGGCGCGGGGCACCGGGCGGCATGAGGTGTTGTTGCTGCGTTGCCGCAGTGTGCAAGCCTGAAGCCATGCGACGGACTGCCCTGGCTTTGCCGGAAGCGGGTTGCGGAGGCCGCCCGCTAATCAGGTGACCGGATGGGACACACGATGGTTTTTTGGGGTGAAGATGCCGGAGAGCTTTTTCCGGCGGAATGTGGTACGGAGTTTGTGGAGTTCTTTGTCTTTTGAACACGGAGGTATGTATGAAACTGAGGCGTGTGTTCATGGTGGGAGCGCTGATGGCGGCGTTCCTCGGCCTCGCTGGCATCGCCGTTGCCGATGATGCCCAGTACAAGGCCGCTGCAAAGAAATGGATCGATCAGGAGTTTCAGCCTTCCACGCTGAGCAAAGACGATCAGATGAAGGAAATGGAATGGTTCATCAATGCCGCCAAGCCCTTCCGCGGCATGGAAATCAAAGTGGTTTCCGAAACCATTCCCACTCATGAGTACGAATCCAAGGTGCTTGCCAAGGCCTTCTACGAAATCACGGGCATTAAGGTTACCCATGACCTGATTCAGGAAGGCGACGTGATTGAGAAGCTGCAGGTGCAGATGCAGTCCGGCGAGAACGTGTTTGACGCCTATGTCAACGACTCGGACCTTATCGGTACGCACTTCCGTTCCGGTCATGCGGTGAACCTTACCGACTGGATGGCAGGAGAAGCCAAAGATGTGACCCTGCCCACGCTGGATATTGACGACTTCATCGGCAAGTCGTTCACCACCGGGCCTGACGGCAAGCTGTATCAGCTGCCCGACCAGCAGTTCGCGAACCTGTACTGGTTCCGCTACGACTGGTTCCAGCGCCCTGAACTGAAGAAGGCGTTTAAGGAACTGTATGGCTATGAACTGGGCGTGCCGGTGAACTGGTCCGCCTATGAAGACATTGCCGAATTCTTCTCCAAGCATGTGAAGGAAGTGGACGGCGTTGCCGTGTACGGTCACATGGACTACGGCAAGAAGGCTCCCGACCTTGGCTGGCGTTTCACCGATGCGTGGCTCTCTATGGCCGGTGCCGGTGACAAGGGACTGCCCAATGGTCTGCCCGTGGACGAATGGGGTATTCGTGTTGAAAATTGCCGCCCCGTGGGTGCAAGCGTTTCCCGCGGTGGCGACACCAACGGCCCCGCAGCCAAGTATGCCCTGCGCAAGTACATGGAATGGCTGCGTATGTATGCTCCTCCCGGCGCGCTCGGCATGGACTTCTACCAGTCTCTGCCCAGTCTGGCCAAGGGCAACGTGGCCCAGCAGATATTC
>CAYRLL010000103.1:0-12039 GCA_964425115.1 uncultured Desulfovibrio sp. | reverse complement strand
CGTGAGCTCCCTGACCGTGTAGATGCGGCTCATTTCCCTGTTCCCGCAGGTTGTCCGTTCATGAAACACGCTCCCGCCACCCCTTGGGCGGCAGGAGCGCGTAAACTCTGCAATGGCCGGATGTCCGGGCGCAACGCCTGATACGGCCCCGCTCCCGGCGTGCCCTTAATCGGTGATGCCCCATCCTGCGTACACGGCCTTTTTCCAGCCCGCGAACGCTTCGGCAAATCCCTGCACGGGCAGTTCGGCCTTTTCTCCGGTGCGGCGGTCCTTAACCTCCACCACGCCTCTGGCAAGCCCCTTGCCGCCCACCACAATCTGCATGGGAATGCCTATCAGGTCAGCATCCTTGAACTTCACGCCGGGACGCTCTTCGCGGTCGTCCACCAGCACGTCTATGCCCTGTGCGGCAAGCAGCGATTCTATCTCGTCCACCTTGGCGCACACGTCTTCGGTGCGGATGTCAAGGTTCAGCACCAGCGCCTCAAAGGGAGCGATGGGAGGCGGAAACTTAATGCCGTCCGCGTCGTGGTTCTGTTCGATGCAGGAAGCCACAACCCGTGAAACGCCTATGCCGTAGCAGCCCATGATCATGGTCTGATCCCTGCCCTGCTCGTCCACATACTTGCAGTTCATGGCCTCGGAATACTTGGTGCCCAGCTTGAACACATGGCCCACTTCTATCCCCTTGGTCAGGGAAATGGCCCCGCCGCACTTGGGACAGGCATCGCCTTCCGTGATGAGGCGCAGGTCCGCAAATCCGGCAAGCTTCACATCGCGCTTGAGCGACACGTGCTTAAGATGCGTATCCGCCTTGTTGGCACCGGTAATCCAGTCCGTGGCAAGACGCAGCTCATTGTCCGCCACAATGCGTGATACCTGAATGCCCACAGGACCGGCATAGCCCACCGGGGCGTTGGTCCACTTCTGCACCTGTTCGGGAGTGGCCATTTCCAGCGTGTCGGCATGGAGCAGGTTCTTCAGCTTAATCTCATTAAGCTCGCGGTCGCCGCGCACAAGCGCCACCACGGGTTCTCCGTCCGCCACGCAGATAAGGGTCTTGATAATGGCGGCGGGAGTCACATCAAGGAACGCCGCCACCTCTTCCACCGTACACTTGCCGGGGGTTGCGGTTTCCTCAAAGGGAATATCCAGCCTGTCGCACTCATCACCCGTGCAGAACACTTCCGCGCGTTCGATGTTGGCGGCGTAGGAGCAGTCCTTGCACACCACCACCGTATCCTCGCCAGTATCGGCCAGCACCATGAATTCATGGGAAAAACTACCGCCGATGGAGCCGCTGTCCGCCTCTACGGGGCGGAAGTTCAGGGCCATGCGGGAGAATATGGACATATAGGCATCGTACATAGCCTGGTAGCTGGCATCCAGCCCCTGCTGGTCCCTGTCAAAGGAATACGCGTCCTTCATGATGAATTCCCGGCCACGCATCAGGCCGAAGCGGGGGCGTATCTCATCCCGGAACTTGGTCTGTATCTGGTACAGATTCATGGGCAGCTGGCGGTAGGAACGCACTTCGCCGCGCACTATGTCGGTTATCACTTCCTCATGCGTGGGGCCGAGGCAGCAGTCTCGCTGGTGCCTGTCCTTGAAGCGCAGAAGCTCCGGCCCGTAAAAATCCCAGCGGCCCGATTCCTGCCACAGGTCCGCAGGCTGCACCATGGGCATGCTCACCTCGTTGGCTCCGGCCTTGTCCATTTCCTGCCGCACAATGTTGGCGGCTTTGGAGATAGACCGCAACCCCAGCGGCATATAGGTGTACACGCCGGAAGTAAGCTTACGTATCATGCCCGCGCGGGTGAGCAGCTTGTGGCTTACCACTTCCGCGTCGCTGGGGGCTTCCTTGAGGGTGGGGATATAAAAACGGCTCCAACGCATTATCTGTCCTTTCTCCGTTCTTCAAGAAACGAGTCGAGTTCTTCCATGAAGGCTTCGAGCAATCTGGCCCCGCCCTTAACTGTCTTCACAATTTCTCCCTTGCGGAAGATGATGCCCTTGTCCCTGCCGCCCGCAACGCCTATATCGGCCTCGCGCGCCTCACCGGGACCGTTGACCACGCACCCCATGACGGCCACCTTGAAGGAATCCGTCACGCCTTCCAGACGCCGTTCCACTTCCTCGGCAAGGTTGATGAGGCCTATCTCGGTTCTGCCGCAGGTGGGGCAGGAGATGATTTCCGGCCCGCGGTAGCGCAGCCCGAGCGCGCGCAGCAGTTCCCACGCCACGGCCATTTCCTTTACGGGATCATCCGTCAGGGAGATGCGCAAGGTATCACCAATGCCCTGCCAGAGCAATATGCCAAGCCCCACGGAGGACTTAACGGCCCCGCGCAGCAGGGTACCTGCCTCGGTTACGCCTATATGCAGGGGATAGTCGCACCGCCCTGCAAGAAGCCGGTATGCGTCTATGGTGTGCAGCACGGAAGAGGACTTGAGAGAAATCTTAATGTCGTGGAATCCGCGTTCCTCAAGCATGCGCACATGCCCCAGCGCACTCTCCACCATGGCCTCAGGAGTGGGGCCGCAGTACTTTTCCAGCAGCGCCTTTTCCACCGAACCGCTGTTCACCCCCACCCGGATGGACGCACCGCGCGCGCGGGCGGCATCCACAACCGCATCCACGTTCTTCCTGCCGCCAATGTTTCCGGGATTAATACGCAGGCCGTCCGCTCCTGCTTCCAGCGCCATTATGGCGAGGCGATGATCAAAATGAATATCCGCAATAAGCGGCATGCGCGTCTGCTCTCTGATGGGACCTATGGCCCACGCGGCCCCTTCGTTCAGCACGGCCACGCGCACAATTTCGCACCCGGCTTCGGCCAGTTGCCGTATCTGCTCCACCGTGGCTTCCACATCCCGGGTATCCGTGTTGGTCATGCTCTGCACCACCACCGGATTGTCCCCCCCTATGCGGACGCTCCCCACCCTGATCTCACGCGTTTTTCTGCGTTCTGTAACCATTTGGCGTATCCTGTCTGTTTGTGGATTACCCCCCCGCCGGGGGTGCGCGGCCTCACCGGTCATACCGGAATCGTTTTCAGGCCCTCCCAAGTCCGGCCAAAAGCGTGTAAATCCCTCTTCCTGCAAGGATGGTCAGCCGCCGCGCGCCCAACCCATACGCCATTTCACACGGCAAGCCAAGCATGGGTAACCGCGGCAGTTCAGAATCCTGTTGACTCCCGGTGTCCTCCCGCGCATATACTATGCAACTCTGTTGCATCAACACGCCAACCCACTTTCCGGAGGATATTATGCCCCGCCCGCATCTCCCCGCATGGTCCGCCCTGCACCTCAGCCATGTACTGCTGCCTGCCGCATTTGTCCTGCTTGCTCTCTGCGCTCTGCCCGCACAGGCTGAGAAAATCCCCGTTTTTGTCAGCATTGCCCCGCAAAAGTTCTTTGTGGAGCGCATAGGCGGCGATACCGTGGATGTTTCTATCATGGTGCAGCCCGGTGCCAGCCCGCACACCTACGAACCCCGCCCCCGGCAGATGACTGCCCTTGCGGGCACCCGACTCTATTTTTCCATCGGGGTAACCTTTGAAGAAGCTTGGCTGCCGCGCATCAGGTCTGCCAGCCCGAAGATGCGCATTGTCGCCATGGATGCGGGCATCACCAAGCTCATGATGGAGGAGCACAGCCACGACGAAGATGCGCACGGGCATGCTCATGACAAGGATCACGGGCACGCCGCAGCAGCATCACACGGACACGCCGCCGAACCCCCCGGCAAGCACGATGAAGATGCCCACGGACATGACCATGGTCACGAACACGCAGCAGTCCCGCATGGACACGACCATGACCACGACCATGAAAACGCGCACGACCATGACCATACAGGACCGGACCCGCACGTATGGCTTTCCCCCCTGCTGGCAAAGCAGATGGCGCACACCATAGCCGACACGCTGTCGGAAGCCGCACCGGAACGGGCGGATTTTTTCCGCGCCAATCTGGCCGCCTTTGAACAGGAACTGGATGCCCTGCACAACGAACTGCTCGCCCTGTTCGCTCCCATCCCTCAGGCAAAGCGCATCTTCATGGTCTTCCATCCCTCGTGGGGCTACTTTGCCCATACCTACGGCCTGACCCAGATTTCCATAGAGTATGAGGGCAGGGAGCCTACCCCCCGCATTATGGCACGTCTTATGGAAGAGTCCGCCCGGCACGGCATACGCACCGTTTTCATCCAGCCGCAATTCTCCCGCAAAAGCGCAGAAACCATTGCAAGCCACATTAAGGGCCATCTGGTGGTAGCAGACCCGTTGGATGAAAACTGGATGGAAAACATGCGTGCTGTAGGCAAGCTGCTGGCGCAATCCTTCACCCAAGAGTAGCCCATGACCGTTCAGCCCGAAGAAGTTCTCTCCATCACCGGCCTGCACTTCGCCTATAACGGCGGCGACCCGGTGCTGGACAATGTGAACCTGACCGCCCGCCGGGGGGACTATATCGCCATTCTGGGTCCCAACGGCGGCGGCAAAACCACGCTCATAAAGTGCCTGCTGGGCATGCTCACGCCGCAACGCGGCAGCGTGCGCGTATTCGGCAAGCCGCCCAAAGAAGCTCTGGGCCGTATAGGCTACGTGCCGCAATACGCCACCGCGCGCGAGGCGTTTCCCATCACCGTGCTGGATGTGGTGCTCATGGGTGCCATGAACGGTTCCAGCACCATCTTCACCTCCGGGTGGAAGCGCGGCAAAGGCAATGCGGAAAAAGCCCTGCACGCCCTGCAGCTGGTGGGCATGGAGGGACGTGAAAAATTAACCCTGCGCCAGCTTTCCGGCGGGCAGAGGCAACGGGTCATAGTGGCCCGTGCGCTTATGGGCGACCCGGACCTGCTTCTGCTGGATGAACCCACAGCCAACATAGACCCGCAGGGCAAGTTCTGCTTCTACGAGTTCCTCGCTTCGCTGCCGGGCCACATAACCACCATCGTCGTCAGCCACGACCTGTCCATAACCGCGTCCGCTTTCACGGGCATAGCCATTGTAAACCGCACCCTGCTCTACAACCGTGGCAACACCCTCACCGAAGGGCAGCTTGCCATGCTCTACGGAACCCACGAACCTTCATGCCCCATGGGCACCTTCATCAGCACGGTTTCCAGCATGTTTCCCACCATGACCAATCTCCAGCCGTATAAACCCCATGCGGGGCAACAGCCACAGCAACCTGCACCCGGACCGGAGGATAACGCCTGATGCTGCACATGCTCAGCTTCGACTTCATGCAGCACGCCCTTCTGGCAAGTCTGCTGGCCTCGGTGGCCTGCGGCGTGGTGGGCAGTCTGGTGGTGGTGAACAGGCTCGTCTTCCTTGCCGGAGGCGTGGCCCACGCGGCCTATGGCGGCGTGGGTCTGGCCTTTTTCCTCGGCCTGCCGGTACTTCCCTGCACGGTGGGCTTCTCTCTGGGCGCGTCCCTGCTCATGGCGGGTGTTTCCCTGCGCTACCGTGAAAAAGCAGATACAGCCATAGGCGTTCTCTGGGCCGCGGGAATGGCCTTCGGCATCATCCTGCTGGACCTCACTCCCGGATACAACGTGGACCTGATGAGCTTTCTCTTCGGCTCCATCCTTGCCGTACCCGTGGAAGACCTGTGGCTCATGGCCGGCCTGAATGCGGTGGTGCTGCTGCTCACGGCCTACCATTACCCCGGCCTGCTGCTGCTTTCCTTCGACAGCGAATTTGCCCGCGCAAGAGGGCTTGCCGTGCCCATGCTGCACTGCCTCATGGTGGGCATGGCGGCTCTGTGTGTGGTCATGATCATCCGCGTGGTGGGGCTTATCCTTGTCATCGCCCTGCTCACCATCCCGCCGTTCATGGCACAGCGGCACGCCCGCTCCCTTGCGGGCATGATGCTCGCCGCCACGGGCTGGAGCATCCTGTTCTGCCTTGGCGGGCTGGCCCTTTCCTACCGGTTCGATCTCACATCAGGAGCTTCCATCATCGCCGTGGCCGCCGTCTGCTTCTTTGCCGCACTGGGCGTGGACGGTCTGAAGCACGCATGGCAAGGGCGCAGGAGGACAACATGACCGGCACATCTGGCCGCAACGATCACAGCCCCGTACAACCGGAGCACTCTGCCGACCTGCTGCACGCCGCGGGGCTGGAAGATACGCAGGCACGCAGACGCATTATTGCCGCACTGCATGCGCCTCACGGCACCTCTCCGGTTGCCGTGAGCGCGCAGGACCTGCTTGCCGTGCTGCGCAAAGACGGCCCTTTCGACAAGGTCACCCTGTACCGCACTCTGGACCTGTTCACAGAGCACGGCATCATCCAGCGGCACAGCGCGGGCGACAGATCGTTCCGCTACTGCATGGCCGGTTTGCTCCAGACGCTCAGCCAGCCCTTCAGCCAGACCGGCGATCAGCCCCTCGGCCAGAACGGTGACCAGTTCCCCGGCCAGACCGGTGATCAAGCCGTTCACCAAACCACCTGCGAGACAACCCGCCAGACCATTCACGGCCACTTCTACTGCACGCGATGCGGCACCATGGCCTGTCTGGAAATGCCCCAACCGGACATGCTGCGCCTTCTCGCTCCTTCTGCCGGCCCCTACGCGCAGGACGCCACTTCCCCTGCGGCCTGCTGCGGCACAACGCTCACCCAAACACCTTTGCATGCGGACGCGGGGACGGTACCGCTCCCCTCCGCACCGCCGCAGCGCGACCCAGCAGCCCAATCCCCTGCCCCTCTCTGCGCTTTACCCGGCCGGGTGGAAGCTGTGGAAATACGGCTGGACGGCATATGTGCCCGATGTCTCGGGGCACCGCGCTGACGGTTTTCCGTCACCTGCGGTGCCGCCAACCCATCCTGAATAAAAAAACCTCATAAAAACAGCACACTGCTATCATGGCGCAAACCTTGCTTGAGCAGAACCACACGGGAAAGAGCTTCCCTGCGGCGATTCACCTCAGGCATACAAGGAAAGTCCATGAAAACAGATACTTCTGCACCGAGTTTGGTGGAACAGTTTGAAATGCTGGAACGCATGCGCAAGGAACTGGGCGAATCGCGCCTGCAAAGCGTCACGGACATGAACCTGCGCAAGGCCATGATAACCGAATACCGCCTTCTGGCCGGAACCTCGCTGCAACTGCTGAACATGCTGGAGCAGTACAAGTTCATCTACTCACTCACGGAAGAAGATCTGGACCGGTATCAGGCCGTGATGCTGCAACTGGCGCAGTCTGCCATGCGGTGTCAGGAATTTGTGGAGCAGTCAGAATCGCTGGATCAGGAGGCCCTGCTCGCCTCCATGCCCGCCGCCGCTTCACGCGCCAACTGATGCACTGAAAAACCGGTGCATCAGGCCCGCCCGTTTTCAGCAGAACGGGGCACCATCGCTGTGCTGTGGAAAGGACAAACTGCCGGGGCTGTGCTCAACCCTATCTGCGGTCCGCCCGGTGGGATCACTGCGCGCCGCGTGACCGATATGCCCGGTATGCCCATTTGAACGGAGCAATCAGGCACCCGCCCGACCAAGCCCGACCGGACCCGACCGGACCCGACCGGACTCGACCAGGCCCGACCGGCCTTTCCGCGTGTGCATACGTCCTTTTAGTGAGGAACGCCCCCTTACAACCCCTGCGGCATCTGCATGCCCATCACTTCCCCGAGAAAGGCGGCTGCCCTCAGGTCAGACCAGTAGTAACCGTCCTCGCGGGACCGCACAAATCCCACATGCCCCCCTGTCCGGGGCATCTCCAGAAACAGCGCTGCGGACTGTTCCGCCACATGCACGGGGTAGCATGACGGGCTGAGGAAGGGATCATTGACGGCGTTCACCAGCAGGGAAGGCACCCGCACGCGCCGCAGAAACTGCCCGCAGCCGCAGCGCTCCCAGTAATCGCGCGCATCGCGGAAGCCATGCAGAGGCGCGGTGAAACGATTGTCAAACTCGCGGAAGGTGCGCATGCTCTCCAGCCCTTCAATGCTCGGCATCTCGGGAAAAACCGCCTTCTTCTGCACCATTTTCTGCCGTAGCGAATGCATGAAATATCGCATGTAGATGACGTTGGAAGGCCGGTCCAGCACCTGCGCCGCCCCCACCAGATCGCACGGCACGGAAAAGGTCACGCTCGCCGCCACGGCGGGGTGCACCGCGTCCGGCCTTTCACCGAGATACTTGAGAATCTGGTTACCACCCATGCTGAACCCCACCAGCGCTATGGCAGCATAGCCAAGTCCCGCGCAATGGGTGACAACACTGTGCAAATCATCCGTCACACCGCTGTGGTACATACGTACCGTCCGGTTGGGCTCGCCGCTGCACCCCCGGAAATTCCACGCACACACGTCCCATCCGTGCGCGTTAAGGCACCGCGCCATGCCCCGCACATACTTGCGGCGCGAATGCCCTTCCAATCCGTGCGATATCACGGCAAGCGGCGCACCGTATGCCCCGCAGGGCAAAAAATCCATATCCAGAAAATCTCCGTCCGCCGTGTCCAGACGCTCCCGGCGGGCAGGCGCGTCCGGCACAGTCCGGAAAAGCGGCGGATACAGGGTTTGCACGTGGCCGTTGGTAAACGGAAAGGGCATGGTGTAAGACGAGGCGGAGAGCAAAGGCATAACGAAACGGCTCCTTAAAGAATCATAAACGGCGCAGGGCGGCATACGGCATGGACAAACCGGAATATTCACGGTACGCCGCCACGGGCGGATACCGCACTATCCCATTTTACGACAAAAGGACAGCATGAAGACATTCGACGCCATCATCCTCGGCGCGGGCGCATCCGGCATGTGGTGCGCCAAAACAGCCGCCGCACGCGGACTCTCGGTCTGCCTTGTGGACCATGCCCGAAAACCGGGTAAAAAAATCCGCATCGCCGGAGGCGGCAAATGCAACTTCACCAACCTGCATGTCCATCCCGGCGACTACACCGGGGCAAACCCCCATTTCTGCAAATCGGCGCTGGCCCGCTTTTCTCCGTGGCACATGGTGGAATACCTCTCCGTTCATGACATTGGCTGGGAAGAGCGCGATCACGGGCAACTTTTCTGCACCGGAAGCGCGGACGAGCTTGCCTGTGCTCTGGAAGCCGACTGCACCCGGCACGGTGTCCGCTGGATGCTGCGGCACACGGTTCAGAACATAGCCGTGTCAGCCACGGGATACACGGTGTGCGTCTCCGGTACAGAAGGCATGGAGGAACTGACTTCCTCCAGCCTTGTGATCGCGCTGGGCGGCCCCGCATGGCCGCAGGCGGGAGCCACAGACATGGGCCACCGCGTGGCCCGGCAGTTCCGTCACCCTGTCTTACCCGCACGCCCTGCGCTCGTCCCCTTCGCCATGCCCGGCGGCTGGCCCCTGCACGGGCTTTCAGGCATTGCCGTCCCCGCCGCCATAACCTGTGCGGGCAGGCGGTTTGAAGAGAACCTGCTCTTCACCCACACGGGCATAAGCGGCCCTGCAGTGCTGCACGCCTCATGCCTCTGGCAGCCCGGCATGCCGCTGGAATTGGATTTTCTGCCCGGAGTGGCTGTAGAAGACGCCCTGCGCGAAGCCGGAGGCAAGCCGCTGGTGCGCACGGTTCTCGGCAGGCTGCTGCCGGAACGGCTGGCACTGGCCCTTGTGCCTGAAAAACTGAGTGGTATGCAGGTGGCCCAACTCTCGCGGCAGGATACGGACACCCTGCGCCAGCGGGTGCACGCCTTTACCATCACGCCCGCCCGAACCGAGGGCATGCGCCGGGCAGAAGTCACCGCTGGCGGCGTGGACACCGGACACATCTCTTCCAAAACCATGGAAAGCACATTGCAGCCGGGCCTGTATTTCATCGGAGAAGTGCTGGATGTGACAGGCCAACTGGGCGGATTCAACCTGCACTGGGCATGGGCTTCCGGTCAGGCGGCAGGACAAGCCCTGCGCCCCGCATCAAAAGAGTAACGCCACCGCCCCCCACATGACGGCGCATCCCAGCAGGGCTGCCGCGCGGACATGCCGCAGAAGGGCCCGAACGGAAACGGCATCCCACCCCGGAGCCTGCGCCTCTGGCTGCGCTGTTGGCCGCGCTTCATCCCCACACTCCCCACGGGGCCCCAGCACGGGTTTGTCCTTGGTCTGCCCGAAGTAGGTGGTGGGCCCTCCCATGCGTCTGCCGTGCAGCCACGCGGCTGCAGCCATGGGCCAGCCCGCGTTGGGACTCTCCATGGTCCGGGCGTCTGCCGCAATAAGGCCAATCAACCCACATACCCCCTTCAGGCGGGATAAAAGGCCGGAACAGCCCCCCACGCCCGGCGAACCACCTGCCCTGCCGCCCGCATCTGTCGCACGGACGCCTGCAAGCGGTGCCGCAAGCAGCAGGAACAGGGCGGCAAGCCGCGCGGGTACAAAGGCAAGGCAGTCATCCAGCCGCGCCCCTGCCCAGCCCAAGGCGCGCCACTCTTCCGTGCGGTAGCCCCACATGGAATCCATTGTGGAAACCGCCTTGTAGAGCCAGAGCCACAGAGGCCCCCCCAGCACGAGCCAGAAGAAGGGCGCTATCACGCCGTCATTGAAATTTTCCGCAAGGGTTTCCGCAAGAGCGCGGTGCAGATCGTCCCGGCCCGCCTGCGAAACATCACGGCTGACCAGCATACTCACGGCATGCCGACCAACGGCAATGTCTTCATGGGCAACCGCCTCAAGCGCCCTGCCGCATTCACTCAGCAGGCTCCCTGCCGCAAGCCCGGCCCACGCCAGATAACAGGCTGCAAGAACACCCGCCACGGGCAGTCCCAGAATCCCCTGCACGCAGACCGCAACTGCGATAAGCATCAGACACAGGCAAAACACCCCCGCCAGCCGTGTGGGTGGATGCACGCGGGCGCGCACTGCCGCCTCCATACGGTCAAGCAGCCACCCTACGGCCTGCACAGGATGCGGCAGTCTGCGCGGGTCCGCCAGCACAAGATCCAGAGCCAGCGCGACAGGCGGCAACCAGAGGCTCCACTCCCCTGCCCCCGGCAGTCCGCTCCATGGTGCCGTCCACGACATGGCCCATGTCATCTACCGTCCCTCCAGCGTTCCCAGCGCGGCGTAAGCCTGATACAGCACTATGCCCGTAGCGGTGGAAAGGTTGAGGCTGCGCACCTCTCCCCATATGGGAATACGCACATGGTCCGCGTAGCGCTCCGTAAGCCATGCAGGCAGTCCGCGCGTTTCCGGCCCGAAGACAAGGGCATCCCGGTCCGTAAAGGCAAAGCGGTGTACTGCCGCCCCCTGCCGCGCGCTGGTCATGACATGCCGTCTGCCCGCGCCGCCCTCTGCGGCGTAGGCTTCCCAGTCCGGCCACACGCGCACGTTCACATGGGGCCAGTAGTCCAGTCCGGCCCGCTTGAGGTAGCGGTCGTCCAGACTGAATCCAAGCGGCTCAATGAGGTGCAGCGGGGTCTGCGTGGCGGCACACAGACGTGCCACGTTACCCGTGTTGGGAGGTATCTCCGGTTGAAACAAAACTATCTGCATAAGCGCCGTCCTGTAGTAAAAAGGGCCGGTTCAGGAATGCACCCGAACCGGCCCCGTGGCAAGCGTAAAAGGGAAACTTAGAACTTGTAGCCCACCGTCACGCCGTAGATATCCGTACGGGCGTTCTTGGAATGGGAGTTAGCCTGCACCCCGGTTACAGTGCGGGTGTTGGCGTAGTCGCGGCCCTTCATCCACAGGTAGGTGTAGGAAAGGTCCAGCGTCCACGCATCGTAGTTGAATCCCACGCCCACGCTGTAGAGCTGGCGGTCGTTACCGGGAATGAGGTAATCTAGCTGGCTGTCGTTGAGGGGCGATTCATCATAGGTATAGCCCACGCGCAGCTTCATCCAGTCGGTGGCGGCATACTCCACCCCCACATTGTAACGCCACACGTCCTCCCAGTCCTTGGGGGTGTCGCTATGGTACGAGCCACCCACAGGCTTGGAGAATTCAAAGCGCAGACGGTTGTAAGTGGACCAGCGGGTGTACACACCGCCCACTTCAATGCTCAGGTCTTCCCACGGATAGTAGACAAGGCCCACATTGATCATGTCCGGCA
>CAYRLL010000102.1:0-12081 GCA_964425115.1 uncultured Desulfovibrio sp. | reverse complement strand
CAAGGCAGACCTCGTCACCTCGGAACACGCCCGCACCTGCGCGGAAGAAGCGCGTGCCCTGTGCCCCGGACTTGCCGTGCTCGTCGTCAATGCTCTGGACGAAACCACCGTGAACCTTCTCTTCCCGTGGGTCGCTCCGGGCCGCACCGCCACCCTTGTGGGGTCTTCCGGCGTGGGCAAATCCACACTGGTGAACACCCTCAGCCGCGAGGAACGCACCCCCACCGGAGCCATACGCGATTCCGACGGCAAGGGGCGCCACACCACCTCCAGCCGCACGCTCTATACGCTGCCCAACGGCGGGCTCATCATGGACGTTCCCGGCTTCCGCGAACTGCGCCTGCCCCCCTGCCCGGAAGGACTCACGCAGGTGTTCCGAGACGTGGAGGAACTGGCTGTACGCTGCGGCTTTGCAGACTGCCGCCACGACGGCGAGCCGGACTGTGCCGTGGAGGAAGCGGTCCGGCAGGGCACGCTTACGAAACGGCGGGTGGAAAACTACCGCAAGCTGCTCAGGGAACAGGCCATGCAGGATGATGAGAAGCAGCAGGCCAAAATCTACGCCCGCCAGCGCCGTGCCGCCGACAAGGTGCTTGGCCGCCCGGCCTCGAACAAACGCCGCAGAAAACGCTGACGCCGCCCGGCCGGTACGGCAGCGCATACCGCCTCCGCGCAACGCGCAGTCCTCCGGCGCAGCAGGTGTGGCCGCGATGACAGGCTGGCCCTGCAGCACCCCTGCGGGAACAATCAGGTCTTTTCCGGGTCTCTCCCGAGTCTCACGAACCACACCCGGGCTTCATAGAAACAAGGGACGGAACAGGGATCATATCGCATGATTGTGACTGATTTCACAATCGTGTTGCGTTTTTGCGTCGCCCGCGCCTTCGTGCCGCCCGAACCTCGTTCTTTTCTTCCCATACACTAAATACGCTGACCGCCATGCCCCTGCAGGGTATAATGATACACTTGCTCGGGAGAGTTTTCGGGGGCAATCACGGCGATCTTCATTCGCAGCCATTTCTCCTGCCGCCATGGCGTTTCCTGCGGCTCTCCATGCACGGGCATTCTATAATATATCCCCGTTCATCACATGCAGTACCGTACGGTATAACCCTTTCCCCTGAGGAGAAACAGCATGCGTCTCATATGGAAGCTCTCCATCCCCCAAGTTCTGGTCGTGCTCGTGCTGGGGCTGATCAGTTATCTGGCCATCCACGCCTCGTTCACCGACATGAAGCAGCGTTACGTCACAGACCTTGTGGATATCCGCTTCAAACGCATTGCGGCAGACGTGGATACTGGCGCTGCTGCTGCCACCAGTCTCGCGGCCATTTTTGCCCGCATCCCGGAAGTGCTGGATGCCTACGCCATCGCGCACAGCGGAAACATGGACGATGAAAACTCCCCCCATTCTCAGGCAGCGCGAGAACAGTTGCGTGCCGCCCTCGGCCCCATGCTGGACAGCTACAAAGAGTTCGCGGGCGAGGCCATGCAACTGCATTACCACCTGCCCAACGGGCGCAGCCTCGTCCGGCTGTGGCGCGACAAACAGACCCGTGTGAATAAGGAGTGGGTAGACATCTCCGACGACCTTTCCGGCTTCCGCCCCACCGTCATGGATGTGAACCGCAACGGCAGGGCCGTGCAGGGCATAGAAGTGGGCAGCGGCGGCTTTGTGGTGCGTGGTGTTGTTCCCGTGCGCACGGCGCAGGGCAAGCACCTCGGCTCGGTGGAAATGCTGCATAACTTTGATGCCATTCTCGCAGCCGCCACGGAAGAAGGCATGAACGAGATGGTGCTCTACATGAACGCAGACCTGCTTCCCGTTGCCACCGCCATGCAGGATACCGCCAAATTCCCCCACGTGGGCAACTTTGTGCGCGCCACCACGCCGCGCGATGCGGAAATTGAGCAGATGGTCACCGCCGACCTGCTCACGCGCGGGCAGAATGAGCGCACCTTCGCCTTCCACGGTTCACTGGCGCTTGCCACTTCCCCCATCACCGACTATCGCGGTGCCCAGATAGGCGTGCTGGTCTGCGCGGTGCGCATGAACGCCCTCACGGCGCTGGCTGCCCGGGCGGACACCACCCTTGTGCTCATGCTGGCAGGCATGGCCCTTGTGCCCATGCTCATCCTGCTTGTGGGCCTGCGCATTCTGGTCACGCGCCCGCTCACCGCCATCAGGACCAAGATACAGGATATAGCCGAAGACCGCGCCGACCTCTCGGAAAAGATCGTCTGCCGCCAGAAGGACGAAATAGGCGACCTTGCCAACTGGTTCAACACCCTCACCGCCAAACTTGCGGCCATGTTCGACAAGATGGAAGGCTACGTGAACGTGCTGAACACCGTGCCCGACCCCATCTTCGTGGTGGACGAAAACTACAGGATGATGATGGCCAACAAGGCCACGCTGGATTTCTTAGGCATGAAGGAGTCCGACCTTGCTTCCTGCCGCTGCCATGAACGGTTCGATACCTCCGTCTGCAACACGCCGGGCTGTCCCATAGACCTTGTGAAAAAGCTCGGCAGACAGGCAGAGGCAGAGATCATTGAACTGAAACGCAACGGGCAGAGCGTGTTCATCAAGCCCTCGGCCAACCTGCTCAAGGATTCCAAGGGCAACAAGGTGGGTTACGTGGAGGTGGCCCGCGTGGTGACAGAGCTTGTCCATTCCGAACGGGAAGTGAACGATAAGCTCGAACGCATAGCCAAGGTTAATGCGGCCACCCGCGAGGCAGCGGCGCAGCTTACCGGAACCACCGGCGGCCTGACGCGGCAGTTCGGCGATGTGCAGAACGCACTGCAACGGCAGCAGAACCGCCTGCACGAAACCGTGGCCGCCATGGAACAGATGAACGCCGCCGTGCAGCAGGTGGCCCGCAGCGCCTCAGACGCAGCGGAGCAGTCGCAGTCCGCACGCCAGCAGGCTCTGGAAGGCGCAGGCATTGTGGAAAAATCCGTCAGCGCCATCCTGCAGGTGAGCGAGCAGGCTTCCGCCATGAAGGTGTCCATGCACCAGCTGGGCAAGCAGGCAGAAGAAATCGGCGCGGTGCTGGGTGTTATCTCCGACATTGCGGACCAGACCAACCTGCTGGCCCTGAACGCGGCCATAGAAGCCGCGCGGGCGGGCGAGGCGGGGCGCGGGTTTGCCGTAGTGGCGGACGAGGTGCGCAAGCTGGCGGAAAAGACCATGCAGGCCACCAGCGAGGTGGAAAAAGCCATTGCCTCCATCCAGCGCGGCGCACAGGACTCCATCCGCATGGTGGACGACACGGGCGGTCTGGTGGAAAACGCCAGCGGCCTTGCGGAACGCTCGGGCGAGGCGCTTAAATCCATTGTCGCGCTTGTCACCGCCTCGTCGGACCAGGTGCAGAGCATCGCCACGGCTGCGGAAGAGCAGTCCGCCACCAGCGAGCACATAAACCGCACGCTGGATGAGGTGGCGGATATGGCAGCCGATGTGGGCCACCGCATGGAAGACTCCTCGGTTTCCGTCAAGGAGCTTTCCACGCTGGCCACCCGGCTGGATACCCTCGCCGCCGGCTAACGCCGGTACCCCTCAATAAAACAGCCGCCGGGTGCATGGCATCCGGCGGCTTTTCTTTGTCACAACGGTACGATTACCTATGGCCTATCGCACACCCTTGGAGCGCAGAAACTGCGAGTAGCGGCGGTCGGTGCCGTTTATGTGCTTCATGAGCCATTCCTTGAGAAACCGCATCACGTCCATGGTCACGGTCACCTTGCCGGACTTCAGCCCCTGCTCAAAATCCAGCACCTTGTCCACAAACTTCCTGTGCTGCGCCACATGCTCCTTGGTTTCCGCATAGCCGTAGCGGGCAAAGAGGTCTTCTTCAAACTTGAAGTGGGTAACGGTGTAGTTCTTCAGTTCGTCCACTATGCGTTCAAGCTCGTTCTTGCTGCGCCGCTGCTTCATGGCCTTGTGCAGGCTGTTGATAAGCTGCACCAGCCGCTTGTGCTGGTCGTCAATGGACGGAATGCTCAGGGAAAGATCGTTCGTCCACGTGAACAGTTCGTCCGACTCTCCGGTGTTAATCCCCGTGGCCTTGCCTGCTGCAAGAGACTGGATAACCGTATCCAGTTCCTCCACCAGCCCGGAAATCTCTACAAGCGCACGGGCGGAAACCGCCATGCCCTCAGCCGTCTCGGAGGCAACCCGCGTCACTTCCGACACGGCGCGGTTAATCTGCTCCGATGCGGCAGACTGTTCCTCAGACGCCGTGGCAATGGAGGAAACCTGCATGGCGGTCTCATCCACTATGTGCACAATCTCATCCATAAACCTGCCGGATTCGCTGGCGGCCTCCGTGGAAACCACAATATCCTGCGCAGCCAGTTCCACGGCCTGCACGTTTTCGCGGGCGTGGCTCTGTATGCGCTGCACGGCATCGCCCACCTCCTTGGTGGCGTGCATGGTCTTTTCGGCCAGCTTGCGCACCTCGTCCGCCACCACGGCAAACCCCCGTCCCGCCTCGCCCGCGCGGGCGGCTTCTATGGCCGCGTTCAGGGCCAGCAGGTTGGTCTGATCGGCAATGTCGGAAATGGTGGTCATGATCTGGCTGATGGAATCCGCCTGCTGCCCGAGCTGCCCCATGGTCTCCTTCAGAGACATGATGCGTTGCTGAATCTTTTCTATGGACTCCACGGCCTTGCGCACGCCCTTCGCGCCCGTCTCCGCGTTATCCTTGGAGCGAGCGGCAGACTGCGCCGCGCTGGAGGCGTTCTGCGCCACCTCGTACACGGTGCCGTTCATCTGCTCCATGGCCGTAGCAGTTTCCGTCATGCGGTCGCGCTGCACGTCCACACCCTGATTCACTACCTCTATCTGGTGCGAAAGCTCCTCAACAGAGGCAAACACCTTCTGCGAAACCCCCTGTGCCTTGTTGGCCACGGCAGACATGGTGTCAAACAGCTTCTGCACCGTTTCGCGCTGGGTGCTGGCTTCCTCAAGGGCGACCTGTGTCTCCTCGGCCCGCTTCTGGGCCTCCCGGCCATATGCGTCCGCCTCGGCCATCTTGGCCTTCAGGTTGCCCACCATGACCTGCATGTCTTCCCTCAGCGAAAGCAGCTCATGCCGGTAGTCTCCTTCCGGCACGGCATCCAGATGCCCCTTGGCCACGGCCTGCGAATAGGAGCGCAGCCGGTCCATGGGCCCGAACATATCCCTGCGCAGCCCGAACAGGATGAGCAGCAGTGCCATGCCACCCGCCGCGGCCACCGCCGCCTGAAAAATCAGCAGCCCCTGCACACGGCCTTCCGCATCATGCTGCAGAATGACCACGGCGCGGTTCATGGTTTCCACCACCGCATCGCTCTGCGCGGGAATGGCGGCACCCGCCTGTGCGTCACCGGCAAGGGCCTTTTCCACAGTGTCGCGCAGGCTGCGCCACGCCTCCTGCACCTGCCGCAACTGGGCCGCAGCCTGCTCGCCCGCAGCGGGCAGCTTGGCGGAAGGACCGGACTGCGCCAGCGTGAGCGGTGCCGCTCCGCCGTTCAGCAGTGCCGCCTGCGAGGCATCGAACACGCGCACCGCGTTGTTCATGGCGTCGCGGTGCACCGTGTTGCGGGTAGACAGATACGCCAGCGCGTCCTTGGCAATGGTCTGGCTCAGCATTCGCTGCCTGCCGGCAAGGTTTATGACCAGCCCGTCGTCCTTCTGGGCAGTGGTCACAACCCACGTTCCCAGAAACATAGTCACGGAAATCAGAAACAGCAGTGCAACGGACGCGATAATTCTTGTCTTGATAGACATGGTTCCCCCAACTGAGTGTCACGCACTGAGAGTCTCAGGCTCGGTGTACCGCAAGGACGGGATGTCTCTGCGTATGCAAATATAGCGAGAGCAAATATCATTAGCAACCTAAATCTCAAATTTCACAGAATAGATTAGTTGCAGTTGCAGAGAATGCACTATATCCTCCCGTGTGTCTTACCGTAGGTCTTATCGGCAGAGTAGTGAATTGCAAATAGGTTACGGACAAAGCGGGATTGCATGATCGCCAGAGTTGCCTGTGCCGCCCTGTTGGGCATAGACGCCTTCAGGGTGGATTTGGAAGTGGACCTCGCGCGGCAGGGATTGCCCGCCTTCACCATGGTCGGCCTCGCAGAAGGTGCCGTGCGCGAAGCCAAGGAACGTGTCTTCGCCGCCCTGAAAAACTGCGGCCACAGGCTGCCTCCTTCACGCATCACCGTAAACCTTGCCCCGGCAGACAGGCGCAAGGGCGGCAGCGGCTACGACCTCCCCCTCGCACTCGCCCTGCTCGGTGCCGCAGGCGTGCTCCCGCAGGAAAAGCTGCAAGGCTGGCACGTGGTGGGCGAACTCTCGCTTACCGGAGAACTCAAGCCCATTCCCGGCATCCTGCCCATGGCCATCCTTGCCCGCAACGAAGGGGCAAAGGGATTCATCGTTCCGGCGGATAATGCCGCCGAAGCCGCGGTGGTGGAAGGCCTGAACGTCTACGGCGTCCGCACGCTGGGCGAGGTGGCGGGCTTCCTTTCCGGCGAAACGGCCCTCTCCCCCACAATTTCAGACCCCGCCGACCTGCGCTGCGAAGCCGCACTCAGCTTTCTGGACTTCTCCGAGGTCAAAGGGCAGGAACACGCCAAACGCGCCATAGAAATAGCCGCCGCAGGCGGCCACAACCTGTTGTTCCTCGGCCCTCCCGGCAGCGGCAAGACCATGCTGGCCCAGCGCATCCCCACGGTGCTCCCCCCGCTCACCTTCGAAGAAGCGCTGGAAGTCACCAAAATTTACTCCGTGGCAGATATGCTGGGCCACAACCAGTCACTCATGACCACCCGCCCCTTCCGCTCGCCGCACCACACCATTTCCGATGTGGGCCTCATCGGCGGCGGCGCCTACCCGCGTCCCGGCGAGGTATCGCTCTCCCACCGGGGTGTGCTGTTTCTGGACGAACTGCCGGAATTCAAAAAACCCGCGCTGGAGGTCATGCGCCAGCCGCTGGAATCCGGCAGCGTCACCATTTCCCGCGCGGCCATCTCGCTCACCTACCCGGCAGACTTCATGCTGGTCGCCGCCATGAACCCCTGCCCCTGCGGCTACCAGACCGATGAACGCCACGCCTGCGTGTGCAGCGACTTCCAGATACAGCGCTACCGCGCGCGTCTTTCCGGCCCGCTTCTCGACCGTATAGACCTGCATGTAGAAGTGCCCGCCGTGCCCTACGAAGACCTGCGTAACGAAAGCCCCGGCGTAACCTCCGCCCAGATGCGCGCCCGCATAGAGGCCGCCCGCCGCCTGCAGTCAGTCCGGTATGAGGGCACGCCCTGCGTGACCAATGCAGACCTCTCCGGCAGATGGCTGGAAGATTTCTGCCGTCTGGGCGCGGCAGAGCACACCTTTCTGGGCAAGGCGGTCAACGCCCTCGCCCTGTCCGCCCGCGCCTACACCCGCATCCTGCGCATCGCCCGCACCATAGCGGACCTTGCGGAAGAAGAATCCATCGCCGTACCCCACATTGCGGAAGCCATAAACTGCCGCACGCTGGACAGGCAGCACACCGCCTGACCCGCCGCCCAAAAGCAATCACAGCAAAAAACCCCGCCCGGTCATAAACCGGACGGGGTGTATGCGTTCCAGAACAGCGGCTGCCGTTACAGGTCGTGCACAGACCTGCCTATGCGGTCCCAGCGGATGGAGCTTATGCCGTCCATGGACCAGTAAAGAATGAGCGCCTTGCCCACAATGGCAGAGCGGTCCACAAATCCCCAGAAGCGGGAATCGTACGATTCATCGCGGTTGTCGCCAAGGCAGAAGTACTTGCCGTCCGGCACCACTTCCGGCCCAAAATCGTCACCGGGACCGGGAAAACTGCGCACATACTGCACATACGGCTCTTCCTGCAGCTCGCCGTTCACATACAGCTTCTTGTCGCGCACCTCCACCGTATCGCCGGGCAGTCCCACCACCCGCTTGATATAGTGGATGGAGGGGTCCTTGGGATACTCAAACACCACTATCTCGCCCCGCTGGGGGTCGTTCATCTTCACAATCTCCGGCCCGAGCACAAACGAATGGCGCGACCACCACGAATTGCCGGAAGGATTGGTCTCCTTCACGGTCAGCGGCAGCCTTATGCCGTAGGTAAACTTGTTCACCAGCAGGTAGTCGCCTATCTGCAGCGTCTGGAGCATGGACCCGGAAGGAATGGTAAAGGCCTGCACAATAAAGGAGCGGATGAACAGGGCCAGCAGAATGGCTACAAACAGCGCCTCAAAGTATTCCGCTATGCCGCTTTTCGGATTTATATCAGACATGTATGCATTCCCAATGCGTACCGCCCGGCACGCGCCGGGCGGGGTGATGATGCCAAACAGGGCAGAGTACTAGTCGTCTCCCACCTTAAGGGCGGCAAGAAACGCCTCCTGCGGAAGCTCCACGTTGCCCATGCGCTTCATGCGCTTTTTGCCTTCCTTCTGCTTTTCCAGCAGCTTGCGCTTACGCGTAATGTCGCCGCCGTAGCATTTGGCGGTCACGTTCTTGCGCAGCGGGGCGTTGCGTTCCCGCGCAATGACCTTGGTGCCTATGGCTGCCTGAATCACCACCTCGAACATCTGCCGGGGAATGGTGCTCTTCAGCTTCAGCGCCACGGCGCGCCCGTGATACTGGGCCTTGTCGCGGTGCACAATGATGGAGAGCGCATCCACGGCTTCGCCGTTGATGAGCATGTCCAGCTTCACAAGGTTGGAAGAACGGTAGTCAATAATCTCGTAGTCCATGGAAGCGTACCCGCGTGTGTAGGATTTCAGCTTGTCAAAGAAATCATACACTATTTCCGCAAAGGGCAGCTCGTAGGTAATGATAACCCGGTTGGTGGTCAGATACTTCAGGTCCTTCTGCACGCCGCGCTTTTCCTCGCACAGCTTGAGCACGTTGCCCACATACTCGTCCGGCACGTGAATCTCGCAGCGCACAAAGGGCTCGAACAGGGTATCTATCTTGGTGGGGTCCGGCAGCTTGGCGGGGCTGTCCACGTCCATGGTCTTGCCGTCCACGGTCTTCACCTTGTAGATAACGGAGGGCGCGGTGGCGATAAGGTCCACATTAAATTCGCGCTCCAGCCGCTCCTGAATGATCTCCATATGCAGCAAGCCCAGAAAACCGCAGCGGAAGCCGAATCCCAGCGCCTGCGATGTTTCCGGCTCGTAGGAGAAGGCGGCATCGTTAAGCTGCAGCTTTTCCAGCGCGTACTTGAGCGGCTCGTACTCGTTGGCGTCAGAGGGATACAACCCGCAGAAGACCATGGGCTTCACCACCTTGAAGCCGGGAACAGCCTCTGCGGCGGGATTGCTCACCAGCGTGACGGTATCGCCCACCTTGGCATCGCCCAGTTCCTTGATGGTGGCACACAGATACCCCACCTCGCCTGCGGAAAGGCTCTTCATCTCCTTCATTTCCGGGCTGAAGGCACCCAGCTTGGTCACCTCGTATTCCTTGCCCGTGGCCATAAGGCGAATCTTGTCGCCCTTGCGTATGGTGCCGTCCACGATGCGGAACATGATGACCACGCCCTGATAGGGGTCGTACCACGAATCAAAAATCAGCGCCTTGAGCGGCGCATCCGTCTCTCCGTTGGGTGCGGGCAGCCGTTCCACAATGGCTTCCAGCACCTGCTCCACGTTCAGGCCGGTCTTGGCGCTCACGCCAAGGGCGTTGGTGGTGTCCAGCCCTATAACTTCTTCAATCTCGGTCTTCACCCGGTCAATTTCCGCGCTGGCAAGGTCTATCTTGTTCAGCACGGGAATGACCTCAAGGTCGTGGTCCAGCGCAAGATACACGTTGGCAAGCGTCTGCGCCTCCACCCCCTGCGAGGCGTCCACCACCAGCAACGCGCCTTCGCACGCCGCCAGCGAACGGGAAACCTCATACCCGAAGTCCACATGGCCGGGCGTGTCGATGAGGTTGAGAATATACTCGGTGCCGTTCTTCGCCTTGTAGGGAATACGCACCGCCTGCGCCTTGATGGTGATGCCGCGCTCACGCTCTATGTCCATGCGGTCCAGATACTGCTCCCGCTTGTCACGGGCCTCCACAAGGCCGGTGATATCCAGAATGCGGTCCGCAAGGGTGGACTTTCCGTGGTCTATGTGCGCGATGATGCTGAAATTGCGTATGTGTTCCTGTTTCGCCATATCTCTCTCGGACAGCATCCCCGCAGGGCGCTGTACCTCCTGTTAATGTCGCCGTTATGTCGTCGTAAGTCTCCGGCCCCGCCTGCGTTCCCAAAACGCATCCCTGCGGAACTGACAAGGCTGCCCGCACATCCCCTCCCCCATGGGGACGGGAACGTCAGCAGAACATCCCACTATACGCCATTCCCGTGCGAAAGTCTAACCCTGTCCGCCGCCCCCCGCACCGGGGCAGCAAAAGCCGCTTGCCCCCGTAAAGACCGGCCCGCCCGTCATAACAGGCACTGCAATCCGCCAAGGCACCACGGGCAATGCCCGCAGGGCACGGTCACCCCGTGGCAGTCCGCCTCAAAGGGCCCCATCTCGCCGGTCATGTCGTCGCATGGCCCCATGGTGCAGGAAGAGCAGTCGGGATAGTCATACGCGCACACCTCCTGCCGGAAACGGCGGTACTCCGCAGACCGCCATATATCCTCCAGCGGCTGCTCAAGCACGGAACCGAACCTCTGCGGGCGCACAATCTTGCGCTGCCCGTCCAGATGGCAGGAATAGGCGTGCCATAAAAAGTAGCAGGGATGCACGCCTCCGTCGGAGGTAATGAACACGCTGCCGTCCTCCACAAAATCGCACCGCCGCTCCGTCCGGGTGGAAACAGCGGGCAGGCGCACCTCCACACCGCACCGCTCCCCGGCTTCGCGCGCCCGGTCAAACACCGCCGCCACCTCTTCATGGAGCAAGGTGTCCGCCCGCGCCTCACGCTCAATAAGGCGCTTCAGGTGCAGATATATCCCCTGCCCGCTGGCTTCCTGCTGCATGGACTGCACCAGCGCCACCAGCCGCTTTTCCTCTTCGGTCCGGTGAAAACGGCGGAAGATGGCATAATACTCGGCAAGGTCCAGCCCCTGCGCTGCCGCCGCATCCCGCCAGCGGGCATACAGGGCGCGGGCTTGCGGCGTATCCGGCGTAAAAACAGACTCCTCCGCGGCGTGGACGTCATAGGGCAGCACATGGCTGGCAAGCAGAAACGCCGCCCCCTGCTCCCCTGCCCAGCGCACCACGTCAGGCAGTTCATGCAGGTTCTTGCGCATGACCACAAACTCCGCCCCTATGCGAAAATCCTTCCTGCCCGTGTCCTCCCGCGCCTCGCGCAGCAGGCGGAACGCGCGCTCAAGCCCCGCCGTATTGCCGCCCCCGTGCAGCGTATCCCGCTCCCGCAGAACAATGGAATCCACCGAAAGGCACATGGTGTCCAGCCCCGCCCGCAGCAGGTCTGCGGCAAGCCCGGCTGTGAGCATCAGCCCGTTGGACTGAAACCCTATCCACCCATCGGCGGGCATACGGCTGCGCGCACGGGCCACCATCTCAACAAGATGCGGATGCAGCAGCGGCTCGCCTATGCCGTTGAGCAGCAGGGCGCGCACATGCGGCAGCACGGAATCCAGCCGCGCAAACGTCTCAAGGCTCATGTCGGCGTCTTCCAGGCAGTTGCCCTGTGCGTGCTTCATGCACATGGAGCAGCGCAGGTTGCAGCGGGTGGTTGTCTCCACATACAAACGTTCGGGATACTGCCCGGTATCAAACAATTCTGCGTCCGCAGAAGTCATAATGCTCACATATCCTCCGGTATCACGGCTCCGGCTGCGTGCAGGCGGGTCTTCCCGTCCGCAATGTCTCGGGCACCCCGCCCCGGCGTTAGCCAGTTCGTCACCTCGCAAGCCAGTTCGCCACGGGATTACCCGGCCACCCGCACACGCCGGATACCTGAAGACATCCGGCTGCCGCAGTTGGGGAAATACACAATACACGGTGAAAACAGGTCCCGGCACGCCCTTCCTGCCTCAGCACCGTTCTGTCTGATAGGCACGGATGCCCCGCAAGGCAAGCCTCACCAAGCGCCCGGCGCCC
>CAYRLL010000101.1:0-12275 GCA_964425115.1 uncultured Desulfovibrio sp. | reverse complement strand
GATGACAAAGAGTTCTTTGAGTTTTTTCGCCTCCGGCGGGCAGGGAGCTGAGCCCGCTCTGCTCTCTTCATCCGTAAGGCTCAAAGATTCGCCAACGGCTGAAGGCCTGCACCCCGCATTAGCGAGATAAATCCGTTTTTGACTTCAGACTCGGCTTTACGAAAATCCGTTTTTCGAAAAAACACGGTTTGTCAGCTATCTGAACTGGCTGGCTCCAGCAGGGAACCGGCCAGTCTTTGTGTGATCTCGGAAGTACCGTGTAATGCTGCGGCTTACACGCTGCGGGTCCACCAGAAATACAGCACTGCCATACATGCGATGGAGGCCGCCCTCAAAGCCTGATTGATGCCTATGAGAAAAAGGGCCAGCCCCGGCTTGAATATCCCGGCATAAGAGGGAAACTGGTGCCGGAACGCCCGCATGGGCGAAGAAAGAATGTTCCCCACCAGCAGCGTAAGCACCACATCGCGCGGGCTGAGTGCCCCCGACTGCAGCAGCATCCCCGCTGCGGACAGGGCGGCGGTAAACTCCGCCGCAAGATGCAGAATAACCACGCTCAGCCCTTCCGGATTCAGAAACGCCAGCACCGTCACATGCTCGGTCATGAAATCGCGCACCACGTCAAACCCTCCGGTGCGCGTCATCACATACACCAGAACATACACCGGCACTGTAATATACACTATGCGCGGCATACGGCGCAAAAACCGCTTCCAGCTCTTGCGCAGGGCGTCTCCCCAGCCCTTGGACCGCTCATTTTCCAGAATGCAGGTAATGCACCCTTCCGGCAGCGGCGGCAGCATAATGCGGCCCATGACCACGGTTCCCAATGTCCGCAGCACGGCGGCGGCGAGCACAAGTCCCACATAGGTCACGGCAGCCTGCCCTATGAACGGCACGGCCATGAAAAACATGGTGGGCAGATGCAGAAAAAATGAAGGGGTACTGTTGAACAGGTTGGCAAAGACCAGCTCTCGCCGCGACATCTCGCCCTTTTCATAGCTGCCCGCCAGCATGGTGTTGGCGGTAACGGTAGAAAAGAACGCCATGGAAAAAGACGCCCCGGCCACATCGCGCAGATGCCCCAGACGCACCAGCGGCGCGGCAATGCGCGCCACGCCGTGCGTCCAGTTCAACGCCTCGATGAGGTTGCCGACCATAAGCCCCACGGCAATAAAAAACACAAGCCGCAGCAGGGGGCCCAGCAGCCCCGTCCACAATACGTTCCAATCCGTGAGGCCCAGTTGATGCAGAATGTCCACGAGCGGGGTATCCGATGGTTGCAGGTTGGTCCGGTCCAGTATCCTTTACAGAAAGGAGGAAACCGTCTCAATATACTCCTGAAGTCTCCTGGTATCCTGCGCCTCAAGATCAGCGAAGGAAGCCCCCACAATCATGGTCGCCCTGTCCATCTCCACATTCCGGCAGATGCACGAAAGCATGGAGTCGCCGCCGGAAAACAGGTTGGCCCTCAGCACAAACATATCGCCTGCCCCTATGCGCCTGAACGGGTCCGAACTCTTCACCTCAAAGCACATCTTGCACCCGCCGGCAGACAGGTCCACCACGGCACCGCGCTGCACGCCCAATGCCGAATGCGCCTCTGCGGGAATAAGACACTTCAGGCGCTTGTGGGTGCGCAGGTCAAACTGCTCCAGCACGTCAGGATACTCCACAAACACCAGCGCCCCCGGCTTGGTTATCTGCGATATCACATGCGTGCGAAACCCGATGATGGTGCCCTGCCGCATAAACCGCACGGTAAGCGGTTCACCGGGCAGCATCCGTGTCCGGATGCCCGGAACCAGCGGCATTTTCAGGATAAGGTATTCGTAGGGGTTAAACCCCACAAGTTCGGTGCCGTGCTTGTTATCAGAACCGTTCACACTCAGCAGCATACGCGTGCCCGGCTGCACATCCAGCGTAATTCCCGCATTGCGTTTATGTGCCGCCGCAACAACCTGATTAACAGCCATATTCCCCCCCCGGAATACGTAAGTATATATAAAAAATACCAGAAAGTACTGCCGCCCCCACGACACTCTCCCCGGACTATCTCTCCAGACATTCTCCCGGGCAATCTCCCGGGCAATCCTTCGGGCGATATCTCCGGACAATCCTTCGGGCAATATCAATATTGCCGCCCCCCCGTCCGGGTACACACATCGCCGCAAACCTGCCCGCGCCATGAGCGCACCATGCTCCCCGCAAGGGGGCAACCCCGGCTAGTCCGCGTGCCCCGCATCTTCCGGCTGTCCGGGGCGGGATGCCTGCGCACGGGCAAGGGCATCGCACCGCTCATTCTCCGGGTGCCCGCTGTGCCCCCGCACCCAGTGAAACGAAACAGCGTGCTTTGCAAGCATCGGCAACAGCCGCTCCCACAGGTCGCGGTTCTTCACGGGCTGCTTGCCCGCCGTTTTCCAGCCGTTACGCTGCCAGCCCGCCAGCCACTTCTTTTCCACGGCATTGCGCACGTACTGCGAATCCGTGTACAGGTCCACCTTGCACGGCTCCTTCAGCGCCTGCAACGCCTCCAGCACTGCCAGAATCTCCATGCGGTTGTTGGTGGTGCGACGAAAACCGCCGGAAAGCTCCTTCTCGGTACCGTTGCAACGCAGCACGGCACCCCATCCTCCGGGTCCGGGATTTCCCAGACAGGACCCGTCCGTATATATGGACACATTCTTCATAAAACCTGATGTCATTCCTTGCGTTTATCCGCTTCCGTCCGTTCGCGCCGGTCACCCTCTGCGCCAAGACAGCACGACCACCGCGCCCAATCGCATTTGGCCTCACTTGGCCGAATATGGCTTCCGTCCAGTTCTCGTTCAGCTCGCGTCCGGCTCGCGTCCGGCGCCCACCGAGACTGTCCCCAACAGGTGCCAAGGCCGCACAACCACCTGACTTGTAAAACAGAAAAGCCTAACCGCCCATATCCAGCCATAGTTGCGACAAGGCATCGGCAAGGCCGGTCTGCCATTCGCCACGCTCGAAATAGGGGGTAAAATGCTCATTCTGCAGGCGGTACATATACTCGTCCCCCAAAGCCCGGCGCAGCAACTGCGGAAACTCCACAAGCACCTGCCGTGTCTCGGGATTTATGCCGATAAACAACGTCCTTTCGTCCAGAACCGGCAGCTCCACCGGCCCCTTGCGCACATGCAGCCTGAAACGCATGCCGTGCCGCTCCCGCAGCGCAGCCGCAAAATCCCGCAGCGCAGCCCGCTGTTCGCGGGTCAGTGCGTCCGCCTCATCCCACACCGTACCGCGGGAGTAAACCTCCCGCAGGTTCGACCCGGACTGATACCAGAACGCCACCCCCACCAGCGCAAAAACCGCCAGCAGCAGCATGGTGCGAAGAAACACCTCGCCTCCGGTTTCCCCGTGCACAACGGGACCGCGACCTCTGAACAGCATACGCCTCCGCCCTACCTCCGCCCTATCAGTTCTCTGCCTGTGATGCCATGCGCAGAATCTCCTGCGCGTACATGCCGCGCAGTTCTTCCATGTACGCCATATCAATGCCGCCCTTCCACGTCACCACTTCGGTAAACCGCTTGGGTATGCGCACCGCGTGCACGTTAAAGCCCGTACGGCACTTCAAAGACCAGCGCAGGTTCTGCATGTTCCGGCCCGCCGTGGCAAGGTTGGCAGCAACATCCCCAAGACCGAGAGAATCCAAACATTCTGCAATACGCTCCGGCCCGTATGAGGCCCGCGCGAACATGCACGACACCATGCTGTTGATGAGTGTGCGCTTGTACTCGTCATCCACAAGAAAATCCACCGCTTTACGCGCATTCTTTTCCTTGGCGCTCTGATCCCACGAGTAGCCGCCGGTATCCAGATGCGAATGGCGGAACCCGTACGCCTGCGCCACAAAAAACACCTCACCCGTAGCGTATCCGGCCATTTCCTGCCCCAGCACGCAGGCATAATCCGCCCCGCCGTATGCGTCCGCCGCCTTGAGCGTGCCCGCGCCAAGCGCGCGGTAGAACTCGTTGCTGCCCATGGCAATGTGACGCAGCGCCTCAAGAAAACCCTGCACCTCGCCGAAGCGAATGGGCACAATGGTCTCCGCTTCGGTAACGGCTCCCTTCTCCAGCGCTTCCGCCACCCATGCCAGCGCAACGCCCGCGCTCATGCAATCCAGTCCCAGCTTTTCCGTTTCGTCCAGCAGTGCAAGCACGTCCGCCGCAGAGGTAATGCCGATCATGGACCCCTGCGCGAAGATGGGTTCATAGTCGTAGGAAACCTGCTTGTAGAGAAACTCATGGTCGCTGGCAAACTGCTGCCGCAGCAGCCCGATATGGATACACCCCACGGGGCAACCGGCACAGGCTGTCTGGCGCAGCAGAAACCGCTCTGCAAAGGTCTCGCCCGATATGCCGTCTATCCGTTCATCCGTTGTCTTCTGCAGATTGTTCCACGGCAGGGCCTTGAGCTCGTTCAATGCCAGCAGGTTGGCCGGCGTGCCCAGATCATGGTATTTCTTCATCTTATCGGTGGCGGTGACATCCTTGTACAAATCCCGCATGAGCTTGGGGTAAGCCTTGGACTCCGGCAATTCGTACACGCCGTCTCCCATCACCACTATTCCCTTGAGATTCTTGGCCCCCATCACGCTGCCCGCGCCAAGCCTGCCGAAATGGCGGAAAGAATCCACATTGATGCAGGCGTAGCCCACGCCGTTTTCCCCGGCAGGCCCGATACGGATACATGAACGATGCCCCGAACTCGCCTTGCCGAACCGGCGCAGATGCTTGCCTGTGGAAAACACGTCCGCACCGCGCAGATAGGGCACATCGTGCACATCCACGCTGCGTGCCCCCACCGCAAGGGCAGAAAGCGTGCGCGCGGCTCCCGTAATCATCAGCGCATCATACCCCGCAAAACGCAGAGAAAGGCCAAGACGGCCTCCGGCATGGCTCTCTGCCCACTCGCCCGTGTAGGGAGAACGGAACCCGCACACCACCTTGCTCATAAGCGGGAAAAAGCCCGTAAGCGGCCCCACGGCAAAAATGAGGGGTTGCCGCGGGTCCAGCGCGGGCGCGTCCGGCAGTCCGTATTCCGCATACAGTGCGGCGGCAAGCCCGCTGCCTCCGAGATGCCCGGCACGCTCGCCGAAACGCAAAACACGGGACAACCCCGTATCAAGGTCCACATGCAGAACGCGGGAAAAGGGATTATCAATACGCATCCTGCACCTCCTCGTCATTTCCGGCCATAACGGCCTTGCCCGATACCGTGCCGGGTACATCCATCATCGCCAGACAGCCATGAGGACAAAAAACCACACACCGCCCGCAGTGGATACACAGGTACGGATACTTCTGCTCAGGTTCCATGTAAATGGCGTCCACGGGACACGCGGCCGCACACTTGCCGCACCGTATACACAGCTCCCGGTCCACCTTCACGCCGCCGCCTGTCCGCTGGGTGAGCGAGCCCGTGGGACACGCTCTGGCGCAGGGGGCAGGGTCGCAGGCAACGCACAGCCGCGCCTCAAATCCTGTGGAAAGCCCTCCCGCTGAAGATATCCGTATCCCTGCAGTGTTCCACGACAATTTTCTGTGCACCAGCCGCGCACACGCCAATGAGCAGGAATGGCACCCTATGCACCGCTCCATCCTGTCTGCCCGCAACACTTTCATATTCTTCCGCCTTGTTCCGCTTCCCACGTTTAGGGGCGCATTCGCCTGCCATCCCTCCACACCACCTGTCCCGCCTTCAGAAGCCGTACACAGTACGGCAAATACTGCGGCAATCTTCAGACAACCGCTCAGGCATCAGCCTGCGCGATCCATTCGTGCAGCGGCGATTCCATCAGCCCGCGAATTTCGTCCAGACGCTCCGGTGTCTGCGCCTCAAACCGCAGAACCAGCACCGGCTGCGTGTTCGATGCCCGCACAAGGCCCCATCCGTCTGCAAAGCGAACCCGCACGCCGTCTATCTCGCACGTCTCGTAGCGCTCCCGGAAAAACGCCTGTGCCCTGCGCACAACCTCAAATTTCAGGCTGTCCGGGCAGGCTATGTGCACCTCCGGCGTGCTGAACGAAGGCGGCCACCCCGGCAGTTCCGTCAGCGGCGTCCCGCTGCGTGAAAGAATGGATGCAAGCCTCGCAGCCCCGAACAGGGCATCATCAAACCCGAACCAGTCTTCGTTGAAAAACAGATGCCCGGACAACTCGCCCGCCATAGGCGCATTCTCTTCCAACATTTTCGCCTTCATGACCGAATGCCCCGTCACCCACATGAGGGGCCTCCCGCCATGAGCTGTTATATCGTCAAACAGTCTGTGCGAGCACTTCACATCCGCAAGCAGCAGACTCCCGGGCAGGCGCGTAAGCACATCGCGGGCGAACAGACAATACAGCTCATCGCCCGCCAGAAGCCTGCCCGCGGCATCCACCACGCCAAGCCGGTCGGCATCGCCGTCCAGCCCCACGCCCATGTCCGCCCCGGTCGCCCGCACCCGCGCCACAAGGTCCGTCATGTTGCGCTCCACCGTAGGGTCCGGGTGATGGTTGGGAAAATCCCCGTCCGGCTCGCAGTACAACTCCTCCACCTCACAGCCCATGCGGCGCAGCAGTTCCGCGCAGTGTTCCCCGCCCATTCCGTTGCCGCCATCCACCACCACCTTGAGCGGACGCGCCAGCGCATTGCGCTTGAGAACCGCCTCCATGTAGGCGGGCACTATGTCGTGCTCGCCCCCCACGCCCTGCCCCGCGGCAAAGGCTCCGGAGGCCATGATATCATATATCTCCCGCATGGCTACGGTATGCACCGTGCCGCGCCCGGACCATACTTTAAATCCGTTATATTCCGGCGGATTGTGGCTTGCCGTTATCATCACCCCGGCCTGCCGCCCCAGATGCACAACACCAAAATACAGCTGCGGCGTGGCCACCATGCCCAGCGAAATGACGTCCACCCCTGTGGAAAGCAACCCGTCCGCAAGGGCACGCAGATACGCCGGGGAAGAATGGCGGCAGTCGTGGCCAAGCACCGCCGCCTGCTGGTTGCGGCGCAGAAAGAACGTGCCGAGCGCCTTGCCCAGACATTCCACCCACTCCTCATCAAAATCACGGTCCACAACGCCGCGTATGTCATAGGCGCGGAATACGGTTTCAGAAACAGGTTTCATGGATGCTGCCCGGGTGTTTGCACGGTGTGGCTCAAGACCGGCACCGCATGGTTTTCAAGTGTTCCTGCTTGACCAAAAGTAACAACTGCCATACTTTTCAAGCATTATGAACTGGGATTGGGAAAAACTGCAAGAAAAACGGCAAAGGCAGTCCGGCGGCGGACAGGGCCCCGGTCCCGGCTGGACTCCCAGCGGGCCGGGTGGTGATCCTGTTGGCGAAAGCCTGAAAAAGCTGCGGAACCTCAAGTTCCCCGCAGGCAAGGCCATTTTCGGCCTGCTGCTTTTTCTCTGGCTGGCTTCCGGCATCTTCATCGTGGAACCCGCCGAAGTGGGCGTGGTACTGCGTTTCGGCGAACATGTCCGAACCGTGGAATCCGGCCCCCACTATCACATGCCGTTCCCGATTGAATCCGTCTACAAACCAAACGTCATGGAAATCCGCCGTGTGGAGGTAGGCTTCCGGTCCGTGGACAGGAACACCGCCGTGCAGCAGGGTGGCGTCCGTCCGGTCAAGGAAGAGTCGCACATGCTCACCGGTGACGAGAACATCGTGGATGTTCAGTTCATCGTGCAGTATCAGATAAGCGACCCCGTGGCCTATCTCTTCAATGTCACGCAGCAGTCGTGGACAGTGAAAAACGCGGCAGAAGCCGCCATGCGTGAAATCATCGGCTACAACCAGATCGACAACGCCCTTACCGAAGGCAAAACAGAGATCCAGAACAGATGCCGCGACCTGCTGCAAAGCATTCTGGATAGATACGGCATCGGCGTGCGCGTCATCGCTGTGCAGATGCAAAACGTGCATCCGCCCCGCGAGGTCATAGACGCCTTCAAAGACGTGGCAAGCGCCCGTGAAGACCGCAGCAGAATAGTCAATGAGGCGGAAGCCTACCGGAACGAACTGCTGCCCAAGGCGCGCGGTCTTGCTGCCGAAGTCGTGAACCAGGCGCAGGCCTACCGCGAAACCGTGGTCCGCAACGCAGAGGGTGAAGCAGCCCGGTTCCTTGCCGTGCTCGAAGAGTACAACAAGGCCAAGGACGTTACCAGAAAGCGCATGTACCTTGAAACCATGGAAGAAATCCTCTCCAACCCGGAGATGGAAAAGATCATCATGCCGGACAAAGGCCTTTCCGGCATTGTTCCCTACCTGCCGCTGGACAAGACCCTGCGTACCAAAAAGGGAGGGGAATAAGCCATGAGCAACCGTTCTCTCCTTCTCATCGTAGGCGCCTGCGTGGCGGCCGTGGTGCTCTTCCAGTCCGCCTTCACCGTGCACCAGACACAGCGCGCCCTTGTGCTGCAACTGGGCAAGCCCGTGGGCGGCATTCTGGAACCGGGTCTGCATTTCAAGCTGCCCTTCGTTCAGAACGTCATCTATCTGGATTCCCGCGTTCTGGACTACGATACCCAGCCCGCAGAAGCCATAACGCAGGACAAAAAGGCGCTGGTTATGGACAACTATGTCCGCTGGCGCATCGTAGACCCGTTGCGGTTCTATCAGACCGTGCGGGCCATCCCCGGCGCACAGGCGCGTCTGGAAGACATCGTCTACTCGCAGCTGCGCGTCTACATCGGCCAGTTCACACTCACGCAGATCGTGTCCGAAGAACGTATCGCCATCATGGACAAAGTGACCAAACGTGCCTCGGAAATCATTTCCGAATACGGCATAGAGATCATCGATGTCCGCATCAAGCGCACCGACCTGCCTGCGGAAAACCAGCGTGCCATCTTCGGTCGCATGCAGGCAGAACGCGAGCGGCAGGCAAAGCAATACCGCTCCGAGGGACAGCAGGAATCCACCACCATCCGGTCCACCGCGGACAAGGAGCAGGCGGTTATCCTCGCGCAGGCACGCAGAGAAGCCTCCATCATCCGTGGTGAAGGCGAGGCAAGGGCTGCCCGCGTTTTTGCAGAAGCCTTGAGCAAGTCGCCGGACTTCTACGAGTTCCAGCGCTCACTCGAAACCTACCGCAAGAGCTTCAAGTCCAACACCAGAATACTGCTCTCCACGGATGACCCGTTCCTGAAACACATGGAGTGAGTATTCCCTCACAAATAATGCAGCAGGCGCGGCAGGGTGTTTTACATCTCCCTGCCGCGCCTTTGCATTGCCGCACTGTTCGCGTGTGCCAACATGGCACAGCTTTCCTCAAGGAAGTTACGAACATATCCGGCACATCATTTTGCCATTTGATTACATCGCAATTTTTGTATATGGTAAGACACGTCCATTTACATCGGCAATAGTGCGGGGGCATAATGTGCCTGCTGACGTGCACCGCAAGACTATTCCGGGGACGAAAGGAATGCATAACGCAGGATATGGAACCGGCATGTGCCGGAAACGCCATTTTTCATGTGCAGGAAGGGATGCACGGAAAGCGGCGCACCACAAAGGTGCAGCACCCCACCGTCATGGGGAGCCGCAAATGGCCTGACCATCCGGGTGCCAAGCTGCCTGCCACGGTAACCCAACAGGACCAGCACCTTATGCATTCTGTTATACAAGATAAACAATACTGTCAACCCTCAAGCGTGCCTCCCTTCAGCATGCAGCGGTTTGACAGGCGGGAGAAATCACGTGACGAGTTTTGATGAAGTTTTTGAGCGCATTAAGCTCTCCACCCACACACGGACGCAGGTTGAGCTTGCGGAGGTGCTGGATATCCGTCAGTCCAGCATATCCGATGCAAAACGCCGCAACTCCGTGCCTTCCGACTGGTACATGAAGCTTTTCGAAAAGTTCGGCCTTAACCCGGACTGGCTGAAAAAGGGCGTAGGCCCCATGTATCTGCGTACCGAGCAGGGATATGAACCTCTTGAAGGACCCGTTGCGGGACGGGTGTTTGAAGATTCTGCCAAGTTCGGCGACCCGGATGCTCGCAATGCCGTTGTCACCATCCACTCCATGCAGTGCGAAACCGGAGACAATGGCGAACGCCTGCTCAAAGGCGTAGGCAAGCTGAGCATACCGCAGTCGTTTGCCGGTACGCACATTCAGGTATTGCGTGTGGAAACCTCAGGCATGGAACCCTTAATCCGCAAGGGAGCGTATGTCGGTCTGGACTCAAGCCAGAAGAACATCCTTTCCGGCGAGATTTATGGCGTTTTTGTGCCCTACGAGGGTATTTCGCTGAAACGCCTGTTTCTGGATGCGGCCAACAACCGCTTTGTCATGCGCAGCGAAAACCAGTCGCACCCGGAGCAGTATCTGCCTGTGGACAAGCGTACTGAAGCCATCATGGGCCGCGTAGCCTGGGTGTTGCAGACTCTGTAGCCCCGCGAACGATTTCGTTTGTATTCCATAGATAGTGAATGTTAAAGGGCGGCCGCAAGGTCGCCCTTTCCCGCTTTGTGCCCCGGCCAATTACCTGCTTGCCATTCTGAAAATATTTCTATATTCGAATATCCTGATACAGCACAGGGAAACGGAAGACGGTGCAAATCCGTCACGGTCGCGCCACTGTAACCGGCATCTCCCGGTGTGTTCACTGCCTCGTGCGGGAAGGACACACAAACGGGGCCGGAAAGTCAGGAGACGTCCCTGTGCCGGAGCACGACTGTCTCGCGATTGGACAGGCATAGCTCGCTGCGCACGGGCATATCCCATTCTCTGCCCGCGCACGCCTTGCCCGGATATCGAGTTGTCGCTGCTTCTTTTATTCCAACCAATAAAAGGAGTAACACGCATGAACACCCACATTCTTGGCTTTCCCCGCATCGGGGCAGACCGCGAACTCAAAAAGGCGCTGGAGGCCTACTGGCGCGGAGAAACATCACCACAAGACCTTCAGGCAGTTGCAAACACCCTCAAAGAGCGGCATTGGGCCATTCAGCACACGGCAGGCCTCAACCTCGTCACCACCGGCGACTTTTCCTACTACGATCATGTGCTGGATACCGCCTGCATGCTCGGCTGCATTCCGGAGCGATTCGGTATTTCATCATGCGATGCAGGCAACCCTGCGTCATTTCAAGACTACTTTCGCATGGCCCGGGGAGATGCAGCCCGAAACATACCGGCCATGGAAATGACCAAGTGGTTCAACACCAACTACCACTTCATCGTACCGGAAATCTCCGCGCACCAGCAAATCCGGCTTTCCTGCCCTCAGGTCGTTGAAGACACGCTGCAGGCACATGCTCTGGGATACACGCCCAAACCAGTCATCCTCGGCCCCGTAACCTTTCTCTCGCTTGCCAAATCAACGGACGGAAGCGATTGCTGGCAGCATGCCGATGCCGTGGCAACCGCATACGCAACGTTGCTGGCGCAGCTCGACAGTGTATGCCCGTGGATTCAGATTGACGAGCCAATACTCTGCGCAGACCTCTCCTCTGCCGGAAGAGCAGCATTCCCCCGCGTCTATGAGCGGCTTAACGGCGCACTGCAAAACGCCGGTCTCCTCCTCGCCACATATTTCGATGTGCTGGACGACAACATGGATCTGGCGCTCTCTTCCGGGTGTGCAGGCCTGCATGTGGACCTCGTCCGGGGCGGAGCAACGCTCAATTCCCTGCTGGTGCGCCTTCCCGGCCACATGGCACTCTCCGCAGGAATTGTGGACGGGCGGAACATCTGGAAAACCGATCTCGCCAAAGCCCTTGCCACCCTCGGCACCATCCTTGACCGCTTTGATGCGAATCGCCTCATGATAGGCTCCGGTTGTTCGTTACTGCATTGCCCCGTGGACCTTGAGCACGAAGACCGGCTGGACGCAGACCTGAAATCATGGATGGCCTTTGCTGTCCAGAAATGCCGGGAGATAAGCGACCTTGCCTTCCTCTTGAGCGAGCCCGGCGGGCAGGTCAGCACAGAAGGCATATCGCTGCTGGAGGCAAATGCCGCTGCGCTGCGTTCTCGCCGTATCAGCGGCAGGGTTCATAACCCCGCCTTGCGTGAACGTTGCGATGCAGTGGCTCCGCACATGCTCTGCCGCCCCACTCCCCATGCGGACCGTAAAAAGGCTCAGGCATGGTTGAATCTGCCCTTGCTTCCCACCACCACCATCGGCTCCTTTCCTCAGACAGCAGCCATCCGGCAGGCCAGAACCCGGATGCGCAACGGCACCATGACCCGTCAGCACTATGAAGCCTCCATGAAAAAGGAAATAGAAAACGC
>CAYRLL010000100.1:0-12313 GCA_964425115.1 uncultured Desulfovibrio sp. | reverse complement strand
GAGGTCCGGTTCGTTATGCCGCGACCGGAGGCGGGACGCAGCGCGGAAATGACGGGTGCGCGGAATGCGCCACAGAGGTTTTTTCCGCAGGCGACGGGCCCCGTTTGAGCGGTTCATGCGGTGCGTGCGGTGCGGATATCCGGTCGCGGTTGACACCCATGCTGCGCACGTCTAGACAGTAGTGTAGGGAACCCTGCCCGGAGGCGCTGGAAGGTGCCGGACATCCCCTTTTCGGGGCGGGGTTCTGACGACTACCGTTAAACATGGAGGAAGGAATGCAGAAATACGAATGTCCCTGCGGCTATGTGTATGACCCCATGGAAGGCGACCCCGACAACAATATTCCGCCGGAAACGGCCTTTGAAGATCTGCCTGACAGCTGGGTGTGCCCGCTGTGCGGGGCGGAGAAGGAATTTTTTACCAAGAAGGGATGACTCCCTAAGCCCCCGCCCGCGGGGGCTTTTTCATGCATTCCGGCTGGGGTGTGTTTTGCCGGTTGAGGAGGTGAGCGGTTGAGCACTTGCGCAGTCCGTGATAGGGAACGCAAGGCCCGGTGCGGATTGCCGGGCTGTGAAGTGCGGGAGACCGCCTGTGCGCGGTTGCAACAGGGGAGGGTGCGTGCTCGGAATTATTCGCGGAATACGCATGGCGCTTGCGGCGAAGGTGGCTGTTATTGCCACGGTGCTGTTTGCCCTTGCGGGCATGGTGGTTCTGGGCGTGATGCTGGCGCTGGCCATAAGCGCGCCGCTGACGCCGGAAGATATTTTGTGGATTATGGCATGTTGTGCGGCACTGTTCATGCCGTTGTACTATTTTGTGTTTACCCATCTGTGCCGGACGCTGATATCGCAGCCGCTGGAAGCGCTGACGGAAACCGCGCGGGACCTGGGCAGCGCGCCGCTGCCCACGCAGATTCCCGTGGAGGACGAACTGGACGGGCTGACCGTGGCGCTGGTGCGTTCCGGCGAGGCGCTGGCGGAACGGTTGCGCATGCTGCGTACCTCCAACGACATGCTGGAGCGGCTGTTTGACAATCTGCCCGGATTTGTGAGCGTGCAGGACCGGTCTTTCCGCGTGGCCCGCTGCAACAGGGCCTTTACCGAGGTTTTTCATACCCGTCCCGGCGATTCGTGCCGCCGCATGTGCAACCGCCCCGCGCCCGGCGGGGATTGCCCGGTGGCACTGACCTTTGCGGACGGCGAAGCCCGACTGCTTGAAGAAACCGGCACCTACCCCGACGGTACAGCCACCCGCTGGCTTATTGCCACCACGCCTGTCCGGGCGGAGGATGGCACCATTACCCACTGCATTGAACTGCGGGTGGACATAACGGACCGCTGAGCGGGCGGCCCCGCCTTTTTGCCCTGCGTCTTTTTGCAGGGCATTCCCTTCCTGAACGGCCTCCGGGCTGTATCCCTGCCTATACTCCTGCCCGCACCGTTGTGTGCTCCGGCAACTGATTTGCCTGCCGACAGGGCTGATGGCGTGCGGTTCACTCCGGCCGGAGTGCATTTCGTCTTCACAAAATGTCTTTTCACTCCCAATGCGGTTTGCCCCCCGGAAACAGGTGTAGGACTGCAATACCTCCGCAAGGGGAAAGCGTGATTCCGGCCGGTTCCTTTAACCGCGCAGCACGCCCTGCCACGTCTTATTTTGAATTCGGGCTGCAGGGGAACCGCCGGAGGCCGCCGTCTGCCCGTTTGGGGGGCTGACGGCCCGGAGCACCAACCACAGTCCAAGGAGTGAGGAATGTTTTACTTTTTTCTGGCATGCGCCATGCTTATTGCCGGGTACTTTGTCTACGGCAAGATAGTGGAAGCCAATTTCGGCGTGGACAACTGCCGCGCCACCCCCGCCTGCCGCATGGAAGACGGGGTGGATTTTGTGAAGATGGATCCCAAGAAGATTTATCTTATTCAGCTGCTGAACATTGCCGGGCTTGGCCCCATCTTCGGGCCCATTCTGGGCGCGCTGTACGGCCCTGCCGCGCTGGTGTGGATAGTGCTGGGAAGCATTTTTGCCGGTGCCGTGCATGACTATTTTTCCGGCATGCTCTCGGTGCGCTATGACGGCAAGTCCATTCCGGACGCCGTGGGCTACAATCTGGGCAAGTTTGCCAAGCAGTTCATGAACGTGTTTTCCATTGTTCTGCTGCTGCTGGTGGGCGTGGTCTTTGTGCTGGGACCGGCAAAGCTGCTGGCCAACAAGATAGGGTTTGACCTTGATAACGCCACCGCCGTGATGCTGTGGACGGGCATTATCTTCGCCTACTACTTCCTTGCCACCATTCTGCCGGTGGACAAGATCATCGGCCGCCTGTACCCCCTGTTCGCTCTGGCGCTGCTTATCATGGCGGGCGGACTGACCGTGATGCTCATTGTGGACGGCTACACCTTCTTCCCCAACGGTGTGGGACTGGCGAACGTGCATCCCACCGGGTTGCCCCTGTGGCCCCTGATGTTCATCACCATTGCCTGCGGCGCCATTTCCGGCTTCCATGCCACGCAGTCACCGCTTATGGCACGCTGCATACCCGATGAAAAGTGCGGCCGTCCCGTGTTTTACGGCGCCATGATCGGTGAAGGCATTATCGCGCTGGTGTGGGCGACGCTGGGCATGACCTTCTATCAGACTCCCGAAGCCTTGCAGGCAGTGCTGGCGCAGGGCGGACCCGCTGCGGTGGTCGATCAGGTTGCCACCACCCTCATGGGCCCCATTGGCGGCTTCCTCGCCATCATCGGTGTTATCATCCTGCCCATCTCTTCCGGTGACACGGCGTTCCGTTCCGCACGCCTTATCATCGCGGACTTCACCAATATTGCCCAGCGCGACGTGGTGAAGCGACTTATGATCGCCGTGCCCCTGTTTGCCGTTGGGTTTTTGATCACCAAGACCGAGTTCGGCGTGATATGGCGCTACTTCGGCTTCTCCAACCAGACCCTTGCCACCATAGTGCTGTGGGCGGCTGCCATGTATCTGGTGCGCCACGGCAAGATACACTGGATTGCCACCATTCCCGCCGTGTTCATGACCGCCGTGTGCGCCACCTACCTGTGCGTGGCACCGGAGTTTCCGCTGCACCTGAGCGAGACGGCGGGTTATGGCATAGGCATAGCCGTGGCTGCGGTGTGCTTTGTATGGTTTATGATCAAGGCGCGTAACACCCCGGTTGTGGTTGACGCACCTGATGCACCCGGAACCATCTAGGCCGCTGAAGCGTATTGATCCATAGAGAGAAAGCCCCCGCCAAGGTCACTGTGACGTTGGCGGGGGCTTCTGCGTTCCGCGCGGGACGGTAAGGCTGTTGTCCTGCGAAGATTAGTCGTATCTGGGAACCAGCGAAAGGTGCCGGGACGTATTGCGGGCGCGGCCCATGGGCGGCGTGGCATGGCGGTCCGGCAGGGAGACCGGGCTGGTGAGCAGATCTGCAAGGGTTATGGCGTCCATCTCGCGTTCCAGAACGCGGGAGATGTGCAGCCACGCGGGGCGGGTGGGACAGTTTTCGTGGCGGGGGCACTCTTGGGCAACGGAATCGTCGCAGCAGGGGATGAGGTCTATGGGGCCTTCTATGGCCCGGACCACATCCCCGAGCGAGATGGTGGAGGCATCTCTGCCCAGCGCGTGGCCGCCCATGACGCCGCGCGTGCTGACCACCATGCCTTCCTGCTTGAGGGGACGGATGATCTGCTCGATGAACTGCACGGAAACGCCGGTGTGCGCCGAGAGGGTGGTGGTGTTTACGATGTCTGTATGCTCAGCGTGTTCCGCAAGGACAAGCAGCAGGCGGACAGCGTAGCGTGCGCGGGCGGAGAGCTTCATCCGGTTCCTCCTGTGCGGTGGCTGTGCATTGGCGGTGCTTTGACAGTGCAGAGCCTGTGCAGGGCCGGGGCATGGGGTTTTACTATGATGGGATAGTATAGGGCGCACAGGAAACGGTCAATAGCATACTTCAAGGGTATGAATTGGCGATGCACGGAAAATGACTGCGCCCCGCCTTCCGGAAAACGGAAGGCGGGGCGTTGCGGACAGGGGAGACCGGAGAGGGGCGGGGCTAGCGCACGATGGTCCAGTCGGCGTTTTCTATGCGGATGACTTCGAAGGCGGTTTTATCCAGCCCGCCGTGGTCTTCTGCGGAGAAGGAGAAGATGCCCGCCGTGCCCACAAGGCCCGTTACCTGTTCCATGGCATCGCGGATGGCCTTGGGATCGTCGCTGCCGGCTTTCTCAATGGCGGCCTTGAGCAGGAGCATGGCGTCCCATGCGTGTCCGCCGAAAGTGGACACATCTGCCTTGAAACGCTGGGTGTAGCCTGCGGCGTAATCGAGCAGCATGGCCTTTTGCGGGTGGCCGTCGGGAATCTGGTCGGCAACGATGAGGCGGCCTGCGGGCAGGATGAGCCCTTCTGCCGCGTCACCCGCCAGCTCTATGAATTTTTTGGAGGCCACGCCGTGGCTCATGTACAGCGGGGTGGTCATGCCGAGCTGCTTGTGGTTGCGGGCGATGACGGCGGGACCGGGGTTGGTGCCCCAGCAGATGGTTGCATCTGCGCCGAGCCCGCGGATTTTGGTAAGCTGGGCGGTCATGTCTGTGTCTTTGGGGCCGTAGACCTCGTCCGCGACCAGTTCCAGACCGGCCTGCGGGATGAGCGCGAGCAGTCCGGCGCGGCCGGATTGGCCGTATCCGTCAGACACGGTGAGGATGGCAATGCGCTTGGCACCCGTGGCGAGGATGTGGTCCAGAAGGGTTTCTATGGCGAAATTGTCGGAAGGAGCCACCTTGAAGACCCACGGGTTCACCGGCTGGACGATCTTGTCCGAAGAGGCGCAGGAAACCAGAGGAATGCCGTAGCGTTCCATGTTGCGCATGATGGCCAGCGTGTTGCCGGAGGTGGTGGGGCCCACGATGGCGGAAACCCGGTCCTTGCGGGCCAGTTTTTCCACGGCGAGGACGCATTTGTTTACGTCTGTCTCGTCGTCATAGTGGATGATTTCCACCTGCCTGCCCAGAATGCCCCCGGCGGCGTTGATGGAATCCGCAGCCATGAGCAGGCTGTTTTTTTCCGGCTCTCCGAGGAAGGATGCCGGACCGGTGCTGGAAAAGACCGCGCCGATGCGGATGGGGTCTGCGGCAAAGGCGGAGCTGGCAAAAAGAAACACCAGTACAGCGAGTAACAGGCCGGAACGTTTCATATAATCCCCTGTCATGGTTAAGTTGCGTGCAGGCCGCGCCTTTGCGGCGGGAGGCCCAGCCCTGGCCGGAGGGGCGGGAGGCCCGTCCCGATGGGGCGAATCTTTTCGGATGGTGACAACAATGTCAAGTGCGGGGTGCCGGTGTGCTGTGCGGGGAGGAGGCGGGCGGCTTCAGTCCGGTGCAGGCGGATTGGGGCTATCTCGGGCCATATCGGGCCAGACAGAGCCGGACAGGGTCAGACAGAGCCGGACAGAGCCGGAGAGGCCAAACCCGGGCAGGAGCGGGAAGGGTGCGCGAGGCTGCTGAAAAAAGGGAGGGCTTCCGGTGGTCGGGGGGGGGTGACCGGTCCGGAAGCCCTCAGATAGGTTGGTCTGAACAAACGCCCCGGAAACGCAGCAATGCGGGCACCAAAGGGGGGGATTTCGGTGGCCCTGCGAACGTATCCGGTATTCAGATCCCGTTGCAGACATCATTCAGAATTGTTGGGGGGGTGAACGCCTGATCGCTGGCATTCTGAACAATATCTGCACCAGTAACTTTGCATAGGGCGTGCCATATCGGATGGCGCAGGGCAAAAAGGTGATTTTAGAGGTAAAGTATTTTATTTATGGTGAGTTAGCCGTTTTTTGGCGCGCAGGGCGTGGGGAGGCGAGGCCCGGAGAGCAGACGGCAAACGGGTGAAGTGCGGAAGCGCACGTGCGGAAGCGCACGCATGAGCGGAAACGCACTGTGCTCCCGGGCGTTATTTCTGCAGGCGGCGGTGCAGGGCGAAACGCGAGATGCCGAGATAGGCCGCAGCCTTGCTTTTGTTGCCCTCGAAGCGGTCCAGAGCCTTCTGGACGATGGCCGTGGTGAGGGCTTCCAGATCCAGCGGGGCTTCCGGCAGTTCCAGATTGTCCAGATCAAGCGGCAGTTTTTTGGGGATGCCGGTGCAACTGTATGCACTTTGCCGTTCCGTGAGGAAGGTGAGGTGTTCCGGTCTGAGGGTGGGAGCATCGTGGATGAGCACGGCGCGTTCTATGGTGTTTTCCAGTTCACGCACGTTGCCGGGCCACGGCTGGCGGAGCAGGATGTCCATGGCCTGCGGCGAAACGGAGGTGAACTGCTTGCGCTTGCGTTCTGCCTGCCGGGTGAGGAACAGGCGGGCAAGGGCGGGAATATCTTCCCGGCGTTCGCGCAGGGGAGGGATGACGAGGTGGCCCACCTTGAGGCGGTGGTAAAGGTCGCGGCGGAACTGGCCGCGCTCCACGAGTTCTTCAAGGTCGCGGTTGGCGGCGCAGATGACGCGGGCGCGGAAATCGCGTTTGCGCAGGCCGCCCACGCGGTAGTAGGTGCGGTCTTCCAGCACGCGCAGCAGCTTGGGTTGCAGGGAGAGCGGCATTTCCGCCACTTCGTCCAGAAACAGGGTGCCTTCTGCCGCCAGTTCCAGCTTGCCCGCAGAGCCGCCCGCGCGGCTGCCGGTATAGGCCCCTGCCTCGTGGCCGAAGAGTTCGCTTTCGAACAGTTCGTGGGGGATGGCGGCACAGTTTATGGCCACGAAGGGGTGCATGCTGCCCGATTCGCCGAAGTGGATGAGGCGGGCGATGATTTCCTTGCCGGTGCCTGTTTCGCCTTCTATGAGCACGGGCACGCTGGGGTCGTTGTGGAACATGCGGGCATCGTTCATGACCTGTTCCGTGGCAGGCGATTCCGACACCACGCCCCCTATGCCGAAGACCTGACGCAGGCGGGTGCGGGCCTCTTCAAGGTCGCGGTGGAGGGTGTCTGCCACCTCGCGGACACGCAGGTCCAGATTCTGGCGCAGGTCGCGGTTTTCCAGAAGCAGGGCCTGATGCTCCGCGCTGCGTTCCACCACGGCGGCCAGTTCCCGCGCGTTTATGGGCTTGTTCAGGTAGTCGTAGGCACCGTGGCGCAGGGCTCCCACGGCGGTTTCCATATCGCCGTGCCCGGTGATGAGCACCACATCGCAGGTTTCTGTTTCCGGCGTGCTTTTGAGTTTGCGCAGGAGGGTGATGCCGTCCATGCGGGGCATGCGGATGTCTGTGATGATGAGCGGATAATGGGTGCGGCGGGCCTCTTCCAGCGCGAGCACGGGGTCGGCGAAGGGCGCTGGGTCGTGCCCGAGGTCGCTGAGAACCACGCTCAGGCTTTGCAGGCTGGTGGGGTTGTCGTCAACTATGAGGATGCGCATCCGTTTCTCCTGCTGCCGCGTGTCTGTTGGCGTTCTGGCCGTGCATTGTCCGGCATTCCGGCAGCGGCTGTACAGATAGTGTTAGTACAGACATCGTTAGGGTATATTGGGGGTTGCCCCGGGGGAAGGGATTTGGGCTGCATGCCCGGCCGCATGCAGCCGGACCACGAATACCGCGCCCGTGCCCTCCGGCGGAGGAACGATGGCAATCTCGCCCTGCCATGCCTCCACAAAGGTGTGGACGATGGAAAGACCCAGACCCATGCCGCCGCCTGCCTCCTTGGTGGTGAAGAAGGGGTCGAAGACGCGGGATTCCAGTCCCTGCAGGCCGGGGCCGTTGTCCCGCACTTCAAGGCGCAGGGCGCTGTCCTGCGTTTGTCCGGTGGTGATGCGTATCCATTTATCCTGCCCGGAAGCCTCTACGGTGTCCAGTGCGTGCATGGCGTTGACCACGAGGTTGATCACAACCTGTTCCAGCTGTACCGGATTGGCAAGGGCTTCCGGGAGGAAGGGGGAAAGGCGCAGGTCCAGACGGATGCCGTGGGCGGTGAGCTGTGCGCCCACCAGTCCCAGCGCGCGTTCCACGGCCTTGTTCAGGCAGGCGCTGCCCGTGGGCGGCGCATCCTGCTGCATGACCAGTGAACGCATGTGGGCGATGATTTCGTGGATGTTGTCCGCCTCGCGCAGAATCCAGCCCAGCCGCGAGAGCAGGGTTTCCGGCGCGATGGTGCGCTGCTGTTCCACCAGCATTTCCAGCCCGCTGGCGTAGAGGCGCAGGGCGGAGAGGGGCTGGTTTATCTCGTGGGCGATGCCTGCTGCGAGGGTGCCCATGGCTTCCAGTTGCCGGACACGGTTCAGCCGTTCCGCCACGCGCTTGCGCTCGGTGATGTCTTCCAGCAGCACGATGACGGAGGGCACATCGCCCGCCGTGCTCCGGATGGGGCAGGCCGTGATGCGGAAGGCGTGGTCTGCACCGCTCCCGCTGTTTCCGCTGTTTCCGTTGCTCGTACTGTTGCCGCTGCTCGTGCTGGTCGTGCTGCACGCGCTGCCGAGGCGGCAGGAGAATTCCTGTTCATGGACCTGACCGTCTGCAAAGGTGCGCAGGATGAGGTCTGCCGGAGTGCTGCCGCGCTCCGGGGAGTCCTCTGGGGTGCTCAACGCGGTGAGGTTGCCCGACGCAGCAAGGGTATCGGACGGAACGGTGTTTGCGGACAACGTGGTGCTGCCGGGGGGGCCGGAAGCGCATTGCTGCGGCACGATGCGGAGCAGGGTTTCCAGTGTTTCCGCCTCCCGGCGGGCCCGGGCATCCTGTGCGCCGCCCTGCGTTTCTCCCTTCACGTTGTCCGGCGCAGGGCTGAACCAGCGGGAGAACAGCGGGTTTGCGGCCGTGATGCGCATATCGGCATCAATGACTGCAATGCCCACGGCGAGGTTATCGGTAATGGACCGGTAGCGCTCTTCCGAAAGGGCGAGGGCTTCCTGCACCTGTTTGCTCTGGGTGATGTCCATGCCCAGCTTGAGCACCAGCGGCGTGCGGTCCACATCGGTGAACGGGTAGGTGTATATGCGGAATGACCGCCCGTTGGCGGGACTTGTCCATTCGCAGATGGAAAGGCTGCCGGTGTCGAAGGCGTCGAAGGGGGCGCAGTCGGCGCAGGGAGCCGGTTCTCCGCGTATGGCGGTATAACAGGGCCTGTTGCCGGGCGGGCCGAACACCTCGCGGAAGGTCTGGTTGGCATAGCGAACGGAGTGGTCCGGCGCGATGAGCGCCACGTAGGCGGGGAGCCTGTCCAGCAGAGAGAGCAGACGCGCGCGTTCCGCCTGCATGGTGCGTTGTTCTTCAAGCCCCGCCGGGGCGGGGGCAAGGGTGGCGGTTACGGCTTCTGTGCCGTCCGGCAGGAGTATGGTGCGCGGACAGACCTGAATGTCCACGGGCAGGCCTTTGGCCGATGGCAGGCGCAGGATGTATGGCGTGAAGACGCCCCGCTGCTGCAGGCGCATCTGTTCCTCCAGCACGGCGAGAGCCTGCGGTGAGGAAAGGGCTTCTGTAAGCCGTTGCAGCAGCTCGCGGCGCGGGTAATCCAGCAGAGGGGTGAGGGCTGCGGCGGCGTAGGTAAGGTCCAGCGCGTTTCCGCCGGAAGCGGAATCGCTTATCTGGCGCAGGAACCACAGCACCGGGGCAGCAGGGGTGCCTGCGGAAAGGCCGTGTGCGGCGCGCGGGGTGCTGTGCATGCTGTAAATGGCTCCGTGGTGGTTGCGTATGGGGCTACAGGCTTTTCATGCTCGTGTCCATGATGCTCAGCGTATGGGAGAGCGTTTCTTCCAGCCTGCGGATGGCTGTGGCGGCCCGGTCGCGTTCGCCGTGGCGCAGTGTATCGGCGCACAGGTCTGCAGCGGCAGCCAGCTCCGGGGCTCCGATATTGCGGGAGGCGGTGGCAAGGGCCATGGTCGCCCCCAGACTGACCTCCGCGCGGGTGATATCCAGCCGCGACCCCTGACCGCGCAATGCCTCGCGGATGTCTGCCATCTGTTCGTGCGAATCCGACAGGAAGGATTGCCACATTTCCCGTACCAGCAGCGTATCACCCTGCATGCGCCGGAGCACGTCCGCCGTGTCCAGCAGCGGCAGCACTTCGCCCTGATGGGCGGGCGGCGTCTCTTCCTCGGCCGTGCGCTCGTTGGTGAACACCCGGTTGATAACTTCGTAGAAACGTTCTGCGTGCAGGGGCTTGGCGATGTAGTCGGTCATGCCCGCATCGATGAACCGTTCGCGGTCGCCTTTCAGGGCGTGGGCCGTGACAGCGATGATGGGGATGTCCTGCGGTACGCCGTCGGCTGTGCCCGAACGTATGCGCCGCACCGCCTCCAGCCCGCCCATGCGGGGCATCTGGATGTTGGTGAGCACAAGGTCGTAGCGGTCCTGCGCCAGAAGTGCAAGCATTTCCAGTCCGTTGGAGGCTGTGGTGCAGCTGTGTCCCTGTTTTTCCAGCAGCATGCGCACAAGGTTTCGGCTGACGAGGTTGTCGTCTGCCGTGAGCACGTTGAGCCTGCGCATGGACTGCCGGGAACCGGCCTGCAGGATGCCGGAGCGGCGGATATCCGGCACATGGCGTTCGCAGGGGGTGAAATGGGCGGTGAAGTAGAAGGTGCTGCCGTGGTTGAGGCGGCTGCGCACCCACATCTTGCCGTCCATGAGGTCTACAAGTTCCTTGCAGATGGCAAGGCCGAGACCTGAACCCACATGGGCCTGTTCCGTTTCCCTGTCCACCTGCCGGTAGCGTTCGAAGATGGCGGAGAGCCTGTTGTCCGGTATGCCTATGCCCGTGTCCCGCACGGAAAAGAGCAGTTGCAGGCTTTCTGACGCCGTGCCGGAATGTGCTTCCGGCATTTCCGGCGTGCCGCCTTTGACCAGATTTATCTCCACGACGATGGTGCCGTCTTCCGTGAACTTGACGGCGTTGCCCAGCAGATTGGTGAGAATCTGGTGCAGTCTGCCTGAGTCGCCCTGTACGGTGGCGGGAACGCCGGGACCGAGATGGTAGGAAAGGCGCAGCCCTTTCTTTTCGGCATCCGGCTTTACGCTGCGGACCGCCTTGGCAACGGTGCGCGCTATGTCGAACGGTTTTTCGGTGAGGGAAAGCCGGCGGGCCTCTATGCGCGAGATATCCAGCACATCATTGAGGATGGCGAGCAGGTTTTCCGCCGAATCCATGATGGTGGAAAGGTATTCGCGCTGCTCATCGGAGAGGGGGGTGTCCAGCGCGAGGTCTGCCATGCCCATGATGCCGTTGAGCGAGTTGCGTATCTCGTGGCTCATGTCGGCGAAGTAACCGGATTTGGCAAGGTTTTCCTGTTCGGCCTTGCGCCGTGCGTCTTCCAGCCTGCGCTCCGCTGAGTGTTTGAGCAGGGCGATTTCTATGGTGGAGTGCAGTTCGCGCTCTTCAAAGGGCTTGATGAGGAAGCCGAAGGGGTTGGAGGTTTTTGCCCGCTCCAGCGTGGCCTGATCGGAATAGGCGGTGAGGTAGATGACCGGAATCTTGAGCTTGCCGGAAATGATGCCCGCTGCCTGTATGCCGTCCATTTCGCCTTTCAGGCGGATGTCCATGAGGACAAGGCCGGGACGCAACTCCGTTGCCTTGCGGATGGCGGTGGGGCCGTCTGCGACAATGGCGGGTACGGTGTACCCGAGGCGCTCAAGAGTGCGTCTGATGTCCAGCGCCACGATCTGTTCATCGTCCACGACAAGGATGTTCAGCGGGGGCATGTGTCCTCCGGCGGAAGCCTTACGTAAGGTGCGGCGTATGGTGAAGCCGCGTGAATGGGTGGAAAAGTGCGGGCCGGAAACGTACCCGCGTATGCTTCTCCTTGTCTGTGCTCCGGAAGGTATGCAACAAACAACAGTCTCTTTCAAGTATAGGCGTGGGGTACTGGAGAGTGAGCATTGACTTGACAGCCCAATCATGTCATTTGAATGGGAATCTTTTGCATGCACGAACGGGGGACGCCGTGAAAAGAAACCTGCCTGTTTTGCTTATGCTGACCTGTCTGGTGATGGGAAGTGCCGGAATGGCGGATGCCAAGGGGCTTTCTGACCTGCTGCCCGGATTGCTGGAGCAGCACGAGAGGGTGCTGGCCAAGGAAAGTCAGGTGGAGGCCTCTGCCCATGGGGTGGACGTGAGCCGTTCCGGATGGTTTCCCCGGCTGGACTTTGTGAGCGACGTGGCCAGCGAGCAGACCGGCAAGCCCGGCAGCCAGCAGGATGACTACACCAACCGCGTGCGTAATATGCAGCAGCTGCGGGGCAGGCAGCTTTTGTACGACTTTGACGCCACCTCCAAGCGTGTGGAACAATCCGAGAGCCTGCTGGAGCGCAGCAGGATGGAGATGGATGCCACCAGTCAGGACCTGCTGCTGGAGGGCATAGGCGCGTTTC
>CAYRLL010000099.1:5131-12316 GCA_964425115.1 uncultured Desulfovibrio sp. | reverse complement strand
CCTGCTGGACCACCCTGCGGCGGAAGCCCTTGCCCCCACCGTCCCAACCGTCCCAACCGGCCCAATCGGCCCAATCGGCGAAAAGGACCTGCGCCAATGATGCCGCCCCCTGCCGATGCCGAAGCGGTGGCGCTTGCGCGCAGCCGGTTTCCGCGCGGGCTGCTGCAGCCGGAAGGCTCGTTCCGCTTCGCCATGGACGCCCTGCTGCTGGCGCGCTTCGCCCTGCCGCCGGAAGGAAGCCGCGAACAGTCCGTGGCAGACCTTGGCACCGGATGCGGCGTGGTGGCGCTGGCACTGCTGCTGGATGCCCTGCCCGGTGCAGAAGAGACGCAGCCGGCCCCCGGCAGCGGACCAACCGCCCGTTCACGGCGCCGCGCCTTTATGTACGCCACCGGGGTGGACATAGACCCCCTGCTTTGCGAGGCGGCAACCTACAACGCCGCCGCACTGGGGCTGGCAGACCGCTTTGCCGTGCACACCCTCAACCTGACGGAGGTCCGCGGCATCCTGCCTGCGGAGGGCTTCGACCTTGTAGTCACCAACCCGCCCTACCGCCGCGCAGACCAAGGGCGCCATGCCGCCACGGAACGGCGGACACGCGCCCTGTTCGAAACGGACGGCTCGCTGGAAACATTTGTCAGGGCAGGGGGCTTTCTGGTACGCAACAGGGGGCGGTTCTGCTGCATCTACCCTGCGGAGCGCCTTGCCGCGCTGCTGACCGCCTGCACTGCGGCACGGCTGGAGCCCAAGCGAATGCGCATGGTACACTCCAAACCGGACCGGGATGCCACGCTGGTCCTGCTGGAAGCGCGCAAAAACGCCCAGCCGGGCTGCATTACCGAACCGCCGCTCATCCTGTACACCGGACAGGGCGAGGCAACAGCCCTGACCCGGGAAGCACTGGAATTCTGCCCACATCTGGCCTGCAACGCGCGCGGGCATCAGCAATACGGAGACCCTGCATGATAGGCACCATTCGCAAACTGAAACGATTTTTCCCCGCCCCCAGCGGCAGAGCCGTCATCCTTTCGCTGGACCACGGTGCCAGCGAAGGCATGCTGGCGGGCATAACCCACATGCCCGAACTGCTGGATCACATACGCACCCGCAACGTGCAGGGAGTGGTGCTGAACAAGGGCTACGCCCGCGCTCACGCCCTTGCCCTCGCGCCGGAGCTGCCTCTGGTGGTGCAGCTTTCTGCGGGAACCCGCCACGGGCTGCCCGCATGGAACAAGGCGCTGGTCTGTTCCATTCCGGAGGCCCTGCGGCTCGGCGCAGATGCCGTTGCCATTCAGGTGAACATAGGCAACGAGCTGGAAGACCGCATGCTGGCAGACCTCGGTGCCGTAACGGACGAGGCGCACCAGCACGGACTGCCCGTACTGGCGGTCATCTATGCGCGCGGCGACCGGATTGTGAAGGAGCTGGACCCCAGCCTCATCGGACACTGTATCCGGCTGGGCGGCGAACTGGGGGCAGATATGGTTTCCGTGCCCTACTCCGGCGACAGGGCCAGCTTCACGCGGGCCGTGGAATCGTGCCCGGTGCCCGTGCTGGTTGCAGGCGGTCCCGGACAGCCGAACTTCGACGCCTTCCTGTCCATGGTGGCAGAGGTGCTGGAATGCGGCGCGGCAGGGGTAAGCATCGGGCGCAACGTCTTCCAGCAGGAACGGCCGGAAGAGGCGCTGGACAAGCTGCTGGCACTGGTGCACGGCGCTCCGCAGCAGGCGGGAGGTCCGGCAGCCGATTCCGCCGGAGAGGCCGGATCGCCCGGCACATCAGAGACATCGGGCACAAATGGCGAAACGACGGGCCAATCGGCACACACCACCCACGGCGCACAGGACCCCCCCGCGCGGCACCCCGGCTAAGCGGGGCAGGGCATGTTCAAGTTCGCCGTCATCCTCTTTGTGCTCGTGTGGCTGGGGAGCCTTGTCTTCAGCCGCAGGCGGCGCGTCATCAAGGATGTGAACCACCTCCTGCAACTCATCATCGCCGCCGCGCTGTTCTTCATGGGCAGCACGGTGCTGCGCGGCACAGCCGTGTACGAGAACATGTTTCTCTATGTGCCTGCACTGGCGGCGCTTATGGCAGGAGCGTGGGGCACGGCGTATCTCATCATGCGGAACGCGGGCAAGGGTGCCCGCAGCAGTGCGAAGACCGGCCAAGCAAACGGCAGGGACGAAAAAACAACCGGAAGAACGAATAAAACCCGCAGCGCAGCCTCTGCCCGCCGCCCGCGCGGCTGACTCCCGCCCTCCTGACCGCCTGTTCACCAGACTGACCGCCCGCCCGGTCACCTGTTCACCAGCCTGACCGCCTGTTTACCCGCCCGGTCACCTGTTCGCCAGCCTGACTCCCGCCCGCCTGTCCGCCCGGCCGCCTCCGGGCAGCAGCCCGCGCAAAAATCCCTGAAGCTGCGGGCAGCAAACTACTCTTCCGCCTGCAATTTCTTCAGGTGCTCCGTATAGGCAAGAAACACGTCCGCCCTGTTGATAAGCCCCAGAATCTCATGGGAATCATCCTCCCGCACCACGGGAATCTGCCCCAGATCAGCCTCCACGAACTTGAGCAGGGCGGTGTACAGATCATCGCCCTCTTCCAGCGTCACCGGGGCACGGGCAAGCTCGCCCACCACCACCAGTTCGAACAGGCTTTCCTCATACAGCAGGTTGCGCACATCGTTGAGCGAGAGAATGCCCGTGATGCTCCCCTCCTGATTCTTGACCGGAAAATAAAACTCATTGGTTCCGGCAATAATATCCGTAAGGGCCTTCAGGGTGATGGATTCCTCAAGAATGGTCACCCGCCCCCGCTGGTAAAAATCGGCCACGTGCAGCTTTTCCAGAATATTGATGGTGGCATCGGTTAAGTGCGCCGGAGATTCAAACTTGTTCTCCAGCTGGTTCTCATACAGCGATGCCTTGCGGTTAACCACAAGGCACACCGCCGATGCCAGCATAAGCGGCGCAAGCAGCCCGTAGCCCTGCGTAAGCTCACAGACCATGACCAGCGGCCCTATGGGCGCGTGCGCCACCCCCGCAAAAAACGCCGCCATGCCCACCATAACGTAGCCGCCCGGCTGGGTGACGATATCCGGATAAAACTTGTGGGCGGTAAACCCCACCGCCCCGCCGGTCATGCCGCCCACAAACAGGGCGGGGGCAAACATCCCGCCGCTCATGCCCGACCCCAGCGTAATGCTGGTGGCCAAGGTTTTGGCCAGCACCACCACAATCATGGTGGTCACGGTAAGCTCTCCCAGAATGGCCTGTTCCAGCCAGCCGTAGCCGCCGGAAAGCACCTTGGGATACAACATGCCGAAAAGCCCCATGAGCAGCCCGCCTGCGGCCATGGTCCACATAATACCCACCCGCACCCGCAGCTTCTCGAACACGGAATACTTCAGGTACACAAAGGTGCGCACATACAGCCAGCCGGAAACCGCGCACGCGAGCGAGAGCACCACATAGAACGGCAGCTCCATGATGTTGCTGAAAGAGAATGCCGGAATGCCGAACATGGGCTCGGTGCCGAAGGCCATGGTGAAAATGGAATAGGCGACAACAGAGGAGATAACGGCAGGAACAATGGCTTCCGACTCAAAGTCTTCCTTGTAGATAACCTCAATGGCCGTAAGCGCGCCGCCCAGCGGAGCACGGAACACCGCGCCAAGCCCGCCCGCCGTGCCCGTAAGCATGAGGATGCGCCGCTCCTTGACCGAAAGCCCCAGCTTGCCCGCCAACCACGAGCCTATGCCCGCGCCTATCTGCGAAATGGGACCCTCGCGCCCGGCAGAGCCGCCCGCCGCAATGGTCAGAATGGAGGTGAACCCGCGTATGATGGGCCCGCGCGGCCTGATGACGCCCTTATTGTGATGAAACGCCTTGATCATGGCGTCCGTGCCGTCGGTCATGCCGTGAATGGCGTCAGGCAGGAACCGTTCCACCAGCCAGCCGGTGAACAGCCCCACCGCAAGGCAGGCAAGGGGAATTATCCATGGCCGGAAAACCCCGTCGCCGTGCAGGCCGTGAAACATGCTCTCGCCCGCCGGGGCGGGCAGGTCGTATCCGGCCCACTGCACCTGCACGAGGTGCGAAAGGTATTCAATGCCCCAGAAGAAGACGATGGAAGCAACGCCCGTGAGCACTCCCGTCAGGATGCCTATAACCGTCATCCGCACATAGGTGACGTTACGGTAAAGGCGAAGATATTCCCGCCAGAGCCGCCGCAATGGGCCTGTCATGCTTGCTCCCGTGCTGCTTGGCCGGGGGCGCGCCGGTTAAAGCTGCGCCTCGGGCGTTTCCAGTATCTGGCGGGCAAGGTCCACGTCCTTGTGTATCTGGGCCATAAGTTCCTCCACGCCGGAGAACTTTTTCTCGTCCCGCAGGCGGGTCACAAAATTAAGCCGCAGTTCCCAGCCGTAAAGGTCCTGTGAGAAGTCCATGATATAGGTCTCCACGCTTATTTCATCATTGCCGAAGGTGGGATTGGTGCCGATGTTGGTCACCGCCTTGTAGACCCTGCCGTCCACCTCTGCCCATGTGGCGTAAACGCCCGGCATGGGGGTAAGCTCATCGCGCACCCGCATGTTGGCGGTGGGAAACCCCAGCAGCCTGCCGCCCCGGTTCATGCCGTGAATAACCGTGCCGCGTATGACGTAAAACCTGTCCATGAGCGGGCGCACATACCACACGCGCCCCGCCTGTATCATGTCCCGTATGCGGGTGGAGCTGACAATCGCGCCGTCTATGATCACGGGGTCCAGCCGTTCGGTGCCGTAGCCGTGCCTGCGTCCCAGCTCGGAAAGCAGGGCAAAGTTGCCCTTGCGCCCCTTGCCGAAGGAGTAGTCATAGCCCACCACAAGCTCTTTCATGTTCAGTCCGCGCACCAGATACTCTTCCACAAAGGCTTCCGGCTCCATGGCGGCCAGTTCCTTGGTGAACTTGATCATAAGCACCAGATCCACGCCCAGCGCCTCAAAGAGATCCAGCTTCTTTTCGTAGTCCGTAATCAGCGGGGCGGCGTGCACACCCGCCAGAACCTTGAGCGGATGCGGGCAGAAGGTGACCACCACGCTGGGCAGTCCCAGCTTGGCCGCCTTTTCCATGGTGCGCCGTATAAGCTTGCGGTGCCCGTTGTGCACGCCATCGAAGTTGCCGATAGTGACGCAGGAGCCACGCGATATATCTATGGAAATTTCCTGAAGTTCTCGTGCTATTTCCATCCGGTGCCAGCGGCCTCCATTCTTGTGCCGAACATGGGTGGGCTGCCCGGCGGGCAACCCGTCAGTGAAGGCGACTATTGCTACCCCAAAAGCCCCGCAGCATCAAGCGCACATGCGGTGCAGGCGCACATGCGATGCAGGCGTTCATGCGGTGCGGGCCTTCGTGCGATGCAGGCGTCATGCAGTGTGCCGTGCCTACGTGCGCCATGAAACGCCAAAACGGTCATGTCCCGGCCAAGCACGGCAGGAAATCGCAAACTGCCCCGCCACGACAGGCCCAACAGGTAAAGGCCGGGCACGACAGGCACAACAGCAAAGGGCAGGCTGTCCCTGCGTGCAACCATGCGGACGCAACAAGACCGTGCAGATGCAACCCCCTGCATACAGGTTGAACCGCACAGGCACAACCCGGCACGTTCTTTTTGAAAACGCTGCCCTGCCCTAAAAAGTTCTTGCCAAAAAAACGCGATGCGGATAAACACACTCCTCGCTGCCGGGGAAATCCCCCGGCACGTTCCGTGCCCAAGTGGTGGAATTGGTAGACACGCTAGGTTCAGGGTCTAGTGAGGGTTCCCTCATGGAGGTTCGAGTCCTCTCTTGGGCACCACGGAAAAAGTGAAAGGCTCCGGCGCATGCCGGAGCCTTTTTCGTTTTGTATCAGCCTGCCCGGCATCGCACGTTACTGCCCGGTACAGGCCGTTACTGGCCGTTACTGGCCGGGGCTTCTCCGGTCCCCTGTCCGGTACTGGCCGGACAACGCCTGCGCCCTTTTCACCGGCCCGCCTCCGCAGGCAGGCCGGGAAAAGACAACGCGGCTACTCCATGCCGTTCACGGTAAGGCAGGCGCGGTACAGGCCCTGTGTGCCCATATTCTCCAGCCCCTGCGCCTGTGCGGCAATATAAAGCTGCTGCACCAGCGCAAGCCCGGGGAGCGAAAGGTTCATGGCTCTGGCTTCCTGCAGCGCAATGCCCATGTCCTTGATGAAATGCTTGATGTAGAAGCCGGGGTCGTAGTCCCCCTTGGCAATGCGGCGTCCCAGATTGTTTATGGACCACGAACTCGCCGCCCCGCTGCCAATGACATCAATCACGGCATCCATGTCCATGCCCGCCCGCACCGCATACAGCAGCGATTCCACCGTGCCGACCATGGTCCCGGCAATGAGTATCTGGTTGCACATCTTGGTGTGCTGCCCGGCCCCGGCGGGCCCCATAAGCTGCACGGTTTTACCCATGATGTTGAACAACGGCAGCACCCGGTCAAACACGTCCTTCTCGCCGCCGACCATAATGGCAAGGGTGGCGTTGCGCGCCCCCAAGTCGCCGCCGGATACCGGAGCATCCAGCGCATGCATCCCTGCTGCGGCAGCCTGTCCGTCAATGGTACGCGCCAGCGAGGGGCTGGAGGTGGTCATATCCACCAGCACGGTTCCCGGGCGGGCATTGCGGATGATACCGCTATCGCTCAGATACACCTCTTCCACATCGGCGGGAAAGCCCACGATGGTAAAGACGATATCGCTTGCCGCCGCCACCTCAGCGGGAGAGGCGCAGTACGTCGCCCCCATGTCCACCAGCGGCCTGGCCCGCTCCGGCGTGCGGTTATATACCGCCGCAGGGTATCCTGCTGTTATGAGGTGCCCGCACATGGATGTGCCCATGACGCCTGTTCCTATCCACCCTATTTTCTTCAATCCCATTGTGCGTACTCCTCTGCCGCAGAGCGGTTATCTTCTTGTTTCCGGCGGTGCCGTCAAAAACGCACCAGGGCTATAGGCAAGCCGCAGGTAAAATTCCGGCGTAAGGACCATGGTGCGCCATTCCCCATACTACCCCACAGGTCTGACCAATGGCAACCCTGCGGTGCGCAGGATGTACCGCCGCCGCAGGAAACCGTCGCAACACCCCGTCATGCCCGAACAATCCCGAACGATACCGAATCATGCAGAACATGCAGA
>CAYRLL010000099.1:0-5031 GCA_964425115.1 uncultured Desulfovibrio sp. | reverse complement strand
GAACAGGCTGAACAGGCTGAACAGGCAGAGCAGTGCATAGCCGCGCCGCAGCAAAAAGCCCCCCGCCTCTTTCGGGGCGGGGGGCAGAAATGAAAAGGCCATCCGTAACAAACGGAGTCTATTCCGAATCCTTCACGGGCGTGGCGGCTGCCACAGCATCCATGTACTCTTTCTTGTCAATGTTCAGTGCGCTCAGAATGTCGCCGTTCAGGGCCAGCAGGCGGAAGCCCCCCACAACCACGTTCATGCGGGCGGTAATAAGCTGCCCCTGTGTGTTGAAGAGTTCGTTTTCCGCATCCAGCACGTCCAGCAGACTGCGCTGACCCACGGTGAACTGCTGCAGGTACATGTCACGGGTCTGGCGGTTGAACTCCACCGCCTGCTCATACAGGGCAGCCTGCTCCTTGGCTGCCTCATACAGGCTCCAGCTGGCAAGCACTTCTTCCATCAGGGCATCGCGCGTATCACGCAGCCCCAGTTCCGCAGCGGACTTGCGTGCCCGTGCGGCGCGCACCCCGGCCACGTCCGAACCGCCCTTGAAGAGGTTCCAGTCCATGGTAACCATGATCTGGTCCTTCTTGGTGTAGGTGGTGGAAGCCTCAGCGTTCTGGGTAAAGCCGGAAGACGCCTTGAGGTTGAACTCCGGGTAATAGTTGGCCTCGTTGCGGCGAATATTCTGCACCGCACGGTCCACCTCCGCCAGCAGCGTAACAATCTTGGGATTGTTCTCCAGCGTCTTCTCCGCGGCCGCATCCACATTGTGCGGCACGCCATCCGGCAGCCCGGCTTCTTCCAGATCCTTCGGCACCTGTCCGGTCAGACGGTAGTAGTTGGCCGTCACCACGTTCAGGTCGCTGCGGGTGGCAGAAAGCGTGGTCATGGCACGGGCAAGGCGTCCGCGCGTCTGCGTCACGTCCGCAAGACTTCCGGCTCCCAGTTGCTCGCGCTCCTCCATAGAGGCCAGAATATCCTGATGCTGAACCACGTTGTCCTGAGCCAGTTCAACCAGCAACCGCTGCCGGAACACGCCTATATGCGCGATAACGGCATCCAGCCCCAGCGAATCGGCGGTATCCACAAACTGGCTGTCCGCAAGGCGCATGCCTGCTTCCGCAGCCGCAACACTGCTGGAGGTGGCATGGCCGTCCCACAGCATCTGGGTGGCGGTAAGGGCGGCATCCATTCTGTCCGTAAAATGCCTGTCCTGCTGAGCGCGGCGGGTTGCGGCATCACTGTAGGCCTCGGTGCCGTACTGCGCGCTGGCGTCCAGACGGGGGAAGAAACCGCCCCGCGCCTGCTTGTGATCCTGCTCCGCCGCCTGCTTACCCTGCTGCAGCTGCTTGAGCTGCGGGTGCTGCCTGAGTGTTGCCAGCACCGTATCGCGCAGGCTCGCCTCATCCGCACGCGCGGACGCGGGAAAAAACGCCACACACGCCAGCAGCGCGGTTCCTGCCGCTGCCGCACGCAACCGTTCCCCTGTCTGTTTGCTGAAAAGAGAAAAAAACATTCCGCCCCCTGCGTATTACATCGCGCCGCTCCCCCGCGTTGCGGGAAGCGCGCGTATGGATTTTCTTGTATGTAGCCTTGTGCGTTGAAGATATCAACAGAAAAGCACCCTCCCGCATAATTGGGGAGGGTGCTTTTTGGCGTATAGAACTACAGGTCGGTGATGACCTTGTTATTATTGATCATGTCCGAAAGAACACTTTCTAGGTCGCTGCCGCTCGCAGGGGCGGTAAAGGTAACACTGTGCATCGCCGCGCCGCCGGATTCCGCTGCAATACCCAGCGTGACCGTGCCGTCTACGCCTTCGGATACGGACAGGTAGCCGGAAAGGTTGTCATCTGCCACGTCCGAAAGCAGGTCGTCGAGCGCGAGCGCCGCAGAGGAACTCTTCGTCAGCCCGGTGGCGGTCACATCGTCCACGCTGCCGTCCTTGAACTGCAATGTCTCCACGCCGTACAAGCTGTTGCCGTTAAAAGTCAGCTTGCCGCCCGAATAATCCACATCGGTTACGTCGTAGTCCGCAAGAATCACCCAGTCGTTTCCGGCACCGGCGTTGATGGTCGTGTTCTGCATGGTACCGCCGATAGCGATGATATCATCCCCGTCGCCGTATATAGCGGCTCCTTCCATCTTGCCGCTGATGTTGATCTCAGCCCCTTCGCTGCCAGTAAGCGAATTGTTGGTGAAGTCGGCGTAGGAGAAGGTCTTTCCTTCAGGCTCCACCAGCCCCGCAATGGCGAACACGCCGTTGGCGAACTGCACGTACTCCACGCTCACCAGCGTATCCGTGCCCTCGGCACCGTCCAGATGCTGCACCGTGTAAGACCCGTCTTCCGTGCCGAGCACCTCGTAAGCCCTGCGGTTGCCCGCATAGACGGCGGTATCCGTTCCTTCTCCGCCATCAATAAGGTCATTCCCCGTGCCGCCGTAGATGGTGTCGTTTCCGGCACCGCCTTCCAGCAGGGCAGACTTGTAGCCGCCGCCGGTAAGGGTGATGGTGTCGTTGCCGTCGCCCGCGTCCACAGTGAAGACTGTTTCCGCAGCTGCGGTCTGCCCGCCAAGCTTTGCGGCAGGATTGACGGAAAGGGTTACCTTGTCGTCACCGGCACCGGTTTCCACATTGATATTGCTGTGCCATCCGCCGGAGTTCTTATTGCTCCACGCGGTAATGGTCACATCGTCCGCCTCGCTGCCGGTCTGCACTTCTGCGCGCTTGACGTTTTCCACCAGCACGGTGCTTCCCACGCCGTCACCGTCCGCTCCGCCCGCGCTCAGGTCCACATCCGCACGGACAAAGTTCGAAATGGTAACGGTGGAGTCCGCATCAGACTGCGCCTTCACGCTCTTGATGGTGTTCCATGCGCCGCCTGCCGCAACGGTGCTGCCGTCGCCGCCCACGGTGACTGTGCCGTCAGGCAACGTGTAAGTGCCGTCGTAAGCGATGCCATCGCCGGAATAGACCGGGTTGGGCTTTTCATCATCGTTCACAGTATAGGTCACGCCGTTGGCAACACGGTCCACCACCGTGAAGGTGGCGGCATTGCTCACTGCCTGCCCGTCCGTCACGTGGTAGGTGATAACGGCTTCGCCGTAGAAGTCCTTGGCAGGCGTGAACAGAATGTTGCCGTTCTCATCAAGCGTAACCGTGCCGTGCGCCGGGTCTACCGACACATCGGTGAGCGAGAGTGCATCGCCGTCCGCATCGCGGTCGTTGGCGAGCAGGTCAGCGGCACTGACGGTCAGCGGAGTGTCTTCCAGCCCGCTGAACGATGCCGTGGTGCCCGTGGTGTGCAGCGAGAAGTTTTCTCCCTCTGCGGCTGAGCCCAGCACGGCCCAGTCGGCTGCGCCGCTCTCCTGAATCTCCACCTTCAGCACATAGGCTCCGCCCTGATCCCAGTAAACCATATCCAGCGGATAGTAGCCGTCTTCCGCCACGGTGAACTCAAAGGTGGTAGTGCCTGCGCCACGGTCAGTGGCGAACTGTCCGACCACCTTACCGTCAATGGACATCTGGAATCCGTCGTCGGAGTAAACGCGCATCTTGTACGTGCCCGCAGCCAGATATACGGTGCCGGACATGTGCATAATGCCCCGGTCCGCCCCTTCAAAGCTGCCGGTCTGCACCACATTGCCGCCGTTTCCGCCAAGGAAGGTCTGCAGTTCACCAAGGCTGTTCAGGGTGCCGCTCTGCGGTGCGAAATCCAGAGCCGAAACCGTAAAGGTGGCGTCCGGGGTTTCGTTGCCCGCTATATGTGCCAGCACCATGTTCAGGGCGTTGGCAGAGGTCCACGTGCCGTGCTTCTGGTTATCAAAGGCATAGAAGCTGCCCGTAAGCCCGGAGACGCCCACAATCTCAGAGACCGCCACAGGGGCGTCATTCACTGCCTCAACCGTAAAGGTCGCCTTGGCGCTGGCAGTGGCTCCGTCGGAGTCAGCCACGGTGACGTTGAGCGAAACCTTGCCGTTAAAGTCCTGCGCCGGGTCAAACCGGTAGTTTCCGTTCCCCAGGTCGGTTATGGTACCCTGCCCTTCGGCCAGCGTAAGAGAGGTGACGGACAGATTGGTGCCGTCCTCCACGTCAAGCCCGTCCAGCGAGGCGATGATATCCGCCGTCGTAAACAGCAAGGCCGTGTCTTCCGTGGGGGTTACGCCGTCCACGGCAAGGGTGCCGTCGCTCAGCACGGGCACGTCGTTCATCGAAGCCACGTGCAGGGTAAGCTTGCCGGTATTGGACACCGCGCCGTTGTTGTCCTTGGCGGTGTAGGTAAGCAGCACATCGCCGTGCCAGTTGTCCGCAGGGGTAAAGGTAATGCTACCTGTCGCGGCATCCCACACAAGGCTGCCCGCCTCCTCGAAACCGGGGGCAAGCTGCACCGAATGCAGAGAAGCCGTATCACCGGAATCCGGATCGGTCACATGGGCAAGGATATCGGCCGCGTTGAAGGTAAGGGCGTTGTCTTCCAGCCCCACAAAGGGATCGGGGGCCACGCCGTCCTGCACCAGCATGGAGGAGCCGAGCACGGTATAGTCAGACCACGTTGCGCCCGTCTTTTCCGCAATGGCCACGTTCAGCACGTATGCGCCGCCCTGATCCCAGTACACGATCTCAATGGAATGATAGCCGGAGTCCGCAATGGTGAATTCCGGGCTGACGGTTGTACCGGCACCCCTGTCCGATGCGAACTGCGCCACCACAACCCCGTCCACCTTGATCTGGAAACCGTCGTCAGAGTAGACCTTCAGCCTGTAGGTTCCGGCATCAAGATTCACCTGACCGGAAAGCTGCATGATGCCGCGATCCGCTCCGGCAAAATTGGCACCTTCGGTTGCGGCAACGCTGTGCCCGTTGGAGCCGATGAAGTCCCGCAGTTCCTCAAGGCTGTTCAGCGTGTTGGACTTGGGGCCAAAGGCCAGCGTATCCGCCACAAAGGTGGCATCCGGGCTGGAACCGTGTTCGGCAAGGTGCGCCAGCACGATGTTCAGAGCCTGCGAAGACTGCCATGTGGTGTCTGCGCCATGGGTCTG
>CAYRLL010000098.1:0-12439 GCA_964425115.1 uncultured Desulfovibrio sp. | reverse complement strand
GTCCGGGTCCGGAAACAGCCCATAGGAAAGGGAATGCCGTTCGGCATAGCGGGCAGTGAGGGCGGCGTCATCGCCCGCCGCAATGCCCGCAAGCCGCACCGCGCCGGAGAGCCCCCGTGCGTGCAGCAGTTCGTTCAGCTGCTGCAGGTCCGGCCCTTCTGCCTGACAAGGGCCGCAGAACCAGCTGTATACGTTGAGGATGACAACGGATTCCGGAAGAGACGAGAGCATGAGGGGGCCATCGGGGAGCGCTTGCCCGGACGCCGCGGAGGGGCCTGCTCCCGGCACGGTGACCGGAGCGGGCAGGGGCAGGTCCGGAAAGGGGGAGGCAGCCCCCTGTTGCAGGTGGCACAGCGGGAGCAACAGGGCAAGAAGCAGGACGCACGGCAGGTTGCGCATGGAATTCCTCGGTGGTGAACGTTGGCATATGGTAGGCACATAGCGCCAGCAAGGCAATGCCTTTTTCCGTTCCGGGATGTCGCGGCTTGCAGTTATCTGTGCGACAATGTAGGAATATGCAGGCGCCTGAGCGGGAACGGCAATATGACGGCCAAGGGGGTTCCATGTCGCGTTCGGCAGTTCTTGTGTGTATGCTCTGCCTGCTGCTTGCAGCCTGCGGCAGGGACGATGCGTATGTCTCTGACGAGGACAGAACCAGCGGCGTTTCCGAAAGCCATATCCGGCTCGGCTCTTCCCTGCCCCTGACCGGGCACGCCAGTTATCTGGGACTGCAGACCCTGCGCGGGGCATTGAGCTACATCCACTTTGTCAACGACACGGGCGGGGTGCACGGCAGGCGCATTGAACTGCAGGCGCTGGATGACGGCTACGACCCGCCCCGCTGCCTTGCCAATACCCAGAGCCTTATCATCGAGGGCGATATTTTCGCCCTGTTCGGGTATGTGGGCACGCCCACCACCATGCGTATTCTGCCGCTTGTGGACGAAGTGCGCATTCCGCTGCTGGGCATGTTCACAGGTGCCAACGGGTTGCGCACGCCCTTCAACCGCTACGTCATAAACGTGCGGGCCTCGTACTATCAGGAAACAGGAGCCGCCGTGCGGCATCTGGTGCAGGATCTGGGTCTGCGGCGCATCGCCGTTTTTTATCAGTACGATGCCTACGGGTTTGACGGGCTTACCGGGGCGGAGCTGGCGTTGCGCGAACTGGGGCTTGCACCTGTGGCGCGCGGTTCCTACATGCGCGGCACCAATGACGTGACCGAAGGGTTGAAGCGCATTGTGGAGGCCCGGCCCGAAGCGGTGATAATGGTGGGTACCTACGAGCCGTGCGCGGAATTCATCCGCAGGGCGGACGCGGAAGGGCTGCGTGCCGTGTTCTATAACCTTTCCTTTGTGGGAGGCGAGGAGCTTGCGCGGCGGCTGCCCCCGGACCTGCAAAGCCCGGTGCTGCTCTCGCTGGTGGTGCCGCCGCCCACCGCACCGGAAGCTCCCCGGATAATGGGTGCTGCATTGGAATATGCCAAGCACCTCAAAGAGTATTTCCCGGGCGAACTCCCCAACGCCGTGGGGCTGGAAGGGTACATAAATGCGCTGGTTCTGGTGGAGGGGCTGCGCCGGGCGGGCCCGGAGCTGACCCGCGAAGGATTTATAGACGCCATAGAATCCATGCACGACTTTTCGCTGGGGGGCGACGTGAGCGTCTCCTTCAGTCCCGAGGACCATCAGGGCATGGAGGCGGTGTACTTTACCGTGCTGCACAACGGGAATTTTGAACTGGTGGACGATTTCCGCTCCCTTGCGTTTTTCCCCGACGGTTACCATTCAGAGGCCATGCATTCAGGCAACGGCACCGTGCCCGGTCAGGGCGAAGCGGGGTTGCCGTAATGCTCAGGCCGCTCGCCAAACTGAACCTGAAGAACAAGTTCTTCACATACATCCTTGCCGTCATACTCATCATAAGTTGCGTCATAGCCCTGCTGGCCCGCTGGATTCTGGTCTCCGGCCTCACGCAGGAGCTGGAACTGCGCGGAACCGCCGTGGCGCAGAGCGTGGCGGCGCGGGGGGCTTCGTTCATCCTTGAGGAGAATATCCCCGAACTGCTGGGGCTTATCTTTGACGAGAAACAGTTGCGGGAACGCAAGCTGCTGGTGGACTACATCTATGTGGAGAACGAGGAAGGGCAGGTGCTCTGCCATACGTTCACCCGGCCGTTTCCCCCGCAGTTGCAGGGGGCAAACCCGTTGGGCGAAACTGCCCAGAAGAGCGTGCGGCTGGTGCGGGTGGACCAGCAGGAAGCCTACGATATTGCCGTGCCCGCAAGAGAGGGACTCTATCGCATAGGCACTGTGCATGTGGGACTTTCCAAGGAACACATAGACAGCCTTGTGGGCAAGCTGCGGGTGATGTTCCTCGGGTTCATATCTGCCATCATCATTATCACATTCTACGTCTCTCACCGGCTGGCGAACTACATATCCCTGCCGGTGGTGCGGCTGACCAAGATTTCCGATGATCTTTCGCGGGGCAATTTTGACAGTGCGGGCATTCTGGACCTGCCGGATGACGAGTGGAAGATGTCCGACTGCCCCGCCTTTTCCGATTCCGACATGCCGTGCTGGCATTTTGACGACCAGATGCGGTCCGGTCGGCTGCAGCAGGAAGCGGCCTCGCAGCGCAGGTGCCGCACTTGCGTCTTCTATCGCAAGCGGGAGGGCGGCGACGAGGTGGCACAGCTGACGGATTCGTTCCGCAACATGGTGTGGTCCATCCGGCTGTACCGGCGGCGCCTCAGTGAATCGGAAAACACCTACCGCTCCCTGTTCAACAGCGGGCCGGACCCCATTTTCGTTGTGGATTGCAATACCCAGCGCGTGCTGGACGCCAACCCCCGCGCAGAAGAGGTTTACGGCTTTTCGCGCGCGGAGCTTGTGGGCATGGAGTTTGCCCGGCTGGGACCGGTGCATGCCCGCGAGTGTTTTCGACTGTTCGCGGACGGCGATGTGGCAGACTGTGTGCGCACGCCCCGGGTCATCCACCACCGCAAGAGCGGGGTTCCCATGTTTGTGAACGTGAACGCCTGCCCCATCAGCTACCGCGGGCGCCCTGCCATTATCGTGGCGGCTACCGATGTGACCGAAATGGTGGAGAAGGATGCGCAGTTGATTCAGGCTTCCAAAATGAAGTCGCTGGGCGAGATGTCTGCCGGGGTGGCTCATGAACTGAACCAGCCGCTTAACGCCATACGCATGGGCAGCGATTTTCTGGCCATGACGCTGGAAGAGGGGCAGTCCATTCCCCCGGGGCAGTTCCATCAGGTGGTCACGGAGATGAGCGCGCAGGTGGACCGGGCTTCCGGCATCATTAACACCCTGCGGTCGTTCGGACGCAAGGCGGACCTGTTTGATGAGGACGTGAACCTGAACGATACCGTTCAGTCAGTGACCTCGCTGATTCACAGGCAGTTTTTGCTGCATCAGGTGGACATAAAACTGGAACTTACCGAACCGTTGCCGATGATAACGGCGCAGGACAACAGGTTGCAGCAGGTTCTCTTCAATCTGGTGACCAATGCCCGCGATGCCATTACGGAGAGCAGGCGGGGGCTTGAGCATCCGCCGCGCGGGCGCATAGTGGTGCGCACCTTTGTGGAAGGCGACAAGGTATGCCTTTCCGTTACCGACAACGGGACAGGTATTCCCAAAGATATGATGGACAAGGTGTTCGAGCCGTTTTTCACCACCAAGGTGACGGGCGAGGGTATGGGGCTGGGGCTTGCCATCTCGTACGGCATAGTGCGAGATTACAACGGCGATATCGGAATCCGGAGCAAGGAAGGCGAGGGCACCACCTTTACCCTGCGCTTTCCCCGCACCCCCGGCGCAACGGGGGAGGCACAGGGAGGAAAGGCGTAATGCGTATTCTGGTCATTGATGATGAACTGCCCACCCTGAAGATGTTCGTTCTCATTCTGAACGCCATGGGGCATGAGGTGCTGACGGCGGAGTCCGGCGAACAGGGGCTGGAGGTGATGCGCGCCGAAAAGCCGCCGCTGGTGCTCACCGACATAAAGATGCCGGGCATGGACGGCATAGAGGTGCTGCGCAAGATAAAGGAAGAGAATCAGGGAACGGAGGTCATCGTCATTACCGGACATGGCGACATGGACCTTGCCATAAAGGCGCTTAATCTGGACGCGACCGACTTCATTAACAAGCCGGTGCGGCGCGAGGCATTGCAGGGGGCGCTTTCCCGTGCCGAAGAACGCATGCAGCTCATGCATGACAAGGCGGTGGCGCTGAATATCTTTCTGCGCGAGGATGCGGCGGTTATTGCCGTGCGCGGCAGCCTTTCCACCGCCTCCGAATCTGCGCTCAAGGATGCCTTCCGCCATGCCAGCCGCTCCCGCGTGAACATTATTCTGGATTTTGCGGAGAACACATCCATAAACGGCGCAGCCATTGCGGTGCTGGCGGACTGTATACGCAGCGCAAGGGCGGACGGCTGCCGCATAGCCATGGCGGGGCTTTCTGACAACTTCCGGCAGGTGCTGGACGTGATGGGCATTTCGCGGCAGGTAACAGCCTTCCGCAGGCTGGAGGATGTGGTTTTTCCCTGATGCGGCTTTCCGGTCTGCTGCCGGGGAGCCGGACACATAGTGCCGTTGCAGCGGCAGGTTCTAACCGTTTTCAGTACTGCTCATCTCTATTCATCACCCTTCATCGGGGGCGGAGCAGGTGGCTCTGCCTTCCTGCGTGATGCGCAGGGCGTTTTTGCCGGACTGCTTGATGGTGTACATGGCTTTGTCTGCACAGCGCAGTACCTCGGAAACGGAACTGCCGTGGTCCGGGTACAGACAGCCGCCGATGCTCGCCCCTATGCGCAGGGGCGTTTCCTCCCACAGATAGGGCGCGTTCAGTTCTTCCAGCAGGGTGCGCCCGGTGCGGTAGAGCGTTTCCATGTCTGCTATATCCCACAGCACCACCACGAATTCATCCCCGCCCATGCGGGCGGCAATGTCCGCCTCCCGCACACGTCCGCGCAGGCGGTTTGCCACTTCGCGCAGCAGGGTGTCGCCCGCCTCATGCCCGTAGGTATCGTTTATGGGCTTGAAGCCGTCCAGATCAATGAACAGCACGCCCAGCTTTTCGCCCGAGCGTTTTGCCTGCGCTATCATGCGCTCGAAGGAGGCTTCCATCTGCGCCCGGTTGGCGAGCCCGGTCAGGGGATCGGTGGACGCACGGAGCGAAAGCTCCAGCGCGGAGAGCTTTTTTTCCGTGATGTCCACGGCAATGCCTTCCAGAAAGGCGATGCGGCCCGAGATATCCGCAACCCCGCGCAGGCTCAGGGCAACCCAGATGGTCTGCCCGTCGCGGCGGCGAATCTGCACCTCGTGCCCCTGCAGGGAATCTGACTCGGCAAGCCGGGTGAGCATGGCGGCGCGCAGTTCCGGCTGCACCCAGTGCTCGGTGGCTATGTTGTGCACCGCAGCGAGCATCTCTTCCGGCGTATCGTAGCCGTAGAGCCTTGCCATGGCGGGGTTTGCGTCCAGAAACACGCCTTCACGCGTGGAGGTGAATATGCCTTCCACGGCGGACATGAAGATATTGCGGTAGCGTTCCTCTGCCCTGCGCAGGGCTTCTTCCATACGTTTGCGGGCGGTGATGTCTATGACGGCACCCACAATGCCCATGATGCTGCCTGATTTGCTGAACAGGGTTTCCTTGTAGATGAGGCTGGTGCGGGGTGGCACGATGCTCTGCCATGTGGTTTCCATCCGTATGGAGGCCTTGCCACGGGCGTGCAGCAGGGTTCTGTCGCTCTGTTCCTGATGAATGGCAATTTCCGCAGGGAGTATGGCGCCGGGCTGCTGCCCGATAATATCCTCGCGGGGCAGGCCGGCGAGGGTGCAGAATTCGTCGTTCACCAGCGTGAAGATGCCTTCTGTGCTCCTGACGAAGACCGGAATGGGCATGGCGTCTATGACTGCCTGCAGGTAGTCGCGGCTTTCCGCGAGATGCTGTTCGGCCCGCTTGATGGTGGTGACGTCCTGCGCGGTGCACTCGATGAACCCTGCATCCTGATGCAGGGTGGCGGAGACGATGGCTTCGAAGGTGGAACCGTCGCGTCGCCGCAGGCTGACGGGAAAGGCGGAGACCTTGCCTGTTCTGAGCAGAGCGTCTGTCAGGGCTTCCCGCGCTTCGGGCTGCACGTAGGCTAGGCGCGGAATGCCGAAGGCCATAAGCTCGCGCGGGGAGGAGTAGCCCATAAGTTCTGCCCCGGTCTGGTTCACGGAGATGAACCGGTCGCCGTCCAGCGAGGTGCGGAAAATGGCCACCAGCGCCAAGTTGTACAGTTCCTTGTAACTTTCCTTGGCGGCGTGCAGTTCGCGCCGGGTCTCTTCATTCTGCCTGATGGTTTCCAGCAGTTTGGCGGAGATGTTTCTGTGCGTGCGCAACCGCTGCACGGTCAGCAGCAGCCCTATGATTGCCAGAAGAAGCAGCAGCGACAGGGTTATGCCCTTCACATCGCCCTGCGCGTACAGAAGGGCGTCTTCCGCCCGTGCCGTTCCGGCCAGACAGGCAGTGACACCAAGGCAGGTAGTGGCGGCAACGGCCGCAAGGCGTGGCACATATGGGAATGGCATGGAACCCCTGTAGGCTGGAGGTGTACTCCTGCATCCTTGCAGAAACGGGGGGGAATGACAATGATAGCCGCAGAGAAAGACCGGCACACGGCAATGAAAAACCCGCCCTCCGGGACTCCGGGGGCGGGTTGCGCAGCATTCGGCGGCGTTTCTGTCATTCGTCCAGATTGAAGTCCACCTTGATCTTATACAGCCGCTTGGCGGGCAGGTTCAGAATCTCAATGCCCGTTTTGGCGGATATGGCATCCAGCGTGGAGCATACCGTATCCCAGTTGGGCCCGATGAAGGTGAACCAGATGTTGAAGTCGTGGTCGCGCAGATAGTTGTGGGTTACGCCGGGGTGGCTGTTCACCTCTGCCACGAATGCGTCCATCTTTTCCGGGGGCACCTTGGCGGCGCACAGGGTGGAGCGCCAGCCCAGCCCCTTGGAGTTGAAGTTGGCCCCCATGCGGCGCACGATCTTGCGCTCCTTCATGGAGCGCACGCGGGCAAGGGCTTCTGATTCGGTAAGGCCCACCGCATCGCCTATGACTTTGTAGGGGCGGGGTTCCACCGGAAAGCCGGATTGGATGATGGTGAGAATTTTGCGGTCCAGCGCGTCGAGCGTTGCATCCGTCTGGCGGGTCATGGCTGCCTCGTTTGCTTGGGGTTCAATCAGCCGCGCTTGCGCGGATTGTAGCTGCACAGCGGTTCTTCCGCCATGTGCGAGCCTTTCATGGAATAGCCGCGCGCACGGCAGCCGCCGCACACGTTGTGGTATTCGCACACGCCGCACTTGCCTTCATATTCTTCCTTGGTGCGGAACTGCCGGAAGGGTTCGGACGAGCGCCAGATTTCCGGGAAGGGAGTGGCGCGCACGTTGCCGCAGTCCAGCTCAAGGTAGCCGCACGGCTGCACCTGACCCACGTGCGAGATGAAGCAGAACCCCGTGCCGCCGAGGCAGCCCCTTGTGAAGGCGTCCATGCCGAAATTTTCCGGCGTGACGGGAATGCCTTCCTCGCGCGCCCGCTGGCGCATGATGCGGTAGTAGTGGGGGGCGCATGTGGCCTTGAGGTGCATGTCTGTGGTTTTGCGGAAGTCGTAGAACCAGTTGAGCACCTCTTCGTATTCTTCTGCCGTTATGACCTCTGCGCCCATCTGGGCGGCGCGTCCGGTGGGAACCAGCAGGAAGATATGCCACGCGGCCGCGCCGAGCGACTCGCATAACTTGAAGATATCCTTGAAGTAGGGAAGGTTCTGGCGGGTGACCGTGGTGTTTATCTGGAACTCTATGCCTGCGTCCTTCAGGTACTGGATGCCGCGCATGGAGGCCTGAAACGCGCCGGGAACGCCCCGGAAGTCGTCATGGAACTCTTCGCCGGGGCCGTCTATGGAGATGGAGCAGCGCTGAACGCCCGATTCCTTCATCTTCTGCGCGGTTTCCGGCGTGATGAGGGTGCCGTTGGGCGACATGACGCAGCGCAGGCCCTTTGCCGTGGCATAGGCCACAAGCTCGTACACGTCTTTGCGCATCATGGGGTCGCCGCCGGTGAAGATGATGATGGGGTTGCCCACCTGCGGAAAGGTATCGATAAGCGCCTTGGCTTCTTCCGTGGAGAGTTCGCCGGGGTAGGGTTCCTCGTGCGCCTCTGCACGGCAGTGCTTGCAGGCAAGGTTGCAGGAGCGGGTTACTTCCCATGCGATGAGCTTGCAGGCGGGAGTTCCGTCTTCCAGCGTGGTGGCCTTCATGCCGGCAAGGCCGCCGGCGTGGGCTGCGCCGCCCGGATGCCCCTGCGGATGTCCCTGAGGATGTCCAGCGGGATGTCCTGCGGGGGGGCCTGCGGGATGTGCGTGCGGATGTCCGCCCTGATGGTGATGAGCGTTGGCATGCCCCTGCCCGCCGAACTGCGCCTGCGCGTGTCCCGCAAACTGGCTTGCCGCGTGGCCGCCCTGCTGCCGGGCGTGGTGCCCGCCGCAGCCGCTGCCGTTAGGCCCCTTGTGTTTGCCGCAGCACACGTGTTCGCGTTTCTGTTCCGTGTCCGAAGCTTCTTTGCCGTGGCCGCAGCCGCAGCCGGATTCGTTCTGATCGTGCATGTTACTTCACCAGCCCCCGCTCAAGCAGGTCTTCGGTAAAATAGGAAATAATAATGTCCGCCCCGGCGCGCTTGATGCCCAGCAGCGATTCCAGCGCAACGGCATCGCCGTTTACCCAGCCGTTTGCGGCGGCGGCCATGATCATGGAATACTCGCCGCTCACCTGATAGGCGGCAACGGGCAGGTCAAATTCGTCGCGCACCATGCGGATGATGTCCAGATACGGGCCCGCAGGCTTGACCATGAGGAAATCTGCCTCTTCCAGCACGTCCGCCGTTGATTCGCGCAGGGCCTCGCGGCTGTTGGCGGGGTCCATCTGGTAGGTCTTGCGGTCGCCGAACTGCGGAGCGGACTCCGCCGCCTCGCGGAACGGACCGTAAAAGGCCGAGGCGTACTTCACCGCGTAGGACATGACGGGAACTTCCGTAAAGCCCGCTTCATCCAGCGCCTCGCGCAGAGCCATGACGCGACCGTCCATCATGTCGGAAGGGGCCACTATATCCGCGCCCGCCTCGGCATGAGAAACCGCCGTGCGTGCCAGAAGCTCCAGCGTGGCGTCGTTTTCCACTGTGGCTATGCCGCGTTCCTTGCGTACAAGCCCGCAATGGCCGTGGTCGGTGTATTCGCACAGGCATACGTCGGTAATCACTACCAGTTCGGGCCAGCGCTGCTTGCACAGCCGCACCGCGCGCTGCACGATGCCGTCCGGCGCGTAGCCTTCTGTGCCTGCGGGGTCTTTCTTTTTGGGAATGCCGAAGAGAATGATGCCGCGCAGACCGTTTTTTACGGCCTTGCCGACCTGTTTTTCGAACTCCGGCAACGAAAGCTGGAACTGCCCCGGCATGGAGGATATGGGCTTGCGGAAGGTTGCGTCCCCGGTATCGACCACGAAATACGGCATGATGAGATCCTGCGCGCGCAGTTCGTTTTCTCTGACCATTTCGCGGAGTGCGGCGGTGCGGCGCAGACGCCGCCCACGGAAGAATTCTGCCACGTATCGGCTCCTTGGCGTGTTGGTGTTCCGGGCCGGGGGAAGGTCTTTGGGCTGCGGAACACGCTGGGGCTGTTCTGTTGTTACCGTTCCAAAGGGCACCGGCGGGCAGGGAAGCGGATTCCTCTACCCGCCGGCGGCGCAGTGCATCGGATATTCCGCCCTATTCGGGGCGGATTTCGTCGTCGGTAAGGTAGCAGGCGGGGTCGTGCGCCCACTCGTCGCCGAAGTAGGCTTCCGCACGGGCGCGGAAGTTGCCGCCGCAGATGTTCAGGAAGCGGCAGGTGGCGCAACGGCCCTTCACGTACTGCTTCTTGTCCTTGAGCTTGGCGAGCAGCTCGATGTTCGGGTCGTCCCAGATTTCCGAGAAGGGGCGCTCCAGCACGTTGCCGAACACCTTTTCCCGCCAGAACTGGTCGGGGTGCACGGAGCCGTCCCAGCTTATGCAGCCTATGCCGCGGCCGGAGCTGTTGCCTTCGTTGAACTGCAGCAGTTCAAACACTTCCGCCGCGCGCTTGGGGTCTTCCTTCAGCATGCGCATCCACACGTAGGGGCCGTCTGCGTGGTTGTCCACGGTGAGCACTTCCTTGGGGTGGCCGGCATCGTGCAGGGCGCGGGTGCGGTCCATGATCAGGTCCAGCATGGTGCGGGTTTCCTGATGATCCAGGTCTTCCTTGATCAGTTCGGAGCCGCGCCCGGAATAGACCAGATGGTAGAAACAGATGCGGGGAACTTCCAGTTCCTTCACCAGATCAAAAATTTTGGGCACTTCCGGGGCGTTGCGCTTGTTGATGGTGAAGCGCAGGCCCACCTTCAGGCCTTCGGCCTTACAGTTTTCAATGCCTTCCAGCGCCTTTTTGAAGGAGTTGGGCACGCCGCGGAACTTGTTGTGCACCTCTTCCATGCCGTCCAGCGAGATGCCCACGTAGGAGAGGCCCACTTCTTTCAGTTCCTTGGCCTTCTGCTTGGTGATGAGTGTGCCGTTGGTGGAGATAACGGCGCGCATGCCCTGATCGGTGGCGAATTTTGCCAGCTCCACAAGGTCCTGCCGCACCAGCGGTTCGCCGCCGGAAAAGAGCATGACCGGTGCGCCGTACTGGGCGAGGTCGCGGATGATTTCCTTGCCTTTCTCGGTGCTGATGGCGTCTTTGCCTTCCGGTTCCACAGCGTGGGCGTAACAGTGAACACACTTGAGATTGCAGCGCTGCGTCATGTTCCAGACGACAACAGGCTTCTTGTCGGCGGAAAACTGGAGCAGGTGGGAGGGGAGCTTCCCGGAATGGCGACCGTAGCGCAGTGCGTCAGACGGTTCTACCTGACCACAGTAGAGTTTGGAAATACCGATCATCGTAACTCCTTATACATGCTGGATGGGAGCCGCAGGTCCGGCCACCGCGCGGACAACGCATCGGCGGCGGGCGGGCCACCCTCCGTAAACACGGGGATGCGCAAAAAAGCCCCGTCAGGCAATATAACGTCTATAACGCCCTTGGCAAGTGCGCCGCCGGGACGGGAAATCCCGGTGGGCATGCGCGGGCCGACCGGACGGGCTTTCACCTGTACCAGACTCCGCAGGGCAGGGCAAAGGCTTTTCCCGCCCCGGATTGCGGGCGCACGGGTACATGCCCTTTTCATTCTGGGCGGTTGGCGTTACAGGATATGCATGACCGCAAATACCGTCAGAGTGCTGCATGTGGCAGGCAGCCTTGGGACCGGAGGAACGGAAAAGGTGATGCAGCTTTTTGCCGCACATCTGGACCGCACCCGGTTTCAGGTCGCCGTGCTTGCCGCAGAGGACGGCCCCCGGGGCGCACTGCTGCGCGAGGCGGGCATTCCCACCTTTGTGGGGGCAGACGCGGGCAGGGTGCTGGACAGGTTCGCCCCGCAGGTGGTGCATGTGCACCGGGCGGGCTGGGCAGAGCCGGAGGCGCTGCGGCCCCTGCGGCTTTACCGGCGCAACGCCCTGCGCGCGGGCAGGCGGGTGGTGCTGGTGGAAACCAATGTCTTTGGCAGGCATGACCCCTCGCCGGGGGCGGCAGACATTGACGCCACGGTCTTCGTTTCGCATTTCTGCGCAAGGCGGTATGCGGCGGTGCATGGCATTGCCACGGTGCCGCCGCGGTATCATGTGATCTACAATCCTGTGGATACAGACTTTTTCGCAGCCCATACGCCCGCACCGGAAGAGAGGGATTATGCGCTGCCTGTCATAGGGCGCATTTCCCGGCCCGACCCCGGCAAGTGGTCGTCTCTGGCGCTGGATTTTCTGCCGCCGGTGGTGCGCGCCCTGCCGCAGTGCCGCTACCGCATCATAGGCGGCATTGAAAAGGCGCGACGGTTCGTGGCGGAGAATAATCTTGCCGCCCATGTGGAATTTCTGCCGCCCGTGCTCACGGACGCGGGGCTTGCGGCGTTTTTCAGTTCCGTATCGTTGCTGGCGCACGCCAATGACGCTGGCGAGAGTTTCGGGCTGGTCATTGCGGAAGCCATGGCCAGCGGGTTGCCCGTTGTCACGCATCCGGCACGGGGAATGCGGGATAATGCCCAACTGGAACTGGTGGAGCATGGCGTGACCGGACTGGTGGCGGACTCGGCCGGGGAGTATGCGCAGGCGGTGCTGTGGCTGCTGCGGAATCCGGATGAAGCGCGCCGTATGGGCAGTGCGGGCAGAGACAAGGCCCGGCGGCTGTTCCGGGCGCGTATTGTTACGGCGCAGCTTGAGGCGGTGTATGGTTCGCTGCTTTTCCCGCAGGACGGGGGCGGCGGACA
>CAYRLL010000097.1:9312-12469 GCA_964425115.1 uncultured Desulfovibrio sp. | reverse complement strand
TGGTGGAGCTGAACGGGATTGAACCGATGACCTCTTGAATGCCATTCAAGCGCTCTCCCAACTGAGCTACAGCCCCACGCTGTGGAAGAGGTAACTAACCAAGTGCCCTGTTGATGTCAACAGGAAATACTCCCGGCGCTGCATTTTCTTGCGTTGCCGGAAAAACTGCCCCGGAATAGGCGCTGCAACAGGTGGCTACTCCCCTGCCTCAATCTGCGCGCATTCCGCGCCTTCACCCGGTGTCGCTGCCTGCGCCTGCACTGCCATGCAAAAGCTGGCACGGGCGCGCTTGGCCTCATACATGGCGCTGTCCGCCGCGCTGAGCAGGTCGCTTGCGGTCCCGCCATGCGCCGGATACAGGCTGGCTCCTATGCTTGCCCCCACGGAACAGAGCGTGCCGTCGCAGTCATACGGCTCAGTCAGCGATACCAGCAACTCGCGGCTCACCCGTTCCACTGCGGCAGATTCGCCCACATCCCAGAGCACCACGGCAAATTCGTCCCCGCCCACCCGTGCGGCAAGGTCCGCGCTGCGCAGCCGCGCACACAGCCGCTCCGCCACCTGCGCAAGCACCATGTCTCCCACCCTGTGCCCGAACTGGTCATTAATGGGCTTAAACCCGTCCAGATCAATAAACAGCAGCCCCACCCGGCACCCGGAACGGGCTCCCTGCCGCAGCGTCTTCTCCAGATACTGGTTCATGCCTATACGGTTGGCAATGCCCGTCAGCGGGTCCGTGACCACCAGCCGCGCCAGTTCCTCTGCAGACTGCTTCTGCACGGTCACATCCATCACCAGCCCTTCAATGCGCTCCAGCCTGTCCCCCAGCCCGAACATGCCACGCGCGCTGATCGAAGCCCACCTTACGGCGCCGTCCGCGCGCACCACCTGCGCCTCAAAGCCGGAAACCACGCGCTCAATCCGCAACCGCTCCTGCAGTTCTGCATAGCGCTCCGGCTGCACAAAAAGCTGCGTCCCCACATCGTGCACCTGCACCCGCATGGCCTGCGGCGAATCATAGCCGAACATTCCGGCCATGGCAGGGTTCACGCCAAGAAACACGCCCTCCATGGATGCGGTAAAAATCCCTTCGGCCGCATTCATATACAGGGCGCGATAGCGCTCCTCAGCCCTGCGCAGGGAATTCTCCATCCGCTTGCGGTCGGTTATGTCCATAATCACGCCCACAAGGCCGAGCAACTCCCCGTCCTCATTGAACATAGATTCCTTGTTGAACATCACGTCGCGGATACTCCCGGCCGATGCCACCTGATACTCATACTGCTGAATGGCCGGCCCCCGCGAGTTCAGCAGTGCCGCATCCATCTGATGGTATTTCTCCGCGTATCCCTGAGGGGATATTTCAAACACGTTCTTGCCCAGCACCTGCTCTGCGCTCAACCCCAGCATGTTTTCAAACGCACTGTTTACAAGCTGATACCGCCCCTCCGTGTCCTTAAAGAACACGGGCGTGGGCAGGGCGTTGAGAATATTCTGCAAAAAGGCGTGGCTTTCGCGCAACATGCGCTCGGCCTCCTTATACTCGGTCACGTCCAGCACGGCACCCTGCAGGTAGCCTTCCTCCTTGTGCAGGGTGGCTGTCATCATCACATGCAGTGTTCCGCCGTCCTTGCGGCGCAGGTCCAGCTCCATGTTGTCCACCCGCCCGTGCAGTTGCAGCACATCCAGCAACACGTCACGCATCCGGGGGTCCATATACAGCCGGAAAGGGTTTGCCTGCTGCAAAAACTCCGTCACATCCGCATAGCCCAGCGACTCTGCGCAGGCATGGTTGGCAATGACAAACCGCTTGCCGTCCAGCGTGGAACGGAAAATACCCACCTGCGCCAGATCAAACAGCGAACGGAACCGTTCCGCCTCGCGCTCTGCCGCATACAGCGCCCGGCTGTACTGCTCGCGCAGCACGTCCGCCTCCCTGCGCTGCATGCGCCGCTCATCCCGCCTTGCCCTGCGCGCCACCACATAAAGAGACGCAGCCCACACGGCAGCCAGAACCCCCGCCCCTGTCAGCAACGGCCCTGCCCCGCCCTGCACGGCTGCCCCCTTCCCTGCAGACGCCAGCGCGCAGGAAGCGGAAAAGCCAAACAGAACAAGCAGGCCAGACAGGCTTGCAAGGGCACGCACGGCACCGCGAAAAAACGTTCGCACACCGCAAGCGCACAGCACCCTGCGAACCGTTCCCGCCACTGTTCCGCATATATGAAGAATAAAAATCATGAAGCACCCTGCATGAGTGTGTAATGCCCGCATTCTGCCATGCCCCCGCACATTTCCCAACGATATTTTTCACTCACGGCAAGCCCGGTATAACCCGCTGGTTTGACTGTCCATGCTGGCAACCGATATCGGACAAAGGAAATATGGCGAATAAGCAGCCAGCCGGTATGCTTTTGGAAACTATTCAACAAAAAAGTGGGTACTTGCGCAACGCGCCATGCCGTGAAATACCATAAGCACGGCATACACTGCACAACCATTCCCAGACCATACGGAGGAACCATGAAGGTAGTGGCTTTTAACGGCAGCCCGCGCGAGGGCGGCAACACCGAACATCTGATAAAGGCGGTTTTTGCCCCTCTCGAAGAGGCGGGTGTGGAAACGGAACTGGTGCGCATCGGCGGCACAGGGCTTCGGGGCTGCATCGCCTGCATGAAGTGTAGAGAGCGCAAAGACGGCAAATGCGCCATCAAAAACGATGACCTGAACGACTACGTGGAAAAGATGCGTCAGGCAGACGGCATCCTGCTCGGCTCCCCCACCTACTTCACGGACGTAACGGCAGAGATGAAGGCACTCATAGACCGCGCAGGCTTTGTCACGCTGGGCAACGGCGCACAGCTTCGCCGCAAGGTGGGCGCAGCCGTGGTGGCGGTCCGGCGCGGCGGAGCCACCCATGTGTTCGACACCATGAACCACTTTTTCCTGATCAGCCAGATGATCGTGCCCGGCTCCACGTACTGGAACATGGGCTACGGCCTTGGCCCCGGTCAGGTCACCGCCGATGAGGAAGGCATGAACAACATGCGCAATCTGGGCGAGACCATGGCGTGGCTGATGAAGGCTATAGAGGGCCGCTGATCGGCCAATTCGGGCTGATCGGCCAATTCGGTCTGTCCGGCCAATTCGGGCTGATCGG
>CAYRLL010000097.1:0-9212 GCA_964425115.1 uncultured Desulfovibrio sp. | reverse complement strand
CAATTCGGGCTGATCGGTCTGTCCGGGCTATTCGGGTACAACCGGACAGAACAGGGCATATCGGCCAGCGACAATGCCGCGAGAGCTGCCCTGAATCGACCTTGCCGGGCCATGGCCTGTCAGTACCGGGCGTGGCCTGACAGAATCGGGCAGAGCCGGGCAGTACCCATCAAAACCGGGCAGGCCCGATCACAGAACCGGCATGAGAAGGCATACGCTGGCATAAACCGGCCCCGCACAGTGCACGCGCAACAACATCCGCAGGCATCCGAAACTCCTGAAAGCATAGGAGTTGCGGAGAGTGCGGATGTTTTTTCATTCTACTTTTTATTCCGGTTCTTATGCTTGTGGGCAAGGGTGATACCGGCAAGAAAACCGGCCACCATGCCCAGAGCCAGCGCGCGGGGCAGATTATCCATAAACCCTGCCAGATGGGCAAAGGTGCCCATTGCTCCACCTATGAGTATGCCCCGAACCAGATAGTTGGGCATTTCCTTGTTGTCGTCCGGGGTCTTAGACATGGCAATCTCCTTGTGAACTACGCGCAATCCTTGCGGTTACGATTGCGCAAGCCTACGGGCAGGGCAGGCCCGTGTCAATGTGAACAGAGTGAACAGAAAAACCCCGCCCCCTCCAAACGCAGGCTCCCCGGTTCCGTGAGGAGCCGGGGAGCGCGCTTAGGAGGTCGTTTCGCTTGTCTAAGGCTGGTTGCGACCGTGGGCAAAGCCGCAACCGGGGAACAGAGGCATGGGAAGGAGGAGTCAATGCATGTTTCAAACTATCCTGTCGTGCAGCACCACGTTTTATGGTGTTTTTCGGGGCACTGCCGTCATTCTATATCTCGTGCGGAACATCATTCCGCGTGCTTTGCTGGGCAGGGCTTCGCGCGTTGAAGCCCTGCCGGGAGTCCTGTCGATCGGCGGGAAGACGGAGAGGAGGAACCGCCTTCCCAAGGGAGCTTACCTGTCTGCCGGTCCCTGCGTAGGGATTCAGGAACCGCAGTGCCTGGTGTCGGTCTGCGCGCCCTCCGCCAAAGGGGGAAAACGTCAGGTGCGCAGTTGGCCGGAGATGTCGTATCCGGCCCGAGCCAACGTGTGAGGAAACGTTCAAGCCTAGCGTTCTGTGTATCCGGTCAGGATTCGGAAGATGCTGCCTTCTGCCACAAAGGACATTTCTTCCACCCGGCCGTTGCGTCCTTCTCCGTCTGTGTATTCTCTCAGAAGGAGAGGCCATGTTCGCCTTGTCTGGGCTTCTTAAAGCACATGCCGTGCCAAACATTTTTATCCAGTAATTTCAGACACTCCAAAACCGCCCCCCTCCCCGCCTCATGCACTTGTGCAAATACTTGCGCAACATGTTGCACAAAAAGCTGCGCACACCCTGCACTTGTGCAACTTTCCTGCTATTGCACAAGCGCTTCCGCAACTCCCTGAACAAAACCCGCTTCCCGCAGGCCATCCCTGCGGAGAGACAACAGGGCGCAAATCGTGTAACAACCTGCTTTTAAAGGCTGTATTCAGGAACATGGCATTACCGGAACAGCGCATACCCGGCGCAGCCGCATAGCGCTCTTGCAGCGTTCTCCCGGCACTGCCTCAGTCCACGGGCAGGGCGTCCAGAGACTCCACCGTCAACCCTTCACGGTGCAGGCGTTCCGCAAACAGCCCGTTGCCCGCCACCTGAACGCCGGAAAAGGTCCCGTCGTAGATTATGCCAAACCCGCACGAAGGGGAGCGGGATTTCAGAATCGCCCGAGTGCAGCCCGCCAGCCGCACAAGGTGCATGGCCTCTTCCACGCCGTGGAGCATGGCAGGCGTTATGTCATTGCCGTCCCGGTCCTGCGCGCAGCCCTGCAACAGCTCAAAGGGCGACCTCGGCGTGGGCAGTCCTCCCAGTTGTTCAGGGCACAGAGGCAGTGCCCTGCCCTGCCGCACAAGCTCCAGCACGTGTTCATCCGGCGTGGTCTTGCCGTCGTAACGGCAGTGGCAGCCTGCAAGACAGGCGCTTACAACATATTCCATGAGCACTCTCCCTGTTTCATCGCCCGTGCACCATCATCCGGCACACGGCGCGGCCATAGTGTGGCGGTCAGCTATAGCGCACCCTGCACACCGCCGCAACGACCTGCCGATAGCGGATTGCACATCACCCCCGCAACGCTTCTGCAACCCGCAAAAAGCTGCTATGCCTTCCTCATGCACACGCCCCCAGCCATATCCCCGGCCATACCCCCGGACACTTCCCAGCCGGGTCAGAGCCAGCCCCCGCAAAGACGCATCCTGCATCTGGACATGGATGCCTTCTTCGCCTCCGTGGAGCAGCTGGACCACCCGGAATGGCGCGGCAAGCCCGTCATCGTGGGCGGACGCGAGCGCGGCGTGGTCTCCGCCGCCTCCTACGAGGCACGCACCTTCGGCGTGCGCTCCGCCATCCCCATTGCCCGGGCAAAAAAGCTCTGCCCCCACGGCATCTACACGCGCGGCAACATGGCCCGCTACGCGGAAATCTCCCGGCAGATCATGACCATCCTCTCCTCCTATTCCCCGCTGGTGGAACCGGCATCCATCGATGAAGCCTATCTGGACGCCACCGGGCTGGAACGCCTTTTCGGCTCCCCGCGCGATTTGGGCCTGCGCATCAAGCAGGATATCCGGCAGACCGTGGGCCTTGCCTGCTCCATCGGCATCGCCCCCGTGAAGTTTCTTGCCAAGATAGCCTCAGACCACAACAAGCCCGACGGACTGTTCATACTGGAACCGGAAGACGTGCCCGCCTTTCTGTCCACCCTGCCCGTGTCGCGCATTCCCGGTGTGGGCAAACGGTTTCTGGAAGAGCTGGACAAACTGGGCGTGCGCACCTGCCGCGATGCGCAGCAGTATCCGCAAAGCTTCTGGGAACGCCGCTTCGGCAAGGGGGGGCTGTCCCTGTGGCGCAGGGCCCAGGGACTGGACGGGCGGGAGGTGGAAACAGGCTACGAGGCAAAGTCGGAAAGCGCAGAAAATACCTTCGCAGAAGACACAGACGACCGCGAGCTGCTCAAAAAATGGCTCCTGCGCCAGTCCGAACGGGTGGGAGCCGGGCAGCGGCGCATGGGTGTGAAGGGCCGCACCGTCACGCTCAAGCTCAAATATGCGGACTTCACCGCCATCACCCGCAGCCGCAGCCTGCCGGAACCCACAGATTCCACAGAGATCATCTTTCACACCGCCTGCGAACTGCTGGATGCCGTTCCCCTGCGGCAGAAGGTACGCCTCATCGGGGTGGGACTGTCCAACTACGACCGGGGACCGCAGCAGCTCAGCCTGCTGGACGGCAGTGCGGGCGGGCAGACAGGCGGCAAGGTTGCCACGGAGAAGCAACGCAATCTGGACCGGGCGCTGGATGCCCTGCGCGACAAGTTCGGACGCGATGCCATAACGCGCGGGCGGCTCTTTGATTTTGATAAGTAGACAAATCCGCGTCATTCTGTAGTACAATTCATACTACAAAAAGACGCACTAAACGATTTCACAACCTTTCACCATCTGCGCACGCTCCGGCAGCCTGCCGTCTCCGTTCGCCCCGCAAGCCGCCCTCAGCCTTCCCCTGCCGCCTTCGCCCCGGCCCCTTCAGTTGCAGATAACCTTGGTCAGGCGGGCGCAGGTGGCCTCATCCGGCGCATACTCCACGCCATTCAGCCACACCACGGGACGCATGCCCATGAGCGAATTAAGCACATACGCGTGGCGAAACCCGCCCGCCGTGCCTACCCGCACCGTGCAGCCGTGTATGGGCATAGCCTCCCGCGCGGCGGCAAGTGCCGTAGATTCCAGCCTGTCCCCGCTGTTGGGCGTGCACAGGTTGGTCCCGTCGCCGAACACCAGCGCCGCGGTGGTGGTTTCCAGCAGCACGCCGCCCTGCTGCACCAGCACCGCGTCATCATACCCCAGCACCTGAGCGCTGCGCCGCTCTGTCCAATGAAACATGGCGTTCATGGATTTGTGTGCAAAATAAGGGTGCTGCGCAGCACCGGAAGCCAGTGCAAGGCGGAAGGTCCTGTCCGGCTGCGGCTCATAGGGCGTTGCGGCAATCACGGGCACCACCGTGCCCGATTCGTCTTCTGCGGGAAAAAAGATATTCACCCGCGCCGGGCGCTCCGTCAGCCCGTTGGCGCGCAGCACGGCGGCAACGGCTTCCTCGTAAGGAGCTTCCTCCTCCGCCAGCCCGAAGTATTCGAGGCTCCGCCGTGCCCGTGCCAAATGCGCAGGCAGGCGGCACAGGTTTCTGCCGTTATACAGAAGGGTCTCAAACACCCCTGCCCCGAACCGGAAGGCGGGCGAGCCTATGTCCTGCCGAATGCCCCCTTCGTGCAACTGACCGTCCCTGTAGTAAATCATCCTTCCAGCACCCTCAGAAACTTGCCCGCCTTGGCAAGGGTTTCCGCGTATTCGCGTTCCGGGTCAGAATCCGCCACAATGCCGCTTCCCGCAAAAAAGCTCAGGGTTTCCGCCTGTTCATCGTACCATCCCGTGCGTATGGCTATGCTGCTGTCCATGGTGCGGGCATCTTCCACACAGAACACGCTGCCGCAATACAGGTCGCGGCTGTGCGGCTCCAGCCGCTCAATAATGCGCATGGTGCGCCGCTTGGGGCATCCGGTCACGGAGCCGCCGGGAAAGGCGTCCAGCAGCAGGTCCAGACAGGTGGCATCCTGCCGCAGGGTGCCGCGCACATCGGAGTACATCTGAATGAGCGAATCCACTACAAAGGTGGCTTTATGCCTCGGCACATGCACGCTGCCATACTCGCAGCGGGTGGAAATATCGTTGCGGATAAGGTCCGTGATCATAGAAAGTTCAGCGCTCTCCTTGGGCGATTCCGTGAGCAGCCGCTCCATGCCGGGCACATAGCCCCCCTGCCACGAACCGCCCCATTCCCCCGAACCCTCCGATTGCCCCGCTGCAGCCCCCCCCGGCACAGCATTCCCCCGCAAAGCGCGCGCCTCTCCCGCCCCGGCACTTGCTCCGAAGGCCAGCGTCCCTTTAATGGGCTGTGCCAGCACCTCGCCAGCACGCACCCGCAAAAACCGTTCCGGCGAGGTGGAGAGCACGCGCACGGCACCTCCCTGCCCCTGCGCACCGCCCACGGTGTTCAGCCAGGCGTGAAACGGGGCGGGCGAGGTCTCCCAAAGGTGCAGGAACAGCCGCAGCGGATCAAATCCCGTCCCGCGCAGGTCCGCCATGAATTTGATGGAGAGGTTCAGTTGGTAGGTGTCGCCGTTGCGGATGCACTCCAGCACCTCCTCCACACCGCGCATGTAGGCGGCACCATCCTGCGACCGGGCAATACGGCCTTTCCATGCCGGAGACGCACCAGACCATGCCTGCTGCGTCCCGCCGCTCCGTCCGTACCCGGCGTCCCCGGCGTACTCGGCGTACTTGGCATCCGGTGCGGAAACGGAAAAACGGGCGCACACATCTTCCAGCGCGCGCAGTCGTTCGTGCCGCGCCTCTTCCGCCGCATGGCACTGCACGAGCACCGTCCCCTGCCCGCTTGGTCCGCCGGGTCCGCTTGGCCCGCTTGGTCCGCCGGGCCCACATGGACCGCATGAACGGGCCGGACCGTGTAAGCCGTATGAGCCGTGTACGCTGTCTGAACTGTGTGAACCGTGTGGACCGTGTGAACCGCGTGATCTGCTGGCCAAACCATCCGGGCCGCTTGAGCCGCCTTGGTCCTTCTCACCATCTGGCCCATCGGCAGCGGGAGTCAGATACAGCAGCACCGCGTACTGGCGCACATGGCCTTGCGGTAGCGACTGCGGTTTGGAACTGGCAATACCGTAACGGGTCAGTCCGTAGGTGTAGGCAAGATATCCCATGGAAACCGGCAGCGCCCTGCGCAGCACCTCTCCGGGCACGTCAAGGCAGAACCCGCGCACCTCTTCCGCAGCAGTGCGCGCTGTCACCACCAGTTCCCGCACAGGGTCCACCCCCACAATGCAGCGTTGCGGTTCTCCCCGCCACATCAGTTGCGGTTCTGCCGCGTCCGCACGGGTCACGCCGCCCAGAAGCATGTCTGCACCAAAGTCCTGCGCCAGACGCAGGAACAGGGCGGGCAGTGCCGCAACGCTAACGGTTGTGGAAAAAACGCAACGCATGGTGGATATACCACTCCCCGTCCGGGGTAAGAAACGATTCCGGGTGAAACTGCAATCCCATCAGCGGGCGCGACTCGTGACACAGCCCCATAACAATACCGGCCCCGCCATATTCCACAGGCTCCACAAATTCCCCAGACTCCACAGACTCCACAGGCTCCACAGGCTCCGGGGGCACATGTGATTTCACAGCGTTCGCAGCGTTCACGGTGTTCTCAGACTCGGCGGAACTCACGGACGCCGCACTCTCGACAGACGTAACTGCCTTGGTAGATTCGACAGCCTTGCCAGCCCCGACAGGCTTGGCAAGCACCACAGCCCCCTGTACCCCGGCAGTGCAGCCCACCACCGTTTCCCCTTCCGGGCACAGCGTGGCAATAACGCGCAGCCCCTGCCCCAGACGCGAACAGTGCAGCGAATGATACCGCGCCACCGTGCGCACCCTGCCTTCCATGATAATGCGGGCCTGCTTGCCGTGCACGCCGCCCGCCCCGTTTTGCGGGTGCGCGGGCAGCCGCGCCGTTTCGCCCCCGAAATGATGATTCAGCACCTGCATCCCCATGCAGATGCCCAGCACCGGCACGCCGCTGTCTATAATATCCGCATAGGCGGGATACTCGCGCGGATGCCCCGGCCCCGGCGAAATGACCACCATATCCGGCCCCCCGTTCAGTCGCATGTCCCGCAACCGCGCATAGGGCACCACCTGCACCTGCCCGCCCGTGGCTGCCACCAGCAGGTGCTCCAGATTGCGGGTAAAGCTGTCGTTGTTGTCCGCCAGCAGAATGCGCACGCGGCTACTCCGCCGTTATCCAGATAAGGGAAGCCTGCCGCCCGCACCTGTTTTCCCTGCGGTAGGAGAAGAACATCCCTTCAAGGGTATGGGTGCACAGATCCAGCCCGAAGATGCTCCCCTCGCTCAGTCCCGCCTGCATAAGCTGATGCCGGGTCAGGCTCCACAGGTCCATGGTCCGCGCAGCGGCGTCATGCCAGCGGGCCCAGTCCGGCCCCCACTCCATGCTAAAGTTCACAAACTCCGCCATGGCAGGACCAAGGCTCGGCCCTCGCACCGCCCGCACGTCCGCCGGGTCCAGCCCGTAGCGGTCGCAAAACCGCGCCACGCCCGTCTGCACAAACCCCATGCGGTTGCCCCGCCAGCCCGCATGCAGCGCGGCAATATGCCCGCCCGCAGCATGGGCCAGCAGAATGGGCTGGCAATCCGCCGTTTTAATGACCAGCACCCGGCCCGGCTTATCCGTGGCGGCACCGTCCGCCTCTGTCATTCCGGGCGCATCCGGCGGTACGGAAGACGGGTCAAACACCAGCACGTCTCCGTGCACCTGCTTCAGTTCGCACCACGAATCCACCCCCAGCCCCGCCATGAGCAAACGCCTGTTTTCCGCCACCTTTTCCGGGGCATCGCCCACGTCATGCGAAATATTGGCCCCGCCAAAAGGTCCGTCCCCGCCCGCCCCGCCGCGCCGGGTCTGAAAAGCGCAGCGCACGGAATCTATGCCGGGAAAACGGAACGGAATATAGTCTACAGCCATAGGAACTCCTTCTCTGTGCACAGCGCGTGTACGGGCCTGTCCCACGGGTCGGCGGGTATGGCGGGCACAACCTGAAAGGCGTGGGCAAAGCCCACCAGCACGGTGCCGCTCATGGCGGGGTGCGCCAGATAGCGGTCATAATACCCCGCCCCGAACCCCAGCCTGTTTCCGGTCATGTCAAACCCCACGCCGGGAATGACAGCCAGTTCCGGACAAAACGCCGGGTCGTCAGGCAGCAGCGCGGGGCAGCGCTCCGCGTCCGGCTCCTTCAGCCCGAAACCGCCGGAAACCAGTTCATCCTCACCCCCGCACCGGGCAAAGCACATATCTCCCCTGCACTGCGGATTCACGCGCGGCAGCAGAACGCTTTTTCCTTCCGCCCACGCCCGACGCGCCAGCAACGTGGTATCCAGTTCATTGCGCAGCGGCATATACAGCAAAACCTGCCGCGCCCCGCGCCACAGGTCCTGCGCCAAAAGACGCTCCTGCGCGGCCACGCCGTTCTCCCGCACCGTCTCCGGCGGCAGAGCCTCCCGCAAGGCCAGCAGTTGTTTCCGCAACAATGCCTTATTCATGAGATGCCATCCGAAAAAACTATTGTGACGCCGCAGCCCCCTGCGATACTGTGAACTCGGCAAACACCGGAGCACTTCCCGCCCCGGTGCCGCGACCCTAACAAGGAACGTACTCCATGCAAAGCGGCGAATACTGGATCGGATTCGGCGACATCCACGACGACATATCACGCATTCACGCCATTCCCGGCATCCGACAGGCGGCAGGCGTCATCCTTTCCGGCGACCTGACCGTGGGCGGCAGCGTGAAGCAGGCAGAGCGTGTCCTGCGCGCCGTGGCGGAAGTGAACCAAACCGTCTACGCCCAGATAGGCAACATGGACCGTGCCGAGGTCACCACCTATCTGGAAGACAACGGCTGGAACATTCACATCCGCTCGCGCGAGATTGCCCCCGGCGTAGGGCTGATGGGAGTAGGCACGTCCACGTTTACGCCCTTCGGCACACCTTCGGAATTTCCCGACTCCCGCATTGCCGAATGGCTTGAACAGGCGTACCGCGATGCGCGCCACTTCCGCCGCCTCATCCTCATCTCGCACACGCCGCCCTTCAATACGGAATGCGACCGCATCTCCTCCGGCGTGCATGTGGGCAGCCGCGCCGTGCGCGAATTTATTGAGGAACACCAGCCAGATATCTGCCTGTGCGGCCACATCCACGAATCCCGCGCCACCGGCAGGCTGGGCAAGACCACGCTTATCAACACCGGCACCCTGTCTGCGGGCGGCTATGCGGTCATCCGCAATATGGCGGAGGGTTTACGGGCTGAACTGCACATGCTGGCATGAATTTCATGTTTTTCCAATTTTCTGATTGACAGTGCCGGGACGTATGTATACATATGTCGTCCCTGAGCGGGAACGCCTTTCAGGCGCAGCCTGCTTCAACAAAGCTACATGACGCGGGGTGGAGCAGCTCGGTAGCTCGTCGGGCTCATAACCCGAAGGTCGT
>CAYRLL010000096.1:6532-12515 GCA_964425115.1 uncultured Desulfovibrio sp. | reverse complement strand
GCCTTACTCCTCGAATTATTGAGATTTAGCCCGGACGAGAAATCGTTCGGGCTTTCTAAATTCAAAGCTTTCACAGCTCACATGATAAAACCTATTGACAATAACAAGTCGTATGGTTAATTTTTCAAAAAAAATAAGTCAAAGGAGTTTTCTATTGAGCACGACCTATTCCTCCTCCACACTAGATGCCATCGCTGAGTTTTTCATCACGCACCTACTCATAAACTACAAAGAAGCTGCAAACGATGCTTGTAGCGCATATGCAATCAGTCCTTTCTTTACGAATTACTCGCTTGGGGGCACATTCTGGGATTCTTCTCACCAAAGGATTGTGGCTCTTTGCCAAAAAAACGAAGACTTAAGGCAATTTATATCCCTCGCCAACAATACGTTGATTTTTAATATTGCTGGGACCGAATTTAGATGCTACCGAGTGCCGCCAGAAACGGGTATCCCCCATGGAGCGATTGCTTTCAAAAGATCTTTAAAGAGAGATCAACATTTACTCACTTCGGATTTTGAGCAATACATTCCACAGGGAAAACTGATGGTAGGTTTCCATGTTGATTCGGAAGAAGGGCTTGTAAAAGCAGACCTCTCCGAAATATACCCACGGATTGACTCCAAAGGTTTCACTCGTAACCCCCTGCTTACTCTTTTCAATGCCTCAAGTTCAATGCCACTTTTTCCGGCCGAAACTGAACGCCCCAAACCCGCACGTCCCAAAGTTTCCTTTGAGGGAGCAATGGGATTGGAGGCGGTAAAGAAATAATAGCATGCCATCCAAAGGACTCCAGTACTATCTTAACAAGCTAAACCCAAGCATGGTAACGTATGCTCGGGAATTGAAAGGCGTTACCAAAAAGGAACTCGCAGAAAGTCTTCGCAAAACGCCTGCAACTATTTCGCGAATTGAATCAGGCGACCTCAGGCCTGACATAGAAACTTTTTTTTCTCTTTCGAGAGTTTTGAACGTTGAGCCTCAATTTCTTTCAAGAGACGAAAACGACTTCTTAGCTTTTGATATTTCTAGGATACACTTCCGTGGGCAACGCAAGGCAAGCGCAACTCAAAAAAAAATGCTAATCCGACAAGGAGAAGCAGTCTCCGATGTTTTTAATTTTTTCAAAAAAAGGGGGATATCTTTTCCATCGGATAACATTTCAGATTTATCAACACCAGCCCAAACACAATATGATATAGAAGAACTATCTATTGAGTTACGAAAGAGACTGAATCTTGGATTTGGTCCAATAAGCAACTTAACAAATTCACTTGAATGCAATGGATATGCAATAATAAAACTTGAAAATGGACATGGATTTTCTATAGATGCTTTTTCGAGCATGTCTGGAAAAACTCCTACAATCGTATTGTGCCCACACGAAAGCTCTAGCAGAGCTTTATTTAGTATAGCGCATGAGATTGGACATCTTCTATTGCATGAATATACAGATGGTAGTATGCAACAAGAGAAAGAGGCGAACTATTTTGCAAGCTCTTTTTTGATGCCTTGGAAGTCATTCAAAGATGAATGCCCAAAGAGATGGAGCTATACTGCTTTTTCAGAATTAAAAAAGCGTTGGAAATTATCAATTGGCGCAATGCTATACAGAGCAAAGCAACTTAATATCTTTTCTGATTCAACGTACATACGGGCAATCAAGCAAATGAAATATTCAGGCACAAGCATACACGAACCAAATGAACCAGATACAGAAAGAGTTTCTCTTTTCAGCGAGGCAATTTCGCTTTTAATAGACAACAATATTAAAATTAATGAAATTGAGGAACAAACAGGGCATAAAAGAAAAAACATTATTGACATTCTTATTGCACAAGATGTTGATCAAGAGCTAGTTTCGAGATTTATACCTGGGAATACCCAAGAAAGAAAACCATTAGTGCAGATGATGCCATAAACCGCTTCATATCAGTCAAGTTGTAGAATGAGGAACGCATTATCGTGCCATCAAGATCGCACACACCCAGCGATTGCGGCGGCACGCCAGATCACCTCTCCCCGCAAACACCGTATCAAGCCTTATTGACAAACGAATAAGCGCACCCTATTCAAAAGCTGGAGGCTTTGTCGACGTAAGTTGACATTGCCTTTTCTTTTTCAGCAACCCTTTCCAGACTCGCCCCACCACCATTGACTCGCCATTTGAAAACTTGCATATTTTCAGGGGTTCATACCTTCATACAAGTCAACAGGCACCCCATGCCCCTCCTCAACATAACCATCCCCGTCTTTAACCGGCCGGAGCTGACGCGCCGGACGATTGAGGCGGTGCGGCATAACACCCGGCATCCGCATACGCTTACGGTCGTGGACAACGGCAGCGATGCGGAAACGCAGGATTTGTTGCGGGAGATGAAGGAGAGGGGGCAACTGGAATATCTGTTCCGGCTGGAGAAGAATTACGGGGTGGCGGTTGCCGCCAATGTGGGCTGGCGGCTCATTCCCGCGCCCATCTACATGAAGCTGGATAACGATGTCATCATCCGCAACCCCAAATGGCTGGATATTGTGCTCCTGCACATGCAAAAGGCACCGCGCGATGCCGTGTGGGGCGCAGACCTCAACAACCAGATGCACAACCCGGACTACGTTACCGATCGGCAAGGGCTCATCGCCCGCACCACCTGCCACGTTTCCGGCGGGGCCATACTCATCCCCAAATCCATTTCCGATATCGCCGGTTACTGGTGCGAAGACTACGGGCTATACGGCTGCGAAGACGGCGACTACGGCGAAAAGCTGAAAAGCCTGAACATCGACCAGTACTACTTCGACCACACCCCGTTCATGGACCATCTCGGGCACGACGGCGAAACCATCAAACAGGCATATGGGCTGGATAAGCAGACCACGCAGGACCTTTTCCGCAAACTCTACACCACAAACTATCTGCTCTACGCCATGGGCCACCGCGCCGCAAACACCCCCCCGCAGTACATCCCGGAATCATTCGATGGCTACACCCTCACCATGCGCAGCAACAAGCCCTACCGCCACATATGGCGGGCACTGCTGCAATTCCACAACATCCGCCTGAACCACATGCACGATACGCACAAAAACGCCCACTACCTGAATCTGCTCATCACCGAACAGAACCGCCACTGGTCGCAGGCTGTATTCGATGCAGAGCAGGCTTACGCCCGCATCCGCAGGCAGCTGCACACCCCGGAACCAACAGCGTAGGCCTCCGGAGCACCGCACGCCGTGCACGTCCCACTGCACGGCAAATCCGGTCAGACCGCGGCAACGTCTCCCTCTCCTTCCAACAAGGCAGACCGCATAAAAGCGGAGCAGGCAGCTACATGCCACCCGACACACAGCCCCACACGCAGAAACGCCCTCCTGCCACGCCCCCCTGCCGCCCGCCCCCTTTTTCCTTGCGCATATCCCCCTTTTCCCGTACCAATCCGGCACAGCGGAACAGGCCCCCGCGATGCCCGCAACCGTTCGGGCACATCTTCCGCCCACCCCACCCACACCGCGCGGGCCGCATCCTTCCCACATTCTTCGGAGCATTGCATGGTCGATATTCTCAACCTCACCTTCTCGGAACTGGAATCCTTTCTGGTGGAACGCGGCGAAAAAGCCTTCCGCGCCAAGCAGCTGTGGCAATGGCTGTGGAACAAATACACCCGCGATTTCGACCTGATGACCAACGTGTCCAAGGCCACGCGCGCCATGCTCAAAGAACATGCCGAAGTCGTGTGGCCAGAAGTGGTGACCATGCAAAAAAGCTCAGACGGCACCACCAAGTTCCTGCTGCGCCTGCGCGATGGCGCACTGGTAGAAACCGTGCTCATCCCCGGCTCCAACGGCAGGCTCACGCAGTGCCTCTCGTGTCAGGTGGGCTGCGCCATGGGCTGCACCTTCTGCTCCACGGGCACCATGGGCTTCGAGCGCAACATGACCATGGCAGAAATTCTGGGGCAGGTGCTGGTGGCGCGCGAATACCTGCAAGACGATGCCGCAAACCCCATCCTGCGCAATCTGGTATTCATGGGCATGGGCGAACCGCTGCTCAACATGCGCGAGATGATGCGCAGTCTGGAAAGCCTGAACAGCGTGCTGGGGCTGCAATTCTCCCCCCGCCGCATAACAGTTTCCACCTGCGGCATAGAAAAGGGCCTGCGGGAACTGGGCGAAACCGGCCTTGCCTATCTGGCCGTTTCGCTGCACGCGCCCACGCAGGAACTGCGCAGGCAGATCATGCCCAAGGCCGCCAACTGGCATCTGGATGATCTCATCACCGCGCTGGAGAACTACCCCCTCAAAACGCGCGAACGCATCACCTTCGAATACCTTCTCCTCGGCGGCGTGAACGATTCCGTGGAGCACGCGCGGCAACTGGTGCGCCTTGTCTCGCGCACCAAGGGCAAGCTTAACCTCATCCTCTACAATCCCTCGGAAGGCGACCCCTACAAGGCCCCGACAGAACAGGCGGTGCTGGCCTTTGAACAGTTCCTGTGGTCAAAAAACGTCACCGCCATCATCCGCAAATCCAAAGGCGCAGACATCAAGGCCGCCTGCGGACAGCTCAAGGCAGAACAGCAGGCCCTGTGCGGCGAACCGGCTACGCAGACTACAGCACCCGCATGAATATGCGCGTCACCTGCTCCTCGTTCAGCGGCACCAGCCTGCCCAGAGCGCGATAACCAAAGGCGCTGCGCACCATCTCCGGCACATCCTCCGCGGTCACGCCCCAGTGGGAAAGATCAGCAGGTGCCCCCCACGCGGCAAAGGCCCTGCGGGTGGCGGCCACTCCCTCGCGGGCAAGGGCGAGCATCGCCTGCGGGTCCGCGTCCATGGCCCCCGCAACGCCTGCGGCCTCGCCGCCGGGCTGCCCCACACCCCACACGGTTCGGGCAAACCGCGCAAACACCGCAGGGGCCACGTCGCACACCTCTTCCATCCATGAAGGAAACAGCACCGCCAGCCCCGCTCCGTGCGGAATATGCGGATACCGCCCGCTCAGCGCATGCTCCAGCGCGTGCGATGTCCAGTCGCCGCCGGAAAGCCCGGCCACGGTAAGTCCGTTCAACCCCCAGCAGGCAGCCCACGCAAGGCTTGCACGCGCCCCGTAATGTGCCGGGTCGCGCTGCAACACGTTCAGCGACTGCACAATGCCGCGCAGCAGCCCCTCGTTCAACTGCAACGTTGTCTCCTCATGGAAAAACCCCGTTGCCGCATCCGCCAGCCTGCCCCGAAAATAGTTCTCCATCACGTGTGTCATGGCATCTATGCCACCCGTCATGGTCAGGTGCCACGGCACATCCGCCTGCACCTGCGGGTCTATGATTGTCACACGCGGGCAAATGCACAATCCGCTCACCGACCACTTCTTGGCCTCAGGCTCGTTGGTGATCACAGCCTTCTCGTTCATCTCCGTGCCCGTGCCGGAAAGCGTGAGCACCGTAAACACGGGCAAAGCCTTTTGCAGCAGCTTGCGCGTTTCCACATACGTCCAGTAATCGTCCAGAAAACATCCAGCCGCAATGGCCTTTCCGCAGTCGATAACGCTGCCGCCGCCCACCGCCAGAACCCCCTGCGCCCCATAGGCTCGGGCCTTGTCCACCCCCGCCTCCACCTGTGCCAGCGACGGGTTGGGCTGCACCCCCCAGAACTCTTCCCACGCCACACCAGCCGCCCGCAACGATGCCGTCACCGCGTCATACACCCCGTTGCGCCGTACCGAACCGCCGCCGAACACCAGCAACACGCGGCTCACACCATGTTCGGCAATGTGCCCGCCCACCGAGGGAATGGTCTCGCGCCCGAACACCACCTTGGTGGGTGCGCAAAAGGTAAAACCGTCCATACAATCCTTCCTGTGCGGTTGCCCGTTTATAGTAATTGTAATCCATGCCGCCCCCGTGCAATGCGGCATTCATATATCTTCATAAAAATAGGCATCATTCTTTGCATTCAGCGCTGCGCCGCACCTCATATGCTATCTGG
>CAYRLL010000096.1:0-6432 GCA_964425115.1 uncultured Desulfovibrio sp. | reverse complement strand
CAAGCCGCATCATCACTGCGGCAATGCGGCTCCCGTCCCAGTTCACCCGCTCCTCCACGGCATAGGGCGTAAAGCCCATCCGCGTATACAGCAACAGGGCCGGGGTGTTTGTGCTGAAGCAGCACAGCGCCACCTCACGGGCGTCATACCGCGTAAACGCCGTCTCCGCCATGCGCGATACCAGATACCGCGCCACGCCGCGCCCGCGCACCGCCGGGGAGACAATAACATTCCCCATGGAGCAGCGCCCGCCCATCTCCCATTCATAAAAATTGGCAAACCCCGCCACCGCGCCCTCTGCCAGCACCACCGTGGCCTCCGCGCGGGCGGCCACCGCAGCCCGCAACTGCTCCTGCGTGAGCGGATACACGGCCTTGGGGAACATAAAGTACAACTCCTGCGGGTCACGCGGAAAGGCGCACACGGCAGGCAGGTCAGATTCCAGAAATGGTCGGTGCGTCAGTTCCATGCGGCATGCTCCATGATAGTTTTCGCTGTGCGGCCCAGAGCATACACCGCATGGACCGCGTATGCCAATCCCTGCCATTGCGTTCTGCCATTGCGCCCTGTCGGTGTTGCTCAGGCCATACCTGCCTGTCCGGCCTGTTATGGACGCCTGCCATGGCAAAGATAGCATTCCCGGCCTGTTATGGCAGGGCTTCTCTGTTCATGTCGGTCTGTCCGCAGCAACCTGTCAGGGATGCGCTTCCAAGACTGTTCAGGCCATGCCCCGCGCATTGCACGGCAGCAGGCAAGGTGCTACGTTGCGCGGATACAGACACCACCGCATGCGGCAGGCCCCGGCCGCCGCCAACAGCAATAGAGCCGCAAAGGCTCATTACGGATGTGAACATGGATGTGAAAGACAGCAACGGTGCACCACTGCAAGACGGCGACTCCGTCATGCTCATAAAGGATCTGAAAGTGAAGGGGTCTTCCCTCAACCTCAAGCGGGGCACGGTGATGAAGGGCATCCGCCTGACCGGAAAGCCCGAAGAGGTGGAATGCCGCACCGGCAAAACCACACTGGTCCTCAAGACCTGCTTCCTCAAAAAGGCGTAACGCCGCAAAAAAGGCCGCCCGATTCCGGACGGCCTTTTGCTTTTCTGCTCATCGCCGAATCCCGGCGCTATCCCTGATTCCTCTCCACCCGCGCCCAACTGTCGCGCAGTGTGGCGGTGCGGTTGAACACCGGCTTTCCGGGCTGGGCATCCTTGTCCATGCAAAAATACCCCAACCGCTCAAACTGCACCCGCTCTCCCGCCCCGTAGGTGGCGAGATGCGGCTCCACATAGGCGGTCACCACCTTTTCGGAATCCGGGTTCAGATAGTCGATGAAGGTTTTGCCCTCTTCCACCTGATTGGGGTTCTCCTTCAGGAACAACGGCTCATACAGGCGAACTTCCGCAGGCACACCATCCGCCACGGAAACCCAGTGCAGGGTACCCTTCACCTTGCGTCCGTCCTCGGTGGAACCACCCTTGGATTCCGGGTCGTAGGTGCAGTGCACTTCCTTCACGTTGCCCTCGGCATCCTTCACCACGCCTGTGCAGGTAACGTAGTAGGCGTAACGCAGGCGCACTTCCTGCCCCGGCGTAAGGCGGAAGAACTTCTTGGGAGCCTCTTCCCGGAAGTCGTCGCGCTCAATCCACAACTCGCGCCCAAAGCGCATGGTGCGGTTTCCGTAGCTTTCGTCTTCCGGGTGCAGGGGCATGGTAAACGTATCAAACTGCCCTTCCGGGTAGTTGGTAATAACCAGCTTCACGGGGTCCACCACGCCCATAAGACGGGGCGTCACGGCGTTCAGCTTTTCGCGCACGCAGAACTCCAGCAGCGCGTAATCCACCATGGAATCCGCCTTGGCAATGCCTATGCGGGCGCAGAACTCCCGCAACGCTTCCGGCGGAAAACCGCGCCTGCGCACGCCGGAAAGGGTGGGCATGCGGGGGTCGTCCCATCCGCGCACGTGCCCTTCCGTCACCAGTTGGATGAGCTTGCGCTTGGAAAGCACGGTATAGGTAAGATTCAGCCGTGCAAACTCAATCTGCTGCGGGCGGTACAGTCCCAGCGTCTGCAAGGTCCAGTCGTACAGTTCGCGGTTGTTCTCAAACTCCAGCGTGCAGATGGAATGGGTAATGCCCTCTATGGAGTCCGAGATGCAGTGCGTGTAGTCATACATGGGGTAGATGCACCATGCGTCGCCGGTGCGATGATGGTGCGCCTTGCGGATGCGGTACAGGGTGGGGTCGCGCATCACCATGTTGGGCGATGCCATGTCTATCTTGGCACACAGCACATGGGCACCGTCCGCAAATTCGCCCGCCCGCATGCGGCGGAACAGGTCCAGATTCTCCTCCACCGGGCGGTTGCGGTAGGGGCTTTCTTTTCCGGGCTCGGTAAGGGTGCCCCGGTATTCGCGTATCTGCTCTGCGGAAAGGGAATCCACATACGCCTTGCCGTCCATGATCAGCTTTTCGGCCAGCTGATACAGGCGCTCAAAATAGTCGGATGCATAAAACATCCTGTCATCCCAGCTAAATCCCAGCCAACGCACGTCCTCCTGAATGGAATCCACGTACTCCACGTCTTCCTTCACGGGGTTGGTGTCGTCAAAACGCAGGTTGCACTTGCCGCCCTCATGCTCCCCGGCAATGCCGAAGTTCAGGCAGATGGACTTGGCGTGGCCCAGATGCAGGTAGCCGTTAGGCTCCGGGGGAAACCTCGTGTGTACGCGCCCCTGATATTTGCCGGTGGCGTTGTCATCCGCAATGATGGTCCGGATAAAGTCCAGACCTGCCGGGCCTTTGGCTTCCGCACCTGCGGCGGCGCTGCCGGTGCCGGAGGAAGAAGAGGGAGAGGAAGGGGTGTTGCTCATGAAAATGCTCGTCCTGTTGGGAATGCTCGTGTATGCGGCATCGCGCGGCAACCGCGCGGATAAATCGGCATGTTCGGCACGACATACGGGAAAGCGCAGCGACGGTCAATTCCGCCCTGCACCCCGTTGCGGCCGCATCCCCTGCGCCATGCGGCCTGTGGGAAAAACCATTTTCCACAGACCGTTCAAAAAAGGCAAGCAGCCACCTACATATACCACCGCCAACTGCGCCCCGCCATGAACAGGTCGCGCAGGGTGCGTATGGAACCGCCGCGCATCTTGCGCCCCAGATACACGAACAGATACGCCGCCTGCATGGCGTCCTCCAGCGCATCATGCTCACGGAACCGGGGCAGCCCGTAACGGTCCGCAAGGTCGCGCAGGTTGTACGATATGCTTGGCTGGAACGGATCAAAGGAATTTTCCCAGCATTCCTGTTCCCACGCCTGCGCCAGCCGCATGGTGTCAATGCACGGGGTATGCAGCGTCCCGCCCAGATGCCGCCGTGCGGCACGGTTCAAAAACGCCATGTCCAGCCCCACATGGTGCCCCACAAGCAGTGCGTCCCCGCAAAATTCCAAAAAATCCGGCAGAACCTCCTCAATGGACGGCTTGTCCGCCACCGCCTGCGGCGTGATGCGGTGCACCAGCGTGGCAGGCTTGTGCATGGCCCCTCCGGGACGCACCATGGCATGGAAAACGTCCGAAGGAGTAATGCGCAGACCGCTTACCCGCACCGCCCCCACGGAAACGATCTCGTCCGAACGCGGATTCAGTCCGGTCAGTTCCGTATCCATGACCACAAAGGTGTAGTCCTCCAGCGGACGGTCCTGATCAAACGCTGCAAACCGCTCCCGGTTCTCCCTCAGCAGGCGGTGCTCACCGCCCCGCAGCCCATGCAGCCAGTGCCGGAACCGCCCGCGTATTCCCTGAGCGGCCGGGGGCGCTACGGGAGCCGGCGTTGATGCGGCTTTTCCGGTTGTGGTGTGTGTCGCGTGTGGCATCATGGCTCATCCCCTTTATCCGATGGCGGAACGTATGCACCGGCCCGTCAGGCCATATGCATATGGAAAACATCCTTCAAAAACGATTGCAGCTTAACCGCCACGGCAAACGCTTCCTTAAGGGTCTGCTTCTCAAGGTCGGTCAGCCGCGCGGGGTCTATGTGGTTATCCGGCGGTTCGCCGCGCTCAATCTGCTCCACCTGATGCACCAGCCGCAGGTGCATGACAAACTCGTAGGCATCGCGCGCCTCCCTGCCCAGTTGCGCCGGAACATGCCCGCCCGCCTCCAGTGCCAGAAAACGGTCCAGCGTATTGGTTTCCCGCAGTCCGCACCGCAGTGCCATCACCCGCGCAAAGTCCACAAACGGCAACCCGCCGCGCTTTTTCAGGTCCAGCGTGTTACGGTGCTGCCCGTCTTTTTCCACTATGAAGTTCCGGAAAAAACTCAGCGGCGGGCGCATACGCAGACAATCCGCCGCCAGCTGCCGCTGAAACATCTCGTTGGCCCGGCTGTCCGCCAGCACCTGCTCCCACAGGCTGTCCACAAAATCCGCACGTCCGTACCCGGCACGAAAATCAAAGAAGATGGAGGCGTTCAGCACCTCCTGCGGCTCGGGCTTGCGTATCCATGTGGCAAACTGCCGCTTCCAGCCCCCTACATCCATGCTCCACCGGGGATTGCTCGCCATAATGTCCCCCCGGCAGCGCCGGAATCCGCAGGCGTCCAGATGCTCCACGGCGCGCTCCGCAAAGGCGCGGAAATACACCTCCGCCGCACGGCGCACCACGGGGTCCTCCGTATCGCGCATCACCAGCGCGTTGTCCTGATCGGTCATAAACGTCTGCTCGCGCCTGCCTTCGCTCCCCATGCACATCCAGCAGAACGGCACCGGCGGGGGCCCAAGCTCCCGTTGCAGCAGCGAGAGCACTTTTTCCAGAATAAGATCATTAAAGACCGTTATCATGCGGGTAATGGAACCGGCACGCGCCCCTTCCTCCACCAGCCCCCGCGCCACATGCACCACCCGCGCGCCCAGCGGATGCAGTCCCGCAAGCGTCCGCTGATGCAGTATCTCGCGGAACAGCGACATGGGCGTGCGCCCCTGCATAACCATAATATCGTGCGCGGTGATCACTCCGGCAATCTCGCCGTCACGGGTTATGGCAAGGTGGTGTATCTGCCGCCGCATCATCTCCAGCAGCGCGTCAAAGCACGGGCGTTCCGCCTCCACCGCCACCACGGGGGAATTCATGATGGTGCCCACCGGAGCGGCGTAGTCCATGCACATGGCAACCGCTTTGCGCAGGTCCGAATCAGTGACAATGCCTATGATCTCGCCCTGCCCCTCCGCACCGCCTTCCGCCGGAATGGCCTCTCCCGGCTTTTCCGCCATCCCCGGAACAAGTGGCATGGCGGGCACACCAAACTCGCGCAATTCTGCCCGGTAATCATCCCCCCCCAGCAGCGAACCACCTGTAAACCCGGATGCGTCATACGCTGTCGCCTCCGGAAGCATATCGGCAACCGCCTCCCCGCCTCCTTCACAATCCTCGCGAATGAGCAGCGACCCGACCTCCTGCTCCACCATAAGCGCAGCCGCCTGCCTGAGCGAGGCGCTTCGCGGCATGGTCACCAGCGGGCGTGAGACAAGATCGCCCACACGGGTGGCAAACAGATACAGCCCCTTCTCATCCGCCAGCCCCTCGCAGCGTACCCGCATTTCGGAAAAGGCCTTGGAGATGAACCGCTCCGGCAGCCCTTTCAGATAATACTGGGCCACCACCTGCTCGCGTTCCACCAGTTCCAGAAACACCTTGCGCGGAATGGTGATGAAAAAGGTGTCTTCCACCGTATCCACGTCGGCCGTGGCGGCACCGCCATCCATAAGTGCCACAGCCCCCACGGAAGCCCCTTCGCCGCGCACGTCCGTAAGGGTTTCTTCTCCCTGCCTGCCCCCTCCCGCCGGTGCGCCCTGCACCACCGTGGCGTTCAGGGCATCAGCCTCCTCTCCCGCATCAGGCCCGCCTTCGGCGCAGGAGAGCTTTACCGCCCCCTTCTGCACCAGCCACAACCTGTCCGGTCTTGTCCGCCCGCGTTCAAAAAGGCGTGTTCCTGCGGGCATAAAGTCCACGGAACACGCCTTGGCCAGCCACTCCAGCACGTCCGGCGCAAGCTCGCTGAACGGCAGGGTGGCACGCAGAAAATCCAGAGCAAGCTGCGGCTGCCGGGAGGGGTCGGTCATGGTATTCTCCTTGCCGTCAATTCCGTCAATTCCGTCAATTCCGCCTGTTCGGTTTGTTCCGCCTGTTTCCTCTGCCGCTTCCCGTTCGGCAGGGGCGGATACAATCCGCCCCTGCCCGGTTTGGGAGTGCACAAGGCACGGGACACGCTCTTTCGATACGGCGGGGAGTTATCTCTTCAGCAGTTCAATACTCCCGGCAGGCGTGGCAGCCACGGTCTCCCCGGTCGCCACGGGAACCGGGCGGTACTGCCGTCTTCATTCCAGTCGTTACTATGGATTTGCACGCTAATGCCATCCAAGGCTTTTTTGA
>CAYRLL010000095.1:5559-12985 GCA_964425115.1 uncultured Desulfovibrio sp. | reverse complement strand
AACAAAAAAGGCCGGAGTCGCGCGACTCCGGCCTGTCTTTTTCTGTTCCGGTTCCGGTGCAGATGCACCGGCAGGAAAAAACCTAGCCTATGGGCAGCACCTTCCTGCCGTATACCTCGTTCAGCACGTCGGCCATGGCGAGATAAATGGCGGATGCCCCACAGATAATGCCTTCATACCCGGCAATGGTGCCTATCAGCTCGCTGCCCGTAAAATCACGCGCGGCCAGCAGGAAAAAGAGCACCGTCAGGGAAAGGAAGATGAACTTGAGCACGGTGTTACTCTTCAGCGTGCCCAGGAACATGAACAGGGTGAATATACCCCACATGACCAGATACCAGCCCATGTAGGCATGGGGGGTGGCTTCGGTCCAGCCCAGCTTGGGCATGACCAGCAGGCCCACCAGCGTGAGCCAGAAAAATCCGTAGGAGGTAAAGGCCGTCAGCCCGAAGGTGTTCCCCTTCTTAAACTCCATGATACCGGCCACTATCTGGGCCATGCCGCCGTAAAAAATTCCCATGGCCAACACCATGGCGCTGATGGGAAAAAATCCCGCATTGTGGATGTTCAGCAACACCGTGGTCATCCCGAACCCCATAAGGCCCAACGGGGCGGGGTTTGCAAGCTTCTGTTCCATATACTCCTCTCTGCTCCAGTGCTTTCTGTCCTGATGAATGTAAAACCCGCGCATATGCAACGGGCAGTCCTGCCCAGACTACTGTTCGCTCAATCAGCTAGAGCATTCGCATAAAAAAGGCAAGACGGTTGCGAGTGCTCACGTCAACCTTTCTCTTCACTCCACGCCCTCTCTGGACCTGCCCGTTCATACCTTCCCGTACCTGCTTGCCCTGCACGTACCTATCTGCCCTGCCTGAACATCGTCCCACCTGTCTGCGTATGTTCCCCACAGGCCGTCCCGCATGCTGCTGCCCGTGAGTTTGTGCTTCGTCCACAGTTCGTCCATATTTCGTCCATATTTCGTCCACACCTTGCCCCGCGCCTTGCCCCACGCCTTACCCCCCTTTCTCTCCCCGGCACGTCCGGTGCCGCTTCGCAGCACAGCCATATCCGCCTGCGAAAAAGACCGTTCATGCCCTGTCGTTCCGGGGCAGAACATGCTATGCTGTGCCAGCAACGGTTCAGCACCTCAGGCCGCAGCGCAAAGCCAGTCAGTCGGCCCCACAGTTTCTTCACGCAGGCAAAGGGATAACAACCTGTCATACAACACTCTTTTGTGCCGCCTTCAAAATGTCGCCGGACAGAGGAATACAGAGTATTGACAGCGCGCCCCCCCTGCCTCTAAATGGTCCCCCCGGCTTTGCGGAGTGACACTTTCGTCCACTGCGCAACCGCGGCAGCGGATACGGTAGAATGCCCGCGCGGCATTCCTGTGCGTTCACCTTAATTGGGGTTTGTATGAGGTCCGACAGTTGGCAAAGAAGAAAGCCCTCACGCAGTGGAGTGTCGAAGACTCCGCTGAACTGTACGGCATCCGCAACTGGGGTGCCGGATACTTCGACGTTACCTCGGAAGGGGATGTTGCCGTGCATCCCTTCGGGAGCGGCAGCAATATAGCCGTCAGCATCCCGGAACTCATCCGGGGTCTCAAGGAACGCGGGCTCACTCTGCCCGTTCTTCTCCGCATAGAAAACATCCTCGACTCGCAGATATCCACCCTGCACGAGTCCTTCCGCAAAGCCATAGCCGCTCTGGGCTTCAAGGGCGAATACCGCGGAGTCTTTCCCATCAAGGTCAACCAGCAGCAACAGGTGCTGGAAGAAATTGCAAACTTCGGCTCGCGCTACCACCACGGCCTGGAAGTGGGCAGCAAGGCAGAGCTCATCGCCGCCGTCTCCCAGATGCGCGACTACGAGGCATGCCTCGTATGCAACGGTTACAAGGACGAGGAATTCATAGACCTTGGCCTGCACGCCATGCGCATGGGCTTCAACTGCATTTTCGTTCTGGAAATGCCGTGGGAGCTGGACAGCATATTCGAACGCGCCCGCCTCATGGGCGTGGATCCCAAGATCGGCGTCCGCGTCAAGCTGGCGGCAAAGGGCGGCGGGCACTGGGCGGAATCTGGCGGCGAACGCTCGTCCTTCGGGCTGTCGCTCTCGCAGATCATGGACGTGGTGGATACCCTGCGTTCCATGGACAAGCTGCACTGCCTTAAACTCCTGCACTATCACCTCGGATCGCAGATTCCCAACATCCGCGACATCCGCGCCGCCGTACAGGAAGCCTCGCGCGTGTATGCCGAACTGGTGGCGGAAGGCGCAGCCATGGGCTACATAGACCTTGGCGGCGGCCTTGCCGTGGACTACGACGGCTCGCACACCAACTTCATCTCCAGCCGCAACTACACGCTGGATGAATACTGCACAGACATAGTGGAAGCGGTCATGGCCACGCTGGACGCGCGCGGCATGGCCCACCCGCACATCATTACGGAGTCGGGCCGCGCCACAGTGGCTTACTACTCCGCGCTGCTCTTCAACATTCTGGACGTCTCCACCGTGGAGGACGGACGCATTCCCGATGAAATGCCCGCCGACCTGCCTGAACCGGTGAAGAACCTCTTCGAAGCGTACCGCAGCCTTTCCCTGCGCAACGTGCAGGAATGCTACAACGACGCCCTGTATTACCGCGACGAAACCCGGCGCATGTTTCTGGACGGCCGCGTCACCCTGCGCCAGCGCACCCTTGGTGACAACCTCTTCTGGGGCATCATCAAGGGCGTTGCCGCTCTCAAGGACCAGCTCAAGCATATCCCCAAGGATATGGAAGAAATCGATGTCGCCCTTGCGGACATCTACTACGCCAACTTCAGCGTCTTCCAGTCCCTGCCGGACGCGTGGGCCATTGACCAGCTGTTCCCCATCATGCCCGTGCACCGGCTCAACGAGGTGCCTTCGCGGCAGGCCATCATCAGCGACATAACCTGCGATTCCGACGGCAAGATCGACCAGTTCATCGACCCGCAGGGCAAAAAGCGCGTGCTGGACCTGCACCCCATGAACAACGGCGACGAATACTACCTCGGCGCGTTTCTTGTGGGAGCCTATCAGGAAACGCTGGGCGACCTGCACAACCTGTTCGGCGACACAAACGTGGTGAGCGTGCGCGTCTACCCGGACGGCACCTATGAATTCGTGCGCGAAATTCAGGGCGACACCGTGGCGGAACTGCTGGAATACGTGGAGTACGAACCGCGCCGCATCATGGAAGACCTGCGCGCCCTTGCGGAACAGGCCGTACGCGCCGGACGCATAACCCCTGCGGAACGGTTCAGCATCCTGCAAGCCTACGAACTGGGCCTGCGCGGATACACTTATTTCGAAAGCTAAGCGTCAGGGGCGTAACGCGCCCCGAAGGAGACAGCCAATGGCCAAAGTACTGATCATCGGCGCAGGCGGCGTGGGCGGCGTATGCACCCACAAATGCGCGCAGGCGCCCGAAGTGTTCACCGACATCGTGCTCGCATCCCGCACCCTGTCCAAGTGCGATGCCATCGCCGCTTCCGTGAAGCGCAAAACCGGGCGCACCATCACCACCGCCAAGGTGGATGCGGACAACGTTCCCGAACTTGTGGCGCTCATACGTGCCCATAAGCCCGACATTGTGGTCAACCTTGCCCTGCCCTATCAGGACCTGACCATCATGGACGCCTGCCTTGAAACCGGTGTGCCCTATCTGGATACCGCCAACTACGAACCGCTGGATGAAGCCAAGTTCGAATACAAATGGCAGTGGGCCTATCAGGACCGCTTCAAGGACGCAGGACTCATGGCCCTGCTCGGCTCCGGGTTTGACCCCGGCGTGACCAACGTGTTCTGCGCCTATGCCATGAAACACCTGTTCGACGAAATGCACGAACTGGACATCATAGACTGCAACGCGGGCGACCACGGCCACCCCTTTGCCACCAACTTCAATCCGGAAATAAACATCCGGGAAGTTACGGCCCGCGGCCGCTACTGGGATCGCGGCGAATGGCTGGAAACCGACCCCTTAAGCTGGTCCATGATGTACAACTTCCCGGAGGGCATAGGCCCCAAGAAGTGCTTCCTCATGTATCACGAGGAGCTGGAATCCCTTGCCATCAACATCAAGGGACTCAGGCGCGCACGGTTCTGGATGACCTTCTCCGACAACTACCTCAATCACCTGCGCGTGCTGGAAAACGTGGGTATGACCAGCATAGAGCCGGTGGACCATAACGGACAGCAGATCGTGCCCCTTCAGTTCCTCAAGAGCGTGCTGCCCGAACCCGCCTCGCTGGGCGGACGCACCAAGGGCCGCACCTGCATAGGCTGCAAGATGAAGGGTGTGAAGAACGGTGAGGTGAAAAACTACTTCATCTACAACATCTGCGACCACGAAGCCTGCTACGAGGAAGTGGAGTCGCAGGCCATTTCCTACACCACCGGCGTGCCCGCCATGATAGGTGCCATGATGATGGTTACCGGCGCATGGAAGGGAGAGGGCGTGTTCAATATGGAACAGCTTGACCCCGACCCGTTCATGGACAAGCTCAACATTCACGGCCTGCCGTGGGTGGTTGTGGATCTGGACAAGCAGTAATCCCAAATCGGGGGCCGGTCTCCGGCCCCCTTTTTTACTATTTTTTGGAAAAGAGACGGTTTTGCCCGCGGCGCTTTTTACGTTTTTTCGCTCTGCGGGCCAAAGGGCCAACCGGCCCTTTGGAAACCCCTCTACACACAGGCGCAACATCCTCGGCTGAAAGGCATGACTGGGATAATGCGGACACCGTTGCCTCTGCTCCCGCCCTCTCCCGGTCTCCAGTACGATGGTAACTGCCCCTGATAACAGAGCTTCATCGTTAATGCGGGTGCTGGGGCTCAAGCGAAGTGTATCGATAGTCCTCCTGCCGGGTACAGGGCAGAGTCCTGTCCGCCAAAGGCAGGCGAGGCCTGCCACCCACAAAAAACTCTTACTCCACAAAGCATCATGAAACTCCCCAATCTTGCTCAACTGCCCTCGCCCTGCTTCATCGTGGACGAGGCCCTGCTGGAACGGAACGTGCGCATACTGGATACAGTGCAGCAGCGCACGGGTGCGAAGATACTGCTGGCCCTTAAGGGCTTTGCCACCTTCAGCACGTTTCGTGTGCTGAACAAGGTGCTGCGCGGCACCTGCGCCAGCTCCCCGCACGAGGCGCGGCTGGGCCGCGAGGAGTTCGGCGGCGAGGTACACGCCTTTGCGGCTGCCTATTCCGATGACGACATGCGTGAACTGGTCACTCTGGCAGACCACATCGTGTTCAATTCCTTTGCGCAGCTTACGCGGTTCCGCCCCATGGTGCAGGCAGGCGGCAGGCAGATAGAGATTGGCCTGCGCGTCAACCCGCAGCATTCGGAAGGCGCTGTGCCCATATACGACCCCTGCGCTCCCGGCTCACGGCTGGGCATACGGCGCGAGCACTTCCTGCCCGAACAACTAGAGGGCGTCAGCGGCCTGCACTTCCATACCCTGTGCGAACAGAATGCCGATGCGCTGGATCGCACGCTGGCGGCGGTGGAGGAACAGTTCGGGGAATTTCTGCACGGCATGCGCTGGCTGAACTTCGGCGGCGGGCATCATATAACCCGTGAAGATTACGATATTGACCGCCTGTGCCGCTGCATAGAGCGTGTGCAGCAGCGCTACAACGTGCAGGTGTATCTGGAGCCCGGCGAAGCCGTGGCACTGCAGGCGGGCTACCTTACGGGCACGGTGCTGGACATCGTGCAGGCAGACATGCCCGTGGCCATTCTGGATGCCTCTGCCGCCTGCCACATGCCGGACGTGCTGGAAATGCCCTACAGGCCCTTTGTCATCGGTTCCGGTCAGCGCGGCGAAAAAGCTCACAGCTACCGCTTTGCGGGCAAATCCTGCCTTGCGGGCGATGTCATCGGCGAGTATTCGTTCGATACGCCGCTACAGGCAGGCGACAAGGTTGTCTTTACCGACATGGCCATCTATTCCATGGTCAAGACAAACACCTTCAACGGATTGCAGCTTCCCGCCATTGCGCGCTATCATTCGGAAAAAGATGAACTGGAAGTGGTCCGCCGCTTCGGGTATGAGGATTTTCGCAACAGGCTCTCGTGAGGAGAACACCATGAACCGCTTTCTCGCCTCGGAACTCCCTGAAATAGCACCGGAAAAAAGCCTCTTCCACGTCATCCCGGCCCCCTACGAGGCCTCCGTCTCCTACGGCGGCGGCACTGCCAACGGACCGCAGGCCATCCTGAACGCCTCGGACCAGCTGGAGGTGTGGGACGGCATTTCCAACCCTTCGGAGCTGGGCATCTGCACTCATCCGGCGGTGGATTGCTCCGGAACGGCGGAACAGGTGATGGAAAACATCGAAGCGGCTGTGGCAAATGCGGCACAGCACGGTATTCCCGTTCTGCTGGGGGGCGAACATTCGGTGACGCTGGGGGCACTGCGTGCGCTGCAAAAAAAGCACGGCACCTTCGGCGTGGTGCAGTTCGACGCCCACGCGGACCTGCGCAATGCATACGAAGGCAACCCTTACAGCCATGCCAGTGTCATGCGCCGCGCGCTGGATCTGGGCCTGCCGGTCTATTCCATAGGGGTGCGCGCACTGTGTGCGGAAGAAGTGGCCGTGCGCAAGGAAAAAAAGCTGGCGTTTCTGGACGCGCGCGACCTTGCCCTGAACGGTATTCCCGCCGCCCTGCTCCCGGACGGCTTTCCGCAACGCATCTACATAACGTTTGATGTGGACGGGCTGGACCCTTCGGTCATCCGGGCCACGGGCACACCCGTTCCCGGCGGCGTGCAATGGTGGCAGGCCATCCGCCTGCTGGAAAGGATAGTGGCAGGGCATACCGTCATCGGCTGCGATGTGGTGGAACTTGCCCCCATGCCGGAAGACCACGCCTCAGACTTTGCCGCCGCACAGCTTGTGTACAACATGATGGGCGTCATCCAGCGGTTCGCAAAGCGGTAGAGACTTCGCGTAAAAAACGGGAGCGTCCATTGCCTGGCCGCTCCCGCTCATGCATCTTTGCTATTCCTCGTCCTCAAGCCGCGAAAGCCGGGCCGCGCCGTATGTCTTGCGCGCCTCCCACACCTTCATCCCTATCTTCCTGCCCAAATCAAGCTGGCGTGCGCGCAGCAATGCCTCTGCCGCCTCCTTATCCCCCTGCTGCTTGAGCAGCGTGGCGGATTCCAGATCCCGCAGATATTTCTCGCACTCGGCGATTAGGCCGGACAGGTCGAGCGCGCTCAACTCTTCCGGCACACGGACGGATTTGACCTTTCGGGACATATTCCATTCCTCCCATGACTGCTCCATGAAATACAGAATGTAAACAAAAGGTCAACAGTCTGTATACAGAACGGGAGGGTAAACGCTCATTTTCCGCGAGGAACACCCGGCAGACCGACAGGA
>CAYRLL010000095.1:0-5459 GCA_964425115.1 uncultured Desulfovibrio sp. | reverse complement strand
GGGCAGAACGAGTTATTGATTCTGGTTGCCGGATGGATGGAAAACAGGCCCGCGCAGGGCAGGCAGTGCCGCTAAACGCCCGTCCTGAAAGGAACACGGGCTGCATGGCTCCCCCTATGACCGGGGTACAGGATACGGCAATGGTCCGGTCGGCAGCCGTTCTGCCGTCCTCTATCTGCGCGCGTAGCGCAGTTTCATCACCAGAATGGACAGTGAAAGGACAAAGGTTATGCCGTTGGCAGTGATAATGGGATACGACCCCACACCCAGACCGTACAGAAACCAGAGAAACACGCCGCAGGTCAGCGCGATGTAGGTAAGAAGAGAGATATCGCGCACCGACTTGGTCCGCCATACCCTGAGCACCTGCGGCAGGAAGGCGAGGGTTGTCAGGCAGCCGGCAACCGAGCCGACAAGCTCCACATACTGTACAGGAATCATGCCCCCTCCGCACGCAACAGGATTGGTGCGCAAGCCATACTCTCCAAAGCTTCTTCCGGGCAAGCGAAGAATGCGTGAAGTATGCGGCACTTCGTGCTACACGGGATGCAGAGAACACGCAGGTTGAACACTACCGCGCCGGTAAGGAGACAGGCATGCAAGCAGACGCGCCGACAAGGAGACAGGGCATGCAGGCAGAAAGGATGACCGCCCCGGTTCTGGTTACGGGGGCTACGGGATACGTGGGCGGCAGGCTGGTGCCGCTGCTGCTGGAAAAGGGATACCGCGTGCGCGCCATGGTGCGTTCTGCGCGCAAACTGGGGTGCAGACCGTGGGCGGCACACCCCAATCTGGAAATTACCGAGGCGGACCTGCACGATACGCAGAGCCTGCGAAACGCCCTTTCCGGCTGCGGCGCGGTCTACTACCTTGTGCACTCCATGACCGCCCGCCACAACGACTTCAAGCAGGCGGACAGGACTGCCGCCTACAATATGGTGCGTGCGCTCAAAAACAGCGGCGTGCAGCGGGTCATATATCTTTCCGGGCTGTTGCCCGATGCTCCCGACATAAGCCCGCACCTGCGTTCCCGCGCCGAGGTGGCGGAAATCCTCTCCCTGTCGGATACCCCCGTCACCGTGCTGCGGGCTGCGCAGATTCTGGGGTCCGGCAGCGCATCGTTTGAGCTTGTGCGCTACCTCGCTGACCGTCTGCCCGTGATGATCACCCCCAGATGGGTACGTACGGAATGCCAGCCCATAGCCATATCCAACGTGCTGGAATATCTGGAAGGCGTCCTGCGCGTGCCGGAAACGGAGGGAAAGACCTATGATATCGGCGGACCGGACATCCTCACCTACAAAGACCTGTTCGATATCTATGCGCAGGAAGCCGGACTGCGCAAACGGCTCATCATTCCCGTGCCCGTGCTCACGCCCTATGTCAGCTCCCTGTGGCTGAACCTTGTCACCCCCGTGCCCACGGTGCTTGCCCGTCCGCTGGTGGAAGGGCTGCGCAACCGGGTGGTCTGCTCCGAAAACACCATCCGCCAGCTCATACCGCAGGAACTGACAGGCGTCCGGCAGGCGGTGCGGCTGGCGCTGGACAGGCTGCGGCAGCATACTGTGCCCACCTGCTGGAGCGATGCCGGATCGCCGCCCGTGCCGGAATGGATAGCCTGCGGCGATGCCTCGTTTGCGGGCGGCACGGTTCTGCACAGCGCGCACATGGTGCGCATTCACGCTGAACCGGACGAAGTATGGACGCATATACGACGCATCGGGGGTGAAACGGGATGGTATCAGGGCGACGCCCTGTGGCGGCTGCGCGGCTTTGTGGACAAACTGCTGGGCGGTCCCGGACTGCGGCGCGGCAGACGCCACCCGGAAGAATTGTTCGTGGGCGATGCGCTGGATTTTTGGCGCGTGCTGGATATCCGGGAGGATAAACGGCTCCTGCTGCTGGCGGAAATGCGCCTGCCGGGTGAGGCCCTGCTGGAATTCACACTGACACCGGCGGGGCAGGATGACGCACCCGGCGCAGGCGGACAAACAGGACTGGCAGGACAGGCAGGACAGGCACCGCAGACGGAACTGGTAATGACCGCACGGTTCCTGCCGCGCGGCCTGTGGGGCATTGTGTACTGGTACGCCATGCACCCGTTCCATCAGGGGATCTTCAGCGGCATGCTACGTGCCATAGCCCGCAAGACCGGGAAGGATATCACGGCCGGTCCCGTGCGTCTTAAAGGCAGCCGTTCGCGGTTTGACGGTTCAGGCGGCGGTGCAGGCAGCAGCGGTGCCGGGGGCTGCGCCCTGTAATGCGGGGCTGATGCGGACGGCTCCCCTGCCGCCCGGTTTGCTTTTTGGCGTCAGCCTGTTATGAACCTTGTCAGGCCGCCGATGCATACACCGCCCCCGGCCGGGACAAAGCCCGGACGGCGCGGCGCGCGGGATATACGCCCGAGAAACCACGCGAGCACACACCGCACAACTGAGGATGCCCGATGTTTGAACTGTTTATGCCCCTCGCTTTCATGCTCTCACCCGGCGCGCTCAAGGCTGCCGGAAACGGCAGCGGCGCAGGGGGCATGCTGTTCGGCATCTTCCTGTTCGCGGCCATGGCGCAGGCCCTGTTCACGGGCAACGGCATGGGGGCCACGCAGGAAGGGTCTTCCGCCTCACGCGGGCTGCATTGCGCGGGGCTGGGCATCATAAGCGCGGCACGCATTCTGGTGCTGTTCACGCTGGGCACCCTGTGGATGGGCGAAGCCGGGTACGCCTTCAATGAACTTTTTGCGCCGTGGTATCCCAACCTCGGCTTTTCCTTCACCCTGCTTGCGCTCATCTTCTGCATATCCATGCTGCCGGAAACGCCCCGTGGCGTGGTGCTCTATCTTGCCACCATGGTCACACTGGCAGGCGTGGGCTATGTGGCGGTTATGGCAACCCAGCCCCACGGGCTGGAATCGTGGTTTCCCACCATGTTCCCGCAAAAGACGCCCCCCTTCTTCCCCACCGGGGGCGACCCCGTGCGCAGCCTGTATCTTGCCCTGCTCGCCCTGCTGGGGTTTGACCTTGCCGTGCGGCCTGACAGCGGCCGCGGGGCGCGCCGCACCGCCATTGCCGTGCTGCTTGCGGTGGCCGTGTTCGGCGTCTGCATGTGGGGCGGCCTTTCTGCAGCGCACCCGCTGGACCTTGCCGGGTCTGTGGTGCCCCACTTTCTCATGGCAAGCATTGCCCTGGGCGAGAGGGGCCGCGACATCATGGGCGTGGTGGTGATTACGGGCACCTTTGCCGCCGCAACGGCCCTGCTCACCGCCTGCTGCCGCCAGATGCAGCACCTGTTCCGCCGCCCGGACGACCTGAACTTTCACCGCGCCATGAGCATTCTGCTGTGTCTTGGCGTGGCAGCGATGCTGGCAACGGGCTGGGCAGGTGAACCGCGTCTGGAAATTCTCATCGCCGTGGCCCTGACCGGCTGGTTTGCCGGGTACGCGCTTATCAATCTTTCCCACGCCGTCCGGGGTGTGCTGCCGCCGCTGGCAGTTGCGGGCGTGCTGCTCTATGGTTTTGCGGCCTGTGTTGCCAGCGGGCTGACCACGGACATCTTCGCCAGACTGGCCGCATTGCTGACCGGCGGCACGGCCGATGCCGTGCATGAAGGCACCACCGACTCTGCGCGGCTGCTCCTTTTTGCCTACACTTTTGCAGGGCTATGCGCTGCCGCGCTGCTTTTCGCCCTTGCTTTCCGGCGGCCCCCCGCAAAGGCGCAGGAAGGCGACAGCGCTCCCAAGAGCGGGCAGGCTACAAAAAAGTAAGTTTCCCGCCCCTGCCATCAGCAATGTCCGCCCTGCGGCATTGGCCTTCCCACAAATAATGTTTCCTGCTTGCCATAGATGCGCCCTATGCTATGCTGAAGGCAAACCCGCGCCCGCATCCGCGTGCCGGGGACATCTTACAGGAGGAAACTGCCATGCGAGGCAAAACCCTGCACATACTCTGGGCAACGCTGCTGTTCGTTGTCCTGTTCACGGCCATATCCGCCCGCGCGGCGGAACAGACCGGCATATCGGCGGACGAGGCAAAGGAGCTTCTGGAAACAGCCGTGTTTGTGGACGCCCGCACAGGCGCGGACTGGAGCGGCTCGCAGCTCATCATTCCCGGAGCACGGCGCGGACAGCCCGGACAGGAAGCCACATGGGCGGCGGAGATTCCCAAAGACAGCGAGATAATTGTCTACTGCGCCTGACCCAACGAATACACCAGCACCCGTGTGGTGCGTACACTTAAGGAAATGGGCTTCACCAATGCCAGAGCCCTGCTGGGCGGCTGGCATGGCTGGCACCGGGGCGGATACCCGGTGGTGAACAAATAACCCAAGGGCAGGCGGAACAGCGCCTGCCCTTTCAGATAGCTGACAAACCGTGTTTTTTCGAAAAAACGGATTGCGTAAAGCCGAGTCTGAAGTCAAAAAACGGATTTATCTCGCTAATGCGGGGTGCAGGGGGCTCAGCTCCCTGCCCGCCGGAGGCGAAAAAAACTCAAAGAACTCTTTGTCTTCATGCTGCAAGGGCAGGCGGAACAGCGCCTGCCCTTTTCCGTTATTGCCTTCCGGCGGAGCGAGCCTATCTGTTTCTTGTACACGGCACGCAACCTGTGCTATTATTCCTCTATTGCCGTATTTTTCCATTCCTCATGCGCAAGACACCCGGAGGCTACCATGGCATCTGCACATACACCCGGAACCGATCACGACTGGCTCATCCCCGAAGAGGGGCAAAAGCACCTGAAGGACGTCTTCAAAAGCCTGAAAGGCACCGTTCGGCTGGTGCTGTTCACCTCTGACGAACCGGATAATCAGTTCAACCTTTTTGCCGCCCGTTTTGCGGCAGACCTTGCCCTGCTTTCAGACAAGATTGTCACCGAGCGGCATGCGCTGGACAGCGATGCTGCGCGCACGCATGACGTGACACTGGGCCCCACGCTGCTGGTCAGCCCGGACGACTACCGCATCCGCTTTACCGGCGCACCGCTGGGGGAAGAGGCGCGCGCCCTTATTGAAACCATCATGCTGGTTTCTCTTGGGGTGAGCGGGCTTTCCGCCGCCTCGCGCCAAATTCTGGATGAACTGGACGGGCTGGACGAACAGGACAGGCAGCGCCATGTGCGCGTCTTTTCCTCACCGGGGTGCCCGTATTGCCCCGGACAGTTCATGAACGCCGTTAAATGCGCCATTGCCAGGCCGCAGCTTGTTTCCGCAGAGTGCGTGGATTCCGATGAATTCCCCGACCTTTCCGCACGGTACGGCGTGGGTTCGGTGCCGCATACGGTCTTCAGCGAAACGCACAACGGCATAGGACTTATGCCGGAAGAGCGGTTTGTCCTTGAAATGGTTGCCCTGAAAGGGGCCGAAGAAGCCCTGCGGGAGCGCGGGCTGGTACGGGACGACGCCCAAGGTCCCGCCCACGACCACGACATGGCGGTGGAGGAATACGACATCATCATCCTGGGCGCAGG
>CAYRLL010000094.1:10568-13112 GCA_964425115.1 uncultured Desulfovibrio sp. | reverse complement strand
AGCGGACATGAAACGAAAATTTCATGATAATCCCGTCCCAGCTTTTCGCGCACCATCTTCCTGTCAGCTTCCAGCGGGGTAATGAACGCACACAGGCATATTGTTCCGCTCTCTGCGAAAAGTTGAGCCACCTCGCCTATTCTGCGGATATTCTCCGTGCGATCCTCAGGAGAGAATCCAAGGTTTCGGCAAAGCCCATGACGCACATTGTCTCCGTCGAAAACAAAAGCCCGCATTCCCATGTCAAAAAGCCGTTTCTCCACCGCATGGGCAATGGTGGACTTTCCCGAACCGGAAAGCCCCGTAAACCAGAACACGGCAGCGTTATGGCTGTTATGCCTCTCTCTGTCCTTACGGCACACCCAGCCGCGAAACTGGGCAATATTCTTGCATGACATAGGGCAACACTTTTTGGCAATGGCGGTGAATGGTCGTCTTCATCCGGGCAACCCAATGTTCCGCCGACGAAAGAAACCATGTGCTCCAATAGTACCTGACCGGCTTTTCAGCCGTGAGGGGAACATCCCTCCTCCACCGCTATCGATTCAAGCAAAGAGCGTGCCGGGCATTCTTCACTGCCGTCATACTGCGCAGGCAGTCTGTGCAACCCTATAGGTATTCAGCATGAATGGCAATTCCTTGAAAATCGGTGCAGGCTGCATCGCCGTTGCGTACCCGCTTCCGGTGATAATGAGCCGGAAACCGCACAACACTGTGCCAAACATCTGCCGTTACCGTCCGGAACATGATGCAGACAGCGTATTCTGCTTTGTATCCCCGCCATGCAAAAGGCCACAAGCGTTGCGCCCGTGGCCTTTCATATTCATATGGTGCCGAAGGAGGGACTCGAACCCTCACGGGATTTCTCCCACTACCCCCTCAAGATAGCGTGTCTACCAATTCCACCACCCCGGCAAAATACTTGCTGTATTACAGGGATAAGCCGTGAACAGGCCTACTGCTTGGCAGGTTCTTCCGGTGCGGGCTGCTTGGGGGCGGCCTCTTCCAGCAGAATGGGCTTGGGCTGTTCAGACTTTTCTTCAATTTTCACATCAATAATGGCCGAATCGTCAGCCCCTCTGTGTCCCGTCATGTAATTGTAGCTCAGGGAAGTGAAGAGGAAAATCGCAGCCACAATTCCGGTAAGCTTGGCAATCATGCCGCCAGCGCCGCCACTGCCGAAAACCGACTGGCTGCCGCCACCGAAGATGACCCCCATGCCTTCCTTGCCGGCTTGCAGCAACACCAGAATAACAAGCACGACACAGGCCACGATATGCAGGGTAAGAATCAGGTTTTCCACAGAGATTGTCCTCCTCGGAACAATGTCGATCTTTTCGTGCCGAATTAGGCAAGCACAATGCGGCTGAAGCTTTCAGCCTGCAAAGAAGCGCCTCCTACCAGAACACCGTTCACGTTGTCAAGGTGAACGATTTCAGCAGCGTTCTCCGGCTTCACGCTGCCGCCGTATAAAACGGGAATGCGCTCTCCTACAGAGGGCAGCAGCGCCACGAGTTTTGCGCGCACAAGCGCATGGGCTTCCACAATGTCCTCCGGGCGGGCAACCTTTCCGGTGCCGATAGCCCAGACAGGCTCATACGCAATGGCCAGGCTGTCCGGAGCCACATCCTTGGGCACGTCTTTAAGCCCTTTGTCCAGTTGCCTTTCAATAACGGCCGCAAGCATGCCCGATTCGCGTTCTTCCAGCTTTTCACCTATACAAAGGCACACGTTCAGACCGGCTGCAAGGCTGAAAGCCGTCTTCCTGCCGACGAACTCATCACTTTCGCCAAGCACATGCCGCCGCTCCGAATGTCCGGTAAGAACCCAGCGGCATCCCACATCCCGGAGCATGCGGGGAGACACCTCGCCAGTATACGCGCCCTCCTCGGCAGGGTAAACGTCCTGCGCCCCCATGCTGAATCCCAGAGCGGGACGCAACGCACCCGCAACAGCATGCAGCGAGGTGAAGGGAGGAAAAATAAGCACTTCACGGTCAGCAGGAACCGCCCCCACCAGCTTGGTCAGTTCCGCAGCGGTCTGCTTTGCCTCGTCCGCTGTCTTATACATCTTCCAGTTGGCAGCCATAATCTTTTTCATGATCAACACTCCTCACATGCACAGGTATCAGCGCCGAGCGCCGGGAGTCATTCCTGCCCTGTTTCCGGTTCACTATCCCTGATGAAGATAAGCGCGTCTTCATTGGTATCGGAGTAATAGCGCCTGCGCACTCCTGCCTGCGAAAAACCGAACCGCCTGTACAGGGCAATGGCAGGTTCATTGGAACGGCGAACTTCCAGCACAGCCCTGACAATGCCCATTTTTTCGCCCACCTGCAACATCAACCCCAGCAATCTTGCCCCCAGCCCCTGCCTGCGGTATTCAGGATGGGTGGCGATATTCAGGATTTCCAGTTCATGCGGGGTGTGATACACCGCCACGTACGCAAGCAGTTCTCCCTGCCTGCGCAGGCCGAAAATGGAAAAAATGTTCTGCTCAAACGCAAGGCGAAACTGCTTTTCTTCCCACGGCATAGAAAAACAG
>CAYRLL010000094.1:0-10468 GCA_964425115.1 uncultured Desulfovibrio sp. | reverse complement strand
CACACAAAAACACTGTATCCGGGCCGATGGGACCTGTCGTCCACAGGCCATGTCCTTGCGGGAGAATCCCGCGAGCATGCCGCCCTGCGCGAACTCAATGAAGAGTTGGGCGTTTTTCCCGGCAAGGTCACGTGGGTGGCGCACATTCCCGCCTCGCAGGCAACGGAATACGCCGATATCACCCTTTTTTCGGCGCGCCTTGGCGGAGACCGGCCCTGCCCCAATCCTCAGGAAGTATCCGAGGGCATCTTCGTGGACCGGGAAGAACTGGAAGCCATGCTGGAAAACTTCCGCGAAATACTTACCCCGGCTGTCATATGGGCTGCCGGAGCGAACTACCTGTTCCATCCCGCGCCGCCTGATCAGGAAGCCGAATAGGCCGGTTCAGGACGTCCCGGGCCATCTTCCGGAATCGGGCAGTTTAGTCCGGCAGAACTACGATATCATTCCCAAAGGCGACAACTGCCCGGCAGTCCCCGGTCTCTTCAGCTTGTCCTGCTCATCCTTTGAGCAGCGCATAAAGAGGGTCATGCAGCGGTCCGTTGCTCGCCAGTACGCCGCGTGCATACAGATCATAGGGCGCATTGGTATCCAGCTGGGTCACACGTCCGCCCGCCTCCTCCACCAGAAGCCAACCGGCAGAGGTATCCCACGGACGCAGTCCGATCTCATAATACGCATCATACCTTCCCGCAGCCACAAAGGCCAGATCAATGGCCGCGGCCCCGCCGCGCCGAATCCCCCGTGTGGCGACCAGCGAGCGCGAAAGCCAGTGCAGCACCTCATCCACATCTTCCCGTATGGTGTACGGAAACCCGGTGGCGACCAAGGCATGCTCCAGAACGGATGTTCCTGAAACGCCAATGGGCCTGCCGTTCACAAATGCCCCGCCTCCCCGCACAGAGTGAAAGCACTCGCGCAGCACCGGAGCGTTTACCACCCCCAGAATCATCTTGCCCCGGTGCCACAGCCCCACAGAGGTGGCCACAAGCGGAATGCGATGGGCAAAATTTGTCGTGCCGTCCACCGGATCAATTATCCACGTCAGCTCACCCAGCGGCGCATCGCCAGCGCTTTCTTCGGCCATGAAACCGGCTTCAGGAAGAACGGCACGCAGCCGTTGCTTCAGAAATTCCTCAACAGCCACATCCGTCTCGGTCACAAGATCGATCCGGCCCTTAAGGGATATGTTGCTCGGCCTGTCCCATTGCTCCAGAATAATCGACCCGGACTCCCGGACCACGGCAAGGGTTTCATCCAAAATATCTGCCGGAACAAACGTCATGACGTCTCCTCATATACCATGCACAACGGCTAATCGAATAAAGCGCTTCCTGCTGATTCAAGGTAAAAAACGGCCCACGGGCCGTTTTAACCATATCTGCTCTCAAGCACATCCGAGCTACAGCGGACGGGGCGGGACAAACCAGTCTGAATCCGGCGCCCTTCCAGCGCCATTCCAGCGTCATTCAAACGTCAGTGCAACATCATTCCGGAATCCTTCCGGCTAGCACCCTGTACTCTTCCGCCATCATTCCGGCCTGTTGCAGGGGGAACATATTCCTGCGGCGGCCTGCGGCCTGTGTGTGCGGCCAACTTGTGCGACCAACGTGTGCGATCAGTTAATATACACTTTGCTGAAGAACTTGCGGTCGTCCAGCGTGCGCCCTGTTCCGCGTACCACAGTGGTGAGGGGGTCACTGTCTATGGCGACGTGGAGGTTGGTTTCCTTGGTTATCAGGGTATCCAGCCCCTTCAGCAGGGCACCGCCGCCAGCCAGCAGAAGACCGTTTTCCGCTATGTCGCCCGCAAGCTCCGGCGGCGTCTTTTCAAGCGACTTGCGAACAGCCATGATGATGGCCTTTACCGGGTCGGCAAGCGCCTCGCGCACGTGCCCGTCCGTTACCAGAACGGACTTGGGCGTGCCCGAAACCATGTCCTTGCCGGAAACATCCATGGAAAGGGTCTCCGGCAGGGGGTGGGCCGAGCCGATTCTGATTTTGATGCGCTCCGACATGTTCTCGCCGATAAGAAGCTTGAACTCTTCCTGAAAATATCTTTGCACCGCCATATTCATGGCATCGCCCGCCACACGTACCGATTCCGCATAGGCTATGGCAGAAAGAGAAATAACCGCCACCTCGGTGGTGCCGCCGCCAATATCCACCACCATGTTGCCCATGGGCTGATGAATGGGCAGGTCCGCGCCGATAGCCGCAGCCATGGGCTCCTCCACCAGACGCACATCCCGCGCCCCGGCCTGCTGGGCGGATTCTATAACGGCGCGTTTTTCCACCTGCGTAATCCCCGTGGGCACGCAGATAACAATGTTGGGCTTGGCAAGCGAGAATCCCGTAATAACCTTCTTTATGAAGAAGGCGATCATCTGCTTGGTCACCTCAAAATCGGCTATCACCCCGTCTTTCATGGGACGTATGGCGCGTATGCGCTGCGGGGTTCTGCCGAGAAATTCCTTGGCCTCCTTGCCGACCGCCAGCACGGAATTACGGTCGTTATCTATGGCCACAACGGAAGGTTCGTTGAGAACAATGCCTTCTTTCTTGGTGTACAACAGGGTGTTGGCAGTGCCCAGGTCCATGGCGAGGTCCTGACCGAACAATCCTAACAGTTTGCCAAACATTTAGACGCTCTCTTCTTGGCTCAAGGTGGTCAATTCAAACTCGTCTCCTGCACCTTGCGTAAGATGCGGACCCGCGTCCTGTCTCATCTGGTGCACCTGTTGCGCGGCTTCATGGAGCCGACTCCGTAGATACAGGTTTTCAAGAAACAATGCCAGATGCTCCGATGCCATCTGGCAAAAAACTTTCAGTTCGTCCGGTATCTCCCGGGGTGTCTCGCTGGCAAAAACCAGAACGCCGCGTGTTATGCGTCCGATAATGAGCGGCAGGCAGACAACGCTCATGAAATTAGGCTGAGAGGCCAGCTTGCAATACAGGGGCGATGCCGGAACCCCGGAGTCCGAACTGCTCATGAACACGGGGTTTCCGTTCTTGAACACCCAGCCCACAAGCCCGCTGCCATAGGGTATGGCCTGTGTTTCTTCCGGTGCAAAGGGGTGGGTCTCGTCTTCGATGTAATAGTTGTTCCCTGCCTCATCACGCGAAGCGAAGCTGCAATAGGAAAAACCCGTACTTTCTGCCATGAGCCCCAAGAAGTGCTCAAGAAACTTTGTCCAGTTCTTGTGCCTCTTTCGCAGTCCGTACACCAGTTGCAGACAGTTGTAATACTTCCCCAGATTCATGGTTTCCGCCGCAAGGCAGGAACTTGTCTGCACCTCGTAAACAAGGTCCGCGAAGAGCTGGAGAATTTTCTGATCCTTGTTGGAAAATGAATACTGCCGCTTACTGTCCAGACACAGGGCACCCGACCCGTTCTTGAGCGAAACGCCCATGAACGCCTTGATCTTGGATTCCTCATTACTGACATAGTACCCCAGGTGGTACTGGCGGGTATCGAAGTCGTTCACCAGCATGGGGGCCTGATTACTGATAATCCAGCCCACAAGGCCCTTGCCCGGAACAAACTGGGCGGCACGGTTCACATGATCGCCCAGACTGAAACTGCCGGCTACGGCAAATGCCCTGCCGGTGGAATCCGGCGTGATCAGCACGGCGGAATACGCATCAAAAACGCTGCAGACTATTCCCAGTATGCGTTCATAACAGGACTTGGTGTTCATTGGCGATATACCTGCCGAATCCGGAAGATTCGGATTTGTTATCGAGGGGTTGGACCGTACGTTTCCGACCGGATAACGCCGGACGTCCATTTATTCCATATTTGTATAGGATTACCGCGACTGTTTCAATCTCTGCCGTTCCGCCCACCTGAACCAGCAGCCCGGCTTCAGGGATAATATGCCGGAAAACAAGAATAAAAAAAGTATCCCTATGCGTTGCCGGAGCAGAGAAGCCAATGGCGATGAAAAAGTAGAATTTTTTTAGAAAATATCATACCATGCACACAGTTTTTCCGGTCGATCCCTTTCTTACCGCACAATTTGCAACCTGACGGCACCGTATGACGCTTGATTGGAAAAAAGCATTCTCACAATGCGGCCTGCCCTGGGACGGGCACGACTCGTTTTCCGCGCCCGTCAACATCAATTCGCTGGTCGAGCTGAAGAACTTTCTCGACATTGTGCATACCAAGTTCTGCCTTCTCAAGCCGTTCTGCGAAAACCCGGACTATCCCATCGTGGAAAACAGGGAACTGCTGCCCTCCTTTGAATCCGACACATGGGAATACAAAAACGCTCCGGGCTTTTCCCTTGTGGCGCTGGACCGGCAGATTAACTATTTCTCAGAAATTTTCCAGTTCGACATCCTGCATTCGCTGCTGGACGACACAGCTTCTGCAGAGGGAAAATCATGCCCGCTTGAAAACACCGTCCTTTCCCGCAATGTTCAGACATTGCAGAACCGCCTGCCCAAAAAGATGCATGATTCCTTCAAGCAGCGGTTCCTGAAATACGATGTCTCGGTCATGGACCACTATCCCCAGATACTCCCCTATCTGCTGGAGATGGACCGCGCACAGGTTATGGCGCTGGACTCCTTCGGCAGTTACTACCTTTCCGGGGTGTACGCCTCTTTTCCTTCCGACCTGGACCCGGAGATCAAGCGGTTCGGCATGCGTACAGGAAAGTTCTCTGTGGGCGACAACGAGAAGTACGAGCGGAACAGGCTTTTTGTCTACCAGTATCTCATGGAGCTATACGGCTTTCCCATTGTGTCAGAACGCCGCACTTCCAGCGCCCTGTTCGCCCGCCGCCTGCACAAGATGGGAGAACGCTTCCTCATCCGGGTGCTCGGGCAGAGCGACCGCACACTCACCACCCTGTATACCCCTCCCAGACGCAAGCACTATCCCGCCATAGAGAAGATTGCCCTTGTAAAGGTGCATAAAGATCAGGCTGAGGCGGTGCGCAGACTGGAAGAAGGGGGCTTTTTTGTGGATGAGGAGCGCCGGGTGGTTATTCTGCGCGTTACCTACTCCCAACATAAATTCAATCCGGACAACGTACGGCAGGAACGCGCCCTCTCCGTCTCCCGGCAGGAAATCATTCATCCTCTTACGGGCAGGGTCGTTGACGACCTGAACATCATCAAAGACACCACCAACATGTTCCTGCGCCTGAACGACATAGTGCGCGGCGAATACATGGGGCGCATCGCCTATAAACGCAACGAAATTGTGGAAAATACGGATACGGACGAAAAACGCCTGAAATTTCTTTTCGCCTGGCTCTCCAAGCACCAGCGCCGTATCATTGGCTATTCCGACGAGTTTTATTCCAATGTGGTCAAGGTGCTGGACGGCTACCTGCTCTCGCCGGACAACTACGATGTATTCGGCAACCTGAACGAACTGTATCAGGAGGTATGGGCCAAATACAGCTTCATCCAGCAGGCGCGCAAAATACGCATTCTGGAAGACCTGATGCGGCGCGAATCCAGAGGAGCGCGCATCGGTTACGGCGAAATGCTTACGGAATCCGTTGCCCTGCTCCACGGACTCAAGTTTGAAATAGTCAGTTATTTTGAAGACCTGGTAAACAGCGTCATCGCGCTTGTGGATGCCATACTCAACGACCGCTATCTGCGCCGCAACTACATTGAATGCCGGGAAGACGAACTTACCCCCTACGGAGCAGACATACGCAAAAACTACGGAAAACTCGTCTCCCTACTTGACGAATTCAAGGCAATCCGCAAATCTCGGCGTGAGTTCGGACAGAATCGCTAAATTTCATCTGCCATTCTGCCGTACTGCGCAACCACAACCACATATCACCTCAACCCCGCTCAGGAGGACACCTTGTCTGACCTGCTCCACACGCCGCTCACGGCATGGCATATCGCCCAAGGGGCCAAAATGGCTCCGTTTGCGGGTTGGAATATGCCCATACAGTACAAGGGCATCATCGTGGAACACAACCACACCCGCGAGCACGCATCCATCTTCGATATCTGCCACATGGGCGAGTTCACGCTCAGGGGGGCGGGTGCCCGCGAAGCCCTTTCCCGCATCGTCACCCACAATCTGGATACCCTCGGCCCCGGCAAATGCCGCTACGGGTTCCTGCTCAATGAACAGGGCGGCATTCTGGACGACCTTATCGTCTACTGCATGGGAGAAGACGATTACATGCTGGTGGTAAACGGTGCCTGCACCGCCGGCGACTTCGCGTGGATAGCTTCTCACCTGCCCGGCAATCTGCAGTTTGACGATATTTCCGCACAGACCGCCAAGATAGACCTTCAGGGGCCGCAATCCTACGCCGTGCTGGAGTCTGTTCTGGGCAGCGGACTGCGCTCCCTCAAGTACTTCAATCACGTCACTGTGGAGTATGCAGGTTCTCCCCTTATCGTAAGCCGCACCGGATACACCGGCGAGCTGGGGTATGAATTCTATCTGCCCGCAGGCAATGCCCAGCCCCTGTGGGATGCCCTGTGCGCCGACCCGCGTGTGGAACCCGCAGGGCTTGGCGCACGCGACACCCTGCGCCTTGAAGTGGGGCTGCCCCTCTACGGTCAGGATCTGGATACCGACCACACCCCCACGGAAGCGGGCATGGGCTGGCTGCTCAAGTCGCCTGCCCAGTATATCGGCAAGGGCGGCGATGCCCGCGTGCGCCACATGCTCATTCCCCTCAGCATCCCCGGCCGCCGTGCCGCCCGCCATCACGATGTCGTCTGCCTGCCGCAGGGCGAGGGAGCAGGACGGGAAGTAGGCATTGTCACCAGCGGTTCCTTCTGCCCCTCGGTGGGGCATTCCGTGGCTCTTGCCTATGTGGAACGGGAACACGCGGAAGAAGCAGCCTTTGTCATAAAGGCCTCGCGCGCTGAACTTAAGGCCGACCGGGCGGAACTGCCCTTTTACAAAAACGGCACCGCCCGCATGAAGCTGGAAGACTGACCGCCCGCACGCTTGCGGACGCCATGCCCGGGCAGCATGAGCCGGTAACAATCACAGACACAGGGGTGCGGTTTCATCACCGCACCCTTTTTCGCGGTCCATACCGCTGTCTGTCTTGGCATCTTCCTGCACGCCTGTTACACAGACGGCATGCAAAGACAGTATCATCATCCCATACTCCCGCCGGAGAACCGTCCGTGAAAACATTTTTTCTGCCGCCGGAGCAATGGCAGGCTCCCTATCTGCTGGATGGGCAGGAAGCCAGACATCTGGTCAAGGTGCTCCGCGCACGTGCGGGCGAATTGCTCCGCCTTCTGGACGGACGCGGCCGTGAAGGTGTTTTCCGCATCACCGCCACGGAAAAGCACAAGGTATTTCTTGAGCCGGTCCGGCTGGCCGAACATGCGCCACCCGCTTCCTCCACCGTGCTTGCTCTGGGCTGGGGCAAGTCCGTCCGGCGCGGCTGGCTGCTGGAAAAAGCGGTGGAACTGGAAGCCGGCGGCATATGGCTCTGGCAGGCAGACCGCTCCCAATCCCGTGTTCCGGACGACGTGAAGGATTCATGGGAATCGCAGATGATTGCCGGTGCCAAGCAGAGCCTTAATCCTTGGCTGCCGGAACTGAAAACCCTCCCCGGCGGCGCGGAGGAACTTGCGGCGCATGCGGCGCACTTTGACAGGGCGTTCCTGCTCTGGGAAGGGCAGTCGCCCTCTGCCCTGCTCGCTCCTTCTGCCCTCGGGCAAATGGGCCGCACCCTCTTTGTCGTGGGGCCGGAAGGCGGCTTTTCCGATAATGAAGTAGCCACGCTTACCGCTGCGGGCATCACGCCTGTAAGCCTTGGCAGGCGCATCCTGCGTTGGGAAACGGCCGCCCTGCTCTGCCTCGGGCTTGACTGGTGGCACCATGAACTGCACACGGCAGGGCATCCTGCCGGTCAACACTGCGGAGAAACGGCATGAGCATACGGCAACCGCTTGCAGACCGTATCCGGCCGGAAACGCTGGATGAGTTCGTCGGGCAGGAACACCTGCGCGCGCGCATTACCGCCCTTTCCAGCGCTCCCCGCCTGCCCAGCCTGCTCCTGTTCGGCCCCCCCGGATGCGGCAAATCCACACTCGCGCTTCTGCTGGCCAAGCAGTCCGGCAAGAACTGGCTGCGCGTAAGCGCGCCGGAAGCGGGCCTGCAGCAGTTACGCAAATCCCTTGCGGGCGTGGATGTGCTGGTGCTGGATGAACTGCACCGTTTTTCCAAGGCGCAGCAAGACTTTTTCCTTCCGCTTCTGGAATCCGGCGAGGTCACGCTCATTGCCACCACAACGGAGAACCCCTCCTTCAGCGTCACCCGCCAGTTGCTCTCACGCATGCATGTGCTGCGGCTGCGCCCGCTGAACAGGGCAGAGATGACAGACCTTGCCAGACGCGGCGCCTATGCCTGCCAATTCTCGCTGGACGATCAGTCATACGACTTCATTGCGGGCGTGGCGCACGGAGACGCGCGCACCATGCTCAACCTGATGGAATATGTCGCCTCTCTGCCGGAAGAATCCCGCAATTTCGAAGCACTGCGCACGGCCCTGCCGGAAGTGGTCATCCGCCACGACAAGGACGGAGACAATCATTACGAGCTGGCGTCCGCCCTCATCAAGTCCATACGGGGCAGCGACCCCGATGCGGCCCTCTACTATCTTGCCTGCCTGCTGGAAGGAGGAGAAGACCCCCGGTTCATCTGCCGCCGCCTCATTCTCTCCGCCTCAGAGGATATTGGCCTTGCAGACCCCATGGCGCTGCCGCTTGCGGTTTCGTGCCAGCACGCCGTGGAGTTCGTAGGCATGCCGGAAGGCTTCATTCCTCTGGCAGAATGCGTCACCTACCTCGCGCTGGCAAAAAAGAGCAACTCATCCTACGCCGCCTACCTCGCCGCATCCAAAGAGGTGCGCACCAACGGGCCGCGCCCGGTACCGCTGCATCTGCGCAATCCTTCCACCAAACTGCAAAAGGACTGGGGGTACGGTAAAAACTACCTGTATCCGCACAGTTACCCGGAAGGACATGTGGAACAGCAATACCTGCCGGACGGGCTGGAAGAACGCAGCTTCTACCAGCCCAAGGAACATGGACAGGAACCCCGCCTTGCCGCATGGTTCAAGCAGTTACGGAAAAAACGCTGAGGCTGCCGCGCAATGCCTGCCCCCGAATACACCATCATCACCCCCAGCACGGGAAACCGCCCCACGGCCCTGCGCCACGCCCTGCAAAGCGTGCTCGCGGCCATGGAACACGCGGGCCTGCCTGCTTCTGCGGTGGAAATGCTTATCGGGTACGACGGGGTAAAAGGCCTGGAGGCGGTACACCACCTCTCGGCGCGCTTTCTGTCCCTGCCCAGACAGGGAAACTTCGGCAACGGTGTCCGGCGCATGCTGCTCACGGCCTCCAAAGGCCGGAGGCTGATTTTTCTGGACGATGACAACGCCCTTACACCGCAGGCGTTTCTTGTATATGAAGAACACCGGAAGGTGGAAATGCTCATCGCGCGCATTGATGTGAGCCGCGCCTTTGATTGCGACTACCTGCCCCGCTCTGAGCCGGGAAGAGAACTTGTCCGCCCCAGCAACATAGACCCGCTCTGCCTGTGCCTTACCCGGGAACTGGTCATCGAGCGCTGCGACAGCTGGCGGATTTACGAAGGATACGAATCAGACTATCACAACATCCTGCGCTACTACCGCCGTGCCCGCACTGTTGTGACCACCGAATCCGTGGTGGGCATCTACGATGCCGGCAGGGGCATGGACAGCGGCGGGATGAACCTCAGACAACAAAAACGTGAAGGGAGAATGGTTCCATGATCAAAACATTACGCCTGCTCGCAAGCCTTGTACTGCTCTCTCTTGCCACCGGCTGCGGCACTATTTATCAGGCTGCCGTGGACGAAAGGGATGTAAAGACCTTTGCCTCAGACAAGTACATCAACACGGAAATTACCGCGCGCTTCCTGCATGATGATCTGGTCAAGGTCTTGGATATGGGGGGCAAATCGTATAACGGCCACGTCTACGTCTACGGCGAAATCGAAAGCGAAGCCCAGAAACAGCGCGCCCTGTCCATTGTCCACTCCATAAGCGGCGTACAGAGCGTAACCCACTACTTCTTTCCCAAGATTGAAAACGACCCCTGCGGCACAAGCGACAACCTGCTCATCCGCGCAGACCTGAACAAGGAACTGATCATGGATGACAGAATATGGTCCACGAACATTGATATCGCCGTGGTGCGCTGCAATGTCGTGCTTATGGGCATAGTCGGCACCCAGCGGGAAGCGGAACTGGCTGTCAAATATGCCAGCGAGATTGAAAGGGTCCGCCGGGTAAAATCCTATCTCAAAGTAAACAGATAGCCCCCTTCCGGTCCGCCGGACGAAACAGGCCAGACAAAAAACGCCCCCGGTCCGATTACGGACCGGGGGCGCTGCAGCTAGCTGACAAACCGTGTTTTTTCGAAAAACGGATTTTCGTAAAGCCGAGTCTGAA
>CAYRLL010000093.1:0-13245 GCA_964425115.1 uncultured Desulfovibrio sp. | reverse complement strand
GTTCAATTTTCCTTAACATAACACCCATGCTCGACAAGCTCTTCACATCCAAAACGCGCATCAAGCTGCTCCTCAAGCTCTTCCTGAATCCTGAGGTCTCTTCCTATTTGCGCGAATTATCCAGCGAGTTCAGCCTTTCACCCAACGCGCTGAAAGAGGAATTGGACGGCCTGAGTCAGGCGGGGTATCTTGATAAGGAAAAGAAGGGGCGGAACATCTACTACAAGGCCAACACCCGGCACCCGTTCTTTCCGGAAATCAGCTCCATCGTGCGCAAGCATTTCGGCATAGACAGGGTCATCGAGCAGATACTCACCCACCTTGGCGACGTTCAGGAAGTTTACATTCTGGACGACTATGCCAAAGGTGTGGACAGCGGCATAATAGACGTGCTCGTCGTCGGCAACGTAGACCCCAACAAACTGCACGGCGTGGCGCAGCCCATAGAGAAAAAGCTCGGCAGAAAGATCCGCAGCCTGGTTATGCGCCCCAGCGAGCAGGAGGCCCTGCAGCAGATTCTGAACAACCGGCCGAACTGGAAAGTATACTGATATCCCAGAGGGACAATTTCATATGATCGCAGCCATTATCATCGGACGCAAAGGCAGCACCGGTTTTCCGGGCAAGAACGTATACCCCGTACTCGGACGCAAGCTTTCCGAATACGCCATGCTCGCCGGCAAACATGCCAAGCATGTGGACCGCCTGTTCGTCTCCACCGATGACGAAGAAATCATGGAACTGGGCCGCCAGTACGGCGCCACCATCATTGAGCGCCCCGCCTACCTCGCCACCAAGGAAGCGCTCGGTGAAGATGCCTACATCCATGCCTACAAGGTCATCAGAGAACAGTACCTGCCCCAAGGCGAAGAACTGGAGCAAATCGTGCTTCTCATGTGCAACGCCGCCACCATCCTCGCCGAGACCATCGACAGAGGCATAGAGGTTCTGCGCGCCCGTCCCGAGGTGGATTCAGCCGTCTCGGTTTCCAGCTACAACATGTGGAGCCCGCTGCGCGCCCGCAAGGAAGATGCCAACGGCCTGCTGCAGCCCTTTGTGCCGTTCGAAACCTTCGGCGATCCCAAAACCCTGAACTGCGACCGCGACTCTCAGGGCGATGTATGGTTCGCGGACATGGGCGTTTCCATCATCCGCCCGGGCAACCTCGACAGCATCCATGACGGCCTGCTGCCCCAGAAGTGGATGGGGCGGAACATCTTCCCGCTCAAGCAGTGGGGCGGCTGCGACATCGACTACGAATACATGCTCCCCGGCGTGGAATTCTGGCTGCGCAAGCATGGATTCACGGAAGACAAGACTCCTTACGGGGAATAAGCCATGAGCACTTCACACGTTACGGCTACGCCTAACGCAAATTTCACAAGCCTGAGCGGAACCTCGGTTCACCAGAGCACGGATGAGCGCTATCTCGAATACCGGCGCATGTGGGATGAAAACCCCCGGAACTTCGTTGTCCGGGAATTCCCCATCCATCTTGATATCGAGGCCACCAACCGGTGCAACCTGAAGTGCACCTTCTGCGACAAGCTTCCCTATCTGGCGCCGGAAGACTTCGGAGATATCGACTACTCCCTCTTTACCCGCATCATCGACGAGGGCAGGGAAAAGGGGCTTTGCAGCATCAAGCTGAGCTATCGCGGCGAACCGCTTCTCCACCCGCGCATTGCAGACATGGTGGCCTACGCCCGTAAAAACGGCGTACTGGACGTATACTTCAACACCAATGCAATGCTGCTGACCGAAGCCAAGGCAAAGGCACTCATTGATGCAGGGCTGAACCGCATCTCCATTTCCGTGGAAGGAACAGACCCCAAATCCTTTGAACGCGCCCGCGTAGGAGCCAAGTTCGACCGTATCAAGCGCAACGCGGAAATGCTCAAGAACCTGCGAGAGCAGGCGGGCAGCAGTGGTCCCCGCATCCGCATGCAGACCGTGGCGCTCCCCGGCATTGACCTTGAGGAATATGCCGGATACTGGGCTCCCTACTGTGACGAGACCGCCTCCATCGACTACAAGGAGGCGGAAGACCGCAACACGGGTCTCGTGGCCGGAAACTGGGCATGCCCCCAGCTCTGGCAGCGCATGACCATTGAGTGGGACGGCCGGATCATGCCGTGCAACAACGATGACTACCGCCACCTTTCGCCCGGCAACGTAAAGGACATGGCCGTTTCCGACTGCTGGCTTGCACCCAGGGTGCAGGAAGCCAGAAAGCTGCACATGGCAGGCCGCTCACATGAAGTGGCCGCCTGCAACGGCTGTCCGTGGCGCACCACGCAGATTTTGAAGATTCTGGGGAAGTAACCGGCAATGAAGCTCGCCTGTTCGAACATAGGCCTCCCTTCCTTCGCTCATGAAGAGCTTTTTCCGGCTCTCCGCGACATGGGGTTTGAAGGGATAGAAGTTGCGCCGAGCAAGGTCTGGCAAGATGTCTCGGCGGTCACCCCCGCCATGGTGGAACGCTACCGCAGGGCAGCGGAAGATTGCGGGCTGAACATAGCAGGCCTGCATTCGCTCTTTTTCGACCAGCCGGGCATGAATGTCTTCGGCACGGCAGAAGGCCGCAAAGACATGCTCGTCTTTCTCACCCACCTTTCCCGCATCTGCCGCGATCTGGGGGGCAGGACGCTTGTCTTCGGCTCGCCGTCTGCCCGGCGGCGCGGCTCGTTGCCCATGGAGGAGGCGGACGACATCTTCGCCGATTTCTTATCGCAACTGGCGCACGCCATTGCCGGACACGGCACGGCACTTGTCATGGAGGCGCTGGGGCCGAGCGAGTCAGACTACATGCACACGGTGGCGCACGCGCGATCATTGCTGCTGCGGGTGCGCAGGCCGGAAATTCAGGTTCATCTGGACGCCAAAGCCCTGCATGAGGCAGACGAAATGAACCTTGCCGCCTTACGGCACCCGTCACTGGGCATTGCCCACGTGCACGTGAACGAACCCGGACTGGGCGAACTCACCCGGCAGGGCGGCGTTCCGCACCACACGTTCGGCGCGCTGCTCAAACAGATGCACTATGATGGATTTGCCACGCTGGAACAACGCATGACGGACCCGGAGCATCCCCTGCGTCCGCTTGCCAGAAGCGCGGAAATCATGCGGGAGAATTACGCATGAACACGTTTACACCACCCGGCTGGGTTCCCACGGTGGAACCGGGCAGTAAAATACTCGTAGTGGGTGCCAGCGGCGGTATCGGCCGGGCAACCGTTTCCATGCTGGAGTCCAGCCATGGGTGCATCATCGGTGCCCATCGCGCATCGCCCCGCCCGGAAACGGAGCAGGCGCACGCCCCGCAGGTCATCCCGCTGGAAAAGAAGCTGACCGATGATGCTGCCTGCGTTGCGCTGGTCGACGAGTTTGCCGGCAAGGCGGGCGGGCTTAACGGCCTTGTCGTCCTGTGCGGCGGCATTGCCCGCACCGCTCATTGGGCAGACCTCACGGAACAGGAATGGTCGGCAGACATCTCTCTCAACCTGAGCATTCCCTTCTTTCTGGCGCGCGCCGCCATGCGCCACATGCGCACAGAAGGTCAGGGCCGCATCGTGCTTAACGGCACGGAATCCGCCATCCATGGCGGCAGTCCCGGCGCGTTTCCCTACGCCGTGGCGAAACGCGGCACGGAATGCCTCGTCCAGGGGCTTGCGCGGGAGGGCGCGCAGCACCGGATATTGGTAAACGGCATCCGCCTTGGCTTCATCCAAAGCGGTTTTCATGAGCGCTGGCAGGGCAAACGCGCAGAAGACCTCTCCGGTCGCGTTTCACTCATACCGCTCAAACGCGGCGGCACTCCGGAAGAGGCTGCTGCGCTCATCATCTACCTGCTCTCCGGCTGGGGGAGCTTCATTACCGGACAAATGCTGGCCCTGACAGGCGGGGACTGGCTTTAAGTCTTTTGGAGAAAAACCATGTACGATTTCTACTTCGGCACCCGTGAACAGATAGAATCCGACCCGGTCCGCTTTCTTCTTACCATAAAGCGCATGCTCCCGCGCTGGCCCAACGGCATTCCGGACTCCGAGTTCATCGCGCTGTACAACCTGCTTGATTCCATCGAGAAGGAACGGCCGCAGCTCACCTCTTCCAGCCACGTGCTTGTGGAAACGGGCAGCGGTGCCTCCACCATCGTGCTGCTGTACTTTGCCATCCGCTGGAATACGGAACTGTACTCGTGGGACATCTCCGGCAACAAGCTCTCCTATCTGCGCGGCATGCTCACAGACACGCTTTTCAAGCATTTTGCGGACAAAAACATCTTCAACCACTGGAAGTACGTCCCCTACTGCAGCACCTCCGAATACGCGGGCATTCCCATTCTCGAAGAAAAGGGCAAAAACGTCTCCTTCTGCTTCCTCGACAGTGACCACACGTGGGTCAACCTGAAGGGCGAACTCGAATGCCTGTGCCCGCTGCTTACTCCCGGTTCCGTTGTCAGCATAGACGACGGCAACTACAGATACCGCAACGTCAACGAGGCATACGTGAACATGCTCCGCCACAAGCACGGCCTTGCCTCCGTAGCCATTGCAGATAACGAATGCGCCACGTTCCATGAAGAAACCATGTCCCTGCTCAAGGCACGGTTCGCTGCTGTGCGCGACCTGCAGGGCGGCACCTACCGCAAGGAATACAAGGACGACATCTTCTGGAGCTACTATAACTCTGACCGCAAGAACATGACCGATCTGGGCATGGAAAAGATGGATGAACTGGCCCACCGGTTCGATGCATGGATGGTTGACGATGAGCACAAGTAAGAAGGTGGTCGTTTTCGGCGGCTCGGGTTTTCTGGGCAGCCATCTTGCGGACGAGCTGGAGCGCGAAGGCTGTGAAGTCGTCATTTTCGACAGGAACACCTCGCCCTGGCTGAGCCCGCGGCAGCGCATGATCATCGGCGACATCATGGACTACGGTCAGGTGCTTGCAGCCACCGAAGGGGCGGACTACATCTACCACCTTGCCGGCGTGGCCGATATCGGCGAGTCCGCCCGTTCGCCCCGTGAAACGCTGGAAAAGAATATTCTGGGCAGCCTGAACATCATTCAGGCGGGCATTGCTTCGGGCATAAAGCGCTTTCTGCTCGCGTCCACGGTCTATGTATACAGCAACAAAGGCTCCTTCTACCGCATCAGCAAGCAGGCCGTGGAAAGCCTCATCGAAACCTTCCACGAGCAGACGGGGCTTGAATTCACCATCCTGCGCTACGGCTCGCTTTACGGGCCCCGGGCGCAGGTATGGAACGGACTCAAGCGCTTTGTGGATCAGGGGCTGAAGAAAGGCGAAATCGTGTACCCCGGCACCGGTTCGGAACGCCGGGAGTACATCCACGTTTCGGATGCAGCGCGCATGAGCGTAAAGGCTCTCTCTCCGGAGTTTGCCAACGAATGCCTCACCCTTACCGGAACGCAGATTCTCACCACCCGCGATGTGCTGGAAATGATCCGCGAAATATCCGGCAAGAACATCCGGCTGCACTTCACGCCGGAGGGAGACACCTACCAGCAGTCCCATTACGCGCTCACTCCCTACCGGTACACCCCGCGCCGTGGTAAAAAAATCATCCCCTCCACCTTCATAGACATCGGTCAGGGCATTCTGGACATGATCGAGGAAATCGACCGCGAAGACTAACGCGGCAGATGCAGCAAGGCACCCGGACCGGCACATGAGCAAGCACACGCAGGGAAGACCATGACAAAACCGAAAATCGCCATCACAACCTCCACCTTCGCCGTTTACTCCAAAGAGCCCCTTGAGCTTCTTGAGCAGAACGGATTCGACTACGTGCTCAACCCTTACAAGCGCCAGCTCACGGAAGCCGAACTCCCCGAACTCGCCGCCGGATGCACGGGTGTGGTGGCCGGCACGGAACGGCTGGGGAGAGAGCAACTGGAGGCCCTGCTTCCGGACCTGCGCTGCGTCTCCCGCTGCGGTGTGGGCATGGATAACGTAGACATGCAGGCCGCGCAGGAGCTGGGCATCCTTGTCCGCAACACGCCGGGCGGTCCCACTCTGGCCGTTGCGGAACTCGCCCTCGGGCTTGCTCTCGACCTGCTGCGCAATGTTTCATGGATGGACCGTGAACTGCGCGGCGGAGTCTGGAAAAAACGCATGGGCTTCAGCCTGCAGGGGAAAAAGGTCGGCGTGATCGGCTTCGGGAACATCGGCAAGCTTGTGGCGCAGACCTTTGCCATGCACGGCACCACGGTCCGCTATTCCGACCCGATGGTTGCATCGCACGAGACATTCCAGCGCATGGACCTCATGGACCTGCTCTGCTGGGCAGACATAGTGACCCTGCACTGCAACAAGCAGCGCGGCTGCTGCCATGTTCTGGGCCGTGAAGAACTTTCCGTCATGAAGCAGGGGAGCTGGCTCATCAACTGCGCCCGCGGCGGGCTGGTGGACGAGACCGCACTGCACGAGCTTCTTGTGAACGGACACCTCGCCGGTGCCGCCATAGACGTGTTCAACGAAGAACCTTACAAGGGCCCCCTTGCCGCGCTCAACAACGTCATCCTCACTCCCCACATTGGGTCTTACGCCCGTGAGGGGCGCATCCAGATGGAAATTGACGCTGTCAAAAACCTGCTCTCGTCCCTCGGAGCCTGTTCATGGGACTAGAACTCATCGTCTTTGACTGCGACGGGGTTATCCTCGAATCGCTGGATTGCAAGACACGGGCGTTTGCGCATACGGTCAGGGAATACGGCGGCGAAGCCAGCCAGAAGCTGGTGGACTACCATCTGGCCCATGGCGGCGTGAGCAGGATGGAAAAATTCCGCTGGTTCCACACACAGGTGCTCGGAAGAGACATTCTCCCCCACGAACTGGATGCCATGTGCGCCCGGTTTGCAGAAGCCTGTCTGGATGAGGTGCTGGCCTCCCCCTTTGTGCCGGGTGCCATGGAATGCATTACCCGGCAGCACGGCAGGCTGCCCATGTGCGTTGCCTCCGGCACGCCGCACAGCGAGCTTGCGCTCATCTTTACCAAGCGGGAACTGGAACGGTATTTTGCCATGATCCTCGGCTCTCCCCCCGGAAAAACCGAACTGTTCGCAACCATCGTGCGCGAGATGAGGGCCAACCCGGAACGCACTCTCATGGTGGGTGACAGCATAACAGACCTTCAGGCTGCGCAGCAGGTCGGCACCCTGTTTTACGGCAGGGGCCGCTTCTTCGCGGACAAGGGCTGCCCGTGGGGCGAGGACCTGACCCTGCTTTCCGAGCACATTACAACTCTTGCATGAGGAACGAACGCTTGGCGTCCACCGACCGTTCATCCATCACGGCTGCCACGCGGCACATCTTTGCGTATCTGTCCCGCATGGCGCAACAGGCGTATGCAGACCCCGTGCTCACCGTGAATCTGGTGCTCACCAAAAATCCCTTCTACGGTGCGCTGCTGGAACGCTACGTCCTCGGCCACCCCGCACGGTCTTACGGCATTGCCTTCAAGGCCCTGAAAATCGCACGCTATCTTGCCAAAAATATTGTGCTGTTCCTGCTCCACGCGGCCTGCCGCATAGCCTGCCGTCCACCTCTGGCGCCCATGCCTGCGTCCGCCTCACGGACCGTGCTTGTAGATATTTTCTTTCTGGTCGGCGACACACTCAGCAACGGCCGGTTCACAGATAAGTATTTCCCCGGCCTTGCCGGCCATCTGACCTCGCACAACGTCACGTGGACATACGTCCCCAAGTTTTACGGCCTGAAGACTCCGCGCCAGCTTACAGCCCTGCTCCGTGTGCTTGAACGGCAAAACGTGCCCGCCGTCACGGAATTTCACCTCCTCACGGCGGGAGACTATGCAGGCATTCTGTATGACATCCTGCGCTATCCGTTCCGCCTTGCCCGTTTCGCCCGCACCACCGGTAGTACACGGGAAGACAGCCTTCTCCGGCAGGCCTTCTGGGAAAGCCTTGACCAGAATGTTCTGAACGGCTTTGTCCGCGAACGGTTCGGCCGCAGGCTGGCCGAGCGTTACCCGGACATACACTGCATAAGCTGGTACGAGAATCAGGAACTGGACAAGATGTTCTACCGCGGCCTGCGGTCACGCCATGCCGCCGTTTCCATCCACGGAGCCCAGTTGTTCCTCTGGCCGGAAACCATGCTCAACTATACGTTCGACCCGGCGGAAGTGCGGTTCGGCACCACGCCGGACCGAATCATCGTCAACGGCAGCGCCTACCTGAGGGAAGAAGGCACCTTTGCCGTAGGCCCGTCACTCCGGTATTCGTGGATATTCAGCACACCTCCCGTACGCGACAGCAAGGGCAAGGTGCTGGTCATCCTCCCGTATTTCCACACGGAAATTCTCAGAATCCTTCAGGTGCTGCAAAACGCTCCCCACGACTTCATCTTCAAGTTCCATCCGGCCACAGACAGCGGCAGGTACAGGCACCTCCTGACAGAACGGCACACGGTAACCGACAAACGCCTGCAAGATGTTCTTTCGGAATGCCGCATCGTGGCCGGGTCTTCCTCGGGAGCACTCCTCGAATCCGCCGCGCTGGGATTTCCCGTTGTCGTCCTGCACAATCCGGATGCACTGAACCATTTTTATCTTCCCGAGTACGGAAAAGACGTCATCTGGCACCTTGCGGAAAGCGCTGCGGAAATTCAGGAGGCCATCGTCCGGCTGGATGAACGCCTCGCACAGCATCCGCACAGTCTGGACGAGGTGTCCCTAACCTACCGGAACATGTTTTTCACCCCACCGCCGGGACACCCGGAAGGGGTTTCCATTGACCGGGCATTCTCCCTGCCCCATAGTGAACAAAACGAACCGCCCGCCTCGGCCACGCCTTTCGGCAACGCGTAACGCGAGATGCGGAACAGCAAACAGGGTACTCCCATGAAAACCATCATTCTCTGCGGCGGCAAGGGCACCCGCATGCGCGAAGAGACCGAATACAAACCCAAGCCCATGGTAGAAATAGGCGGCAAGCCGGTCATGTGGCATATCATGAACCGCTACGCCCGCTACGGTTACAAAGATTTCGTGCTGCCGCTGGGCTACCGGGGCGAGTACATCAAGCAGTATTTCTGGGAATACAAGATACGCAACACAGACTTCACCGTAGACCTTGCCAGCGGCGAGGTGCAGACCCACAACTCCTGCTGCACCGACTGGAAGGTCACACTCTGCGATACCGGCGAAGACACCCTTAAGGGCGCACGCATCAAGCAGGTTGCCAGATACATAGACACCGAACGTTTCATGGTCACCTACGGTGACGGCGTGTCGGATATCGACATAGACGCCCTTGTCGCCTTCCACAAAAAATCCGGGAAGATAGGCACCTTCACAGGCGTTCGTATGCCCTCGCGCTTCGGCACCGTGAAGACCGATGACGATGGCAACATCACCTCGTGGCAGGAAAAGCCCGTGCTGGACGAATACATCAACTGCGGCTTTTTCGTGTTCAAGCGCGAGTTTCTGGACTACCTCAATGAAGACCCTGAATGCGATCTGGAAAAGGAGCCGCTCATGCGCCTTGCGGCGGAAGGGCAGCTTTCCATGTATCCGCATCCCGGTTTCTGGCAGTGTATGGATACCCTGCGCGACTACCAGAACCTGAACGCGCTGTGGAACAAGGGCAACGCCCCCTGGACCAGGTAGTTCCGCGCCGTTCTGCCGGATGCGCAGGCAGCCCGGTATCATCCTCACAAACCCGACTCGGATGCCCTCCGGCATTCCGGGTTGGAGACAGGCACGACACAATACGCTTCCACAGGTGCAGGGGGATTATCCCCCTGCCGGCCCCTGCCGGCCCTGTCGGCCCTGTCGGGGTGGAGGGCAGAGCCCTCCCCGCCGGAAGCACAACCATACCTCCTCAGGAGTTTCCATGACGGTTTTCGGCGGCATCTATTCGGGCAAAAAGGTTCTGGTCACCGGGCACACGGGCTTCAAGGGGTCGTGGCTCACGGCGTGGCTGCTTTCCCTCGGTGCCGAGGTGGCGGGCTTCTCGCTGGGCGTTCCCTCCTCTCCCGCCAATTTCGAGGTACTGGGGCTAGAATCGCGCATCACCCACACAAACGGAGACATCCGCGACCGCGCCACCCTCACCCGGGCCGTTCAGGAATTCGCGCCCGATGCCGTCTTCCATCTTGCGGCGCAGGCGCTGGTGCGCGAATCCTACCGCGACCCCGCCTACACCATGGAAGCCAACGCCATGGGCACCCTGAACGTGCTGGAGGCCGTGCGCGTCACGCCGTCCGTGCAGGCACTGGTGCTCATCACGTCCGACAAAGCCTACCGCAACGACGAGTGGGTGTGGGGCTACCGCGAAACCGACCACCTTGGCGGCGAAGACCCCTACTCCGCGTCCAAGGGCTGCGCAGAAATCATCGCGCATTCCTACATGCAGTCCTTTTTCGGCAACGGTCCCCGCTCCGCCACCACGCGGGCGGGCAACGTCATAGGCGGCGGCGACTGGGCGGCAGACCGCATCGTGCCGGACTGCGCCCGCGCATGGGCCAAGGGCGAACCCGTCTCCATCCGCAGCCCGTGGGCCACCCGCCCGTGGCAGCATGTGCTGGAACCCCTTTCCGGCTACCTCTGGCTGGGCGCAAAGCTGCTGGAAAACGCGCAGGGCCCCTTCCCGCTGGACAAGCAGGCATTCAACTTCGGCCCTGCGGCAGACGTGAACAACCCCGTGGCCGAGGTGGTGGACGCCCTTGCCGCCTACTGGTCCGGCTTCTCCAGCGAGATGGACCGCAGCGGCTGCGCGGGCATGAAGGAATGCACCCTGCTCAAGCTGTGCTGCGACAAGGCGCTCTCGCACCTGCAATGGCGTGCGGCCATGCCCTTTGCAGAAACCATCCGCTTCACGGCGGAATGGTACCGCGCCTACTACCGTGAACAGGCAGACATGTTCGCCTTCACCATGGCCCAGATTGCGGAATATACGGATAAGGCACGGGCACAGGACATAGCATGGACCCGGTAGCCGACATAGACGGGGTGGAGCGCATACCCCTGCGCCAGATTCCCGCAGAAGGCGGTGCCGTGCTGCACATGCTGCGCGCCGATGCACCGCACTTTACCGGCTTCGGCGAGGTGTATTTTTCCGAATGCCTCCCCGGCGCGGTCAAGGCCTGGAAGCGCCACAGAGAAATGACCCAGAATTTCGCCGTTCCTTCGGGGCGCATCCGCGTGGTCATCTATGATGACCGGGAAAACTCGCCCACGCGCGGCACCGTGGCGGAACACACGCTGGGCAGGCCGGATTCCTACTGCCTGCTGCGCATTCCGCCCATGGTCTGGTACGGCTTCACGGCGGCGGATGCGGCGGGCGGCATCATCTGCAACTGCGCAGATATGACCCACCGCCCGGAAGAATCGGAACGCATCGCGGCAGATTCGCCCGCCATTCCCTATGTCTGGCCGGAGTTGCGGGAAGCGGTTCCCGGCAGCCCGCCAAAGGAGCGTTAATCCATGCCTGAACAATCCGTGCTCATCACCGGCGGTGCCGGCATGCTGGCGGGCAGGCTGGCCGCCAACTTCCGCGCGCAGGGCTGGGAGGTACACGCCCCCTGCCGCGCCGATCTGGACATAACCGACGAAAACGCCATCCTCGCCTGCCTGCAAAGCATCAGGCCCTCCGCCGTGGTCAACACGGCAGCCATGCTGGTGGAACCCTGCGAGGCAGACCCCAAGGCCGCGTTCCTCATAAACGCATGGAGCGTGCGCAATCTGGCCCGCGCCTGCGACAGGCTGGGAACCCAGCTGGTGCAGATTTCCACCAGCGGCGTGTTCGGAGACGTGGTCCGGCCCTTCCACGAATTCGACCCCGTGGTCAACAAAACCCGCTACGCCGCATCCAAACACGCCGGGGAAACATTTGCCCGCGAATGGTGCGAACGGCACATCATCCTGCGCCTCGGCTGGCTTTACGGCGGCGGCATGGATGCCAAGCGCGACTTTGTGACAGCCCGCCTTGAGGAAGCTGCCGCAAATCCCGTCATGCGCTGCGCGGCAGACAAGTACGGCTGCCCCACCAATGCGGACGATGTGGCCTCCACCCTGCTCTCCCTGCTGGACGGGCACATCTACGGCGTGTTCCACTGCGCCAACACGGCAGATACCCCCTGCGCCCGTGCCGACTACGTGGAAGCCATCCTCAAGGCCGCAGGAAGCGACACCCGCGTGGAGCGGGTAAGCTCCTCAAGCTTTCCCCGCGCCGCCAACGTGCCGGACTGCGAATGGCTCACCAGCTACACGCTGGAATACGCGGGCATTCCCCTCCTGCCCCACTGGCGCGAAAGTCTGGAACGTTACATGTCCCAACTGCCGCGCTGACGGCATCCGGAGGCCCCATGCAACCCCGCTACGTCATCCTCGGTTCAGGCGGACACGCCCGCGTGCTGCTCGATACCATGCGCTGCCTCGGGCTTGATGCCGCCGCGTTTTCCGATGTCCGTCCGGACCTCGTGGGCGTGCAACTGAACGGCGTTCCCGTTGTGGCAGAGTCGGAACTGACCGCAGGCGCGTCCGGGGCGTTCCCGCCGGAATCCACCCTGCTGGTCAACGGCATAGGCGGCGTCAAAGACATGTCTCCCCGCCGCAACGTGTTCCGGCGCTTCAGGGAACTTGGCTTCTCCTTTGCCACGCTGGTGCACCCCGCAGCCTTCGTGGCGGCGGACGTGCAGCTCGGCGAAGGCGCACAGGTCATGGCGGGAGCCGTGCTCATCACGGGCGCCGCCGTGGGAGAAAATTCCATCATCAACACCCGCGCCTGCGTGGACCACGACTGCGCCATCGGCGCGCACTGCCACATCGCTCCGGGTGCCACCCTCTCCGGCTCCGTCACCGTGGGCGAATGCACCCTTGTGGGCACGGGAGCGGCGGTCATACAGGGCATCCGCATCGGCTCGCGCTGCGTCATCGGCGCAGGAGCCGCCGTGGTGAGCAATATTCCCGCGCACAGCACCGCCACGGGCGTTCCCGCCCGTGTTCATCCCCCCGCGCTTCCCAAATAGAAAAGGGCGCAACATCCGCTGTTGCGCCCTGCCTACTACAAATATCGGCCTGCGGCGGCTGACCTTACGCCACCCCCCGCAGGGTGCATTCTTCCTGTGCTTCCAGCGCGGCAAAGACCAGGTTGGGCACCTCGTCCCCGGGCACGGGGCGTGAAAACAAAAATCCCTGCCCGCCCTCGCATCGCAGTTCAGAGAGCATAATCCGCTGCTCTTCCTCCTCCACGCCTT
>CAYRLL010000092.1:0-13848 GCA_964425115.1 uncultured Desulfovibrio sp. | reverse complement strand
CCGGATGTGGGCGGGCCGTATGGCCCCTATGTGCAGAGCGAGCGGTATGACCGCTATGCCGCAGTGCTGGAAGAGTGGCAGCGCAAGGGACATGTGTACCCCTGTTTCTGCACACGCAAGGAACTGCGGGCGCTTGCTTCCGCCCCGCATGCGGAAGACTGCGGGCCGGCGTATCCCGGATTGTGCCTGGATATGCCCGCAACGCAGCGGGAAGCAATGCTGGCAGAGGGGCGCAGGGCTGCGCTGCGTCTGCACTGGCCGGAAGGAGAGATTGTTTTTGACGATTTGTTCCACGGGCGGCAGAGCATGACATGGGAAGCCTGCGGCGGTGACTTTGCCGTGCGCCGTTCTGACGGGGTGTATGCCTATCAGCTTGCCGTGGCGGTGGATGATGCGGACCAGCACATCACGCAGGTGGTGCGCGGGGATGACATCCTGCATTGTACGCCACGGCAGATTGTGCTGCACAGGCTGCTCGGAGCGCAGCCGCCCGTGTACGCGCATGTGCCGCTGGTGCATGACCATGAGGGAGCGCGCCTAGCCAAGCGGCACAGGCATTTTGAGGCATACCTCATGCGTGAATCCGGAGTGCTGCCCGAGGCTGTTATCGGCTATCTGGCCTACAGGGCGGGGCTGCAGCCGGAGTGCGCCCCGGCAAGGCCCGAGCTGTTCATACCTTCCTTCCGGCTGGAAGATGTTCCGCGTGCGCCGGTGATGCTTGAGGCGGACATTGCAGACAGGCTGCTGAAGCTGTCTGCGTCGGCCCGGTGCAGCGGGCGGTAACGGCGGGCTTGTTGCCGGTGCGCACGGTTCTGCTTTTTTCTATCTGCTTGGTTTCTTTCATCTCTGTTTTCTGTATGGATTCTTCCGTTTTGATAATGGTCTGAAAATGGCCTGATAATGGCATGGTAATGGCAAGTGAGTGACGGCTCTTCTTTTTTTCTTGCGGTCCTTGACGGGCCATGCTAGCCAGAATTTTCGCCACGCCTGCTGCTGGGTGGGAACATGTGCAATGACAACGGGTTGGCTTATGCTGACTCAGAATGCAGGAGGGAGGCACCATGGAGTATTCCGGGATTTTTACGCGGGAAAAGTTGGACGAACTTTTTCCCCGCGAACGGACCGATGCTTTTTTTGACGCGTTGTTCGGCGGGTCGGAAGATGGTTCCTATGACATTTCTGTGGACTTTGTGAAGGCTGACGGCCGGGAAGCCCAGTTTTCGTTTGTTCTGACGCAACGCCCCGGCAAGTGTCTTGCCTGCAACCTTACGTACGGACTGCCGCAGGTGTTTACCCGCCACCCCATCATTAACGTGAAGGGCTTTGTTGAAGCTGTGGCCAGAGAGATGGGAAAAGACCCGGCAAAGGTTCAGTGGAAGCTTGGTTCCACGCGGGAAACCTCGCGCGAGGTGCACACCATTCCGCTGTATATCGGTTTTCAGTAGAAGGTTTTAAAAGCGCTGACCGTCTGCGTTCAATTGTTGTGCAAACGTCGCCATCTGCTACAGGTGGCGACGTTTTTTATTGTTTCCGTATTATGGTGATATTCCATATTTTTTCATAAGGCCGTACAGGTGGCCTCTGGAAAGGCCTGTAATCTCTACGGCTTTGCGTATGTTTCCCGCTGTAAGGCGGAGCACATTCTGCAGGTAGCGGAGTTCGGCTTCGTGCCTGAACTCTTTGAGGGTGGGCAACGTGTCGGCAGGCGGGAGAAGCTCATGCGCAGAGAGCATGGCTGAGGGCGTAATTTCATGAACAGGGTGCGGCGTTGCGCGGATAGTCTGCTGATGTGCCCGGATGTGTGGTTCACCGGTTGCGGATGCGGGATGCGCTGTCTGTGCATCTGCGTATGAAGGAACCATGTTGGCGGAGGACGCTGCGGGCATAAGACCGTTTTCGGCTTCGCGCCGGGCGAGGGTGCGCGCCACCTGTACCCGTATTTCGGTGGGCAGTTGCCGGGCAAAGAGGGCGGGGTCTCCCTGCGAGGCGGTGCAGGCGCGTTCCAGAGCGTGCACCAGTTCCCGGATGTTTCCCGGCCAGTCGTATGCGGTGGCTGCTTCCATGAAATCACCGGAAACATGCTTGTTGCAGACGCCGTATGTGCGGCAGTGCCTGTCCAGATAGTATTCGATGAGCAGGGGGAGGTCTTCCTGACGTCTGCGCAGCGGCGGCAACGTGATGGTGAGGCCGCGTAGCCTGTACAGCAGGTCGGCGCGGAACATGTCGAGCCGCACCATTTCGTGCAGGTCTTTGTTGGTGGCGGCAATGAGCCGGAAATCGCTTTCTGTTTCATGGCTCGCGCCTACGGGGCGGAAGCGCCTCGTTTCCAGTGCGCGGAGAAAGTTGCCCTGAATGTGCAGGGGCAGGTCGCCGATTTCATCAAGGAAGAGGGTGCCGCCGTGGGCCAGCTTGAGCAGGCCTTCCCGGTGTCTGTCCGCACCGGTAAAGGCACCGCGCACATGGCCGAAGAGTTGGCTTTCTATGAGCGAGTCTGTGCAGGAGGCGCAATCCAGCGTGACGAACGGCTTGTGGGAGCGGACGCTGTTCTGGTGAATGACCTTGGCGAACAGTTCCTTGCCTGTGCCTGTTTCTCCCAGCAGCAGAACATTTACGTTGGTGGATGAGGCTTCTGCAGCAAGGTCGAGGGAGGAGAGCAGGGCCGGGCTGTTGCCGATGATGTCCGGCCTGTGCAGGGAGACGCCGCCGGAGGTGTGGAGTTTTCTGTGGCGGAAGGAAAGGGCGCGTTCAAGGGAAAGCGAGATGCGGTCTACCGTGAACGGCTTATGCAGGTATTCCCATACGCCGTGCCGCACGGCCTGTTCGGCACCGTCCGGGTCGCCATGGCTGGTGATGACGATGACCTCCGGGGCAGAGGGCAGTTTTTTGAGTTCGGGCAGGGCTTCCAGCCCGTTTCCGTCCGGCAGGAGCACATCCAGATAGATGAGGTCGCAGGCGTGTGTGCGGGCGTGCGCAAGCCCGCCGGAAAGATCGGAAAAGGCGGCAGCCGTGTGGCCCTGCGCCGTGACTACTTCTGCAAGGAGTGTGCGAACCATGAGTTCATCGTCAATAATCAGTATATTTGCCATGTTAGTTCTGGATCTCGTCAGCGTGAGCGGATATTTGCGCAACGGTTGGCGGCAATAGTTCAAGAACTGCTTTAAGTTGCAGATCTATGTTGCGCGTTGTGACAGGCACTGCCGAGGAGGGCAGCGGGGCAGCGGTGTTTCTTGTGCCGGAGGTGGCATCCGGATGTGTTACGCACAGTATTTCCAGACGTTTGGCGGCATCGTGCAGGGGGTGGGCCGCGAGCATGGCGGCAGAGTTTTTTACCGCGTGCGCCAGCCGGGCTGCCTGTCGCCAATCCCGAACTTCAACCGCTGAAGCGAGTTCGGTGCAGCGTGCCGGAACCTCTTCCATAAAGGCACGGCAGAGCCGCAGGAGCAGGTTGGAGTTTCCGCCCATGGCAGCAAGGGCGCTCTGCGCATGGAACATGAGCGGCCGGGGTTTGCCTTGTTCAGCCGGGGGGTGGGGGATGCCTCTATTGTCCGCGCCGGTGGCCGCAACTGCGGCATGGGCGGGTGTGCTGTCATTGGGGCCGTTGGACAGCTGTTCGGCGTGCGCTGATTCCGGCGCTCTGTCCTGCGGTGATGTTTGCGTGGTATTCCGGGATGTTCTGCCATCGGCAGTATTATGGGTGGCTGTTTTTGTGGTGGCCGTTTTATGGGTGACTGTTTCTTCGGGGCGTTGCCGTGTACCGGCCGCATCTTCTTCAGGCATGCCGAACAGGTCGGTAAGAATCGCTTTCAGGGCATCGCCTGTCATGGGTTTGCTGATGTAGGCGTTCATGCCTGCGTTGAGGAACCGTTCCCTGTCGCCTTCCACGCTGAAGGCTGTAACAGCCACCACGGGTATATCCGCAGGAATGCCTTTCTCCTTGCCGGAGCGGATGCGCGCTGTGGTCTCCAGCCCGTCCATTATGGGCATCTGCACGTCCATGAGGACCACATCGAACGGGTTGTCGCGCAGATGGGCAAGAGCTTCTTTGCCATTTTCGGCCAGTGCCACGCTGTGCCCCATGCCCGTGAGCACTTCTTTGAGATAGGTGCGGTTGAGCGGGTTGTCGTCTGCCGCAAGAATGCGGAGCGGGCGCACCCGCAGGCGCGGTGATGCATCGGTTCCGGCTGCGGGGGTTGTTCTGGCCGCGGTTATGGCACGCGCGGCAACACGCAGATCCTGAGGCAGGTCGAACCGCGCGGTGAACGTGAAGGTGCTGCCAACTCCGGGCTGGCTCTGTACCTCAATGGTGCCGCCCATCATCTCGACCAGTTGGCGCGTGATGGCAAGGCCGAGGCCCGTGCCTGCCTGCCCTCTGGACAGTGCCTCGCTGCCCTGCGTGAAGCTTTCGAAAATGGTGGCCTGCTGGGATGGCTGGATGCCTACCCCCGTATCGCGGACAGAGAATGAGAGCATGCATTCATCGCTGCGTTGCGGCGGTTGCTCGGAGAGGGCGTGGTGAATGTGCGGGTTCCGGCAGAGGGATACGTGCACCGAGATTTCGCCGGAATCCGTGAATTTGACCGCGTTGCCCAGCAGGTTGCCCAGCATCTGCCTAAGGCGGAAGCCGTCGCCCTGAAGGATGTCCGGTACATCAGGGGCTATGGTGGCATTGAGCCGTATCCCCTTTCTGTCACAGGAAAACTGCACAACGCCAAGGGCGCTTTCCAGCAGCCGCGACAGGGAGAACGTGTTGGCTGCAAGTTCCATGCGGCCTGATTCCAGCCGGGAAAAGTCCGTGATGTCATTGACGATATCCAGCAGGTTCTCTGCGGAAAGCTGGAGCTGTGCGGCGTATTCCTTGTGCTGGTCGCTCCGTGCGTCCTTTCTGAGCAGTTCGGCCATGCCGATGATGCCGGTGAGGGGGGTGCGCATGTCGTGGCTCATATTTGCCAGAAACATGCTTTTCATCCGGTTGGCCGCCTCTGCCTGTTCCCGTTTGCGCAGAATCTGCAAGGTGGAGGCACCTATGCCGAAAAAGCCCACAATGCCGATGAGCAGATACCCCATGCCCATACGGTTTATGTTGTCCTGCCCCAGCCTGAGAAGAGGAGCGGCGGCAATGGTGACGCTTATGCCCCCGCGTATTCCGCCGCTTTTTCCGCTCAGCTCGCTGTGGCAAGGCAGGCAGTTTTCCGTGGCGACAAGGGGGGCCATATACCGGAAGTATTCCTGCTTTTCCGCTTCATCAACCAGCTGAAAATGCTCGGGGTCACCGTTTTCGAACCCGAGGAGTGCCTTCTTTTCCCAAAGGTCCGGTGCGTTGTTGGGGCGCAGGGGGTTCAGGCTGGTAATGTGAAAGCTCACGCCTGCGTTGTCCGAGAGGATTTCGGAAATGCGGCGGGTCATGTAGGCGGGATTGATCTTGGTGAGTGTTTGTCCGGAAACGGTGGTTATGTCTCTTTCTTTATCAATGAGGTAGGGATTGGGCATGACGCCGTTGGACACCATGACATAGACCCCGCCATGTTCAGCGTTCCATTCGCGGGTGGAGACAATCTGCTGGAAAAAAGCCCGCGCCTGTCTGAGTGCCACGTCGTTCACATGTTTCTTTTCGCTGATGGCGCTCCATGTGAAAAGAGCGGCCAGCAGCATGCTCCAAAGCAGGAGAAGCAGGCCAGGGAGAAGCGGAATGCGCTGTGCCATTGGTTGCTCCGGTTTGAATGGGCAATGAACCCGGCAACATGTCTGATAAACATGACGCTTGTCATAAAAATATGACAATATGTCATAAAAACATGACACAAGAGGGCCTTTCTGTCATCTGCGAAATTATAATACGATATCATGCCGGATTGTTTATGCTTGTAGTGTGTGCTACAGAATTAAGGTGGCATGTTTCTTGGATAAGCCGGAGTGGAGCTGCATGTGGCGCCGGGTGGAGACGTTAAGGCGCAGTGCGGCGGTTCTGGATTCATGCCTGTAATGTATGTAGGGACGTAATCAGGAGGAGCGTAATGTCATTACTTAAGGACGGCCAGTCAGGCCGGAGGTGGCAGGCCGTCATTCTGGCGGGTCTTGCCGGTGTGGCCCTGACAGTGGGGGCCGGGCTGGCAATGGTGACCACCGATACGGCAGGGTTCTGTGGAGGATGCCATGCCATGTCGGAAGCCGTGCTCACCCACTCACAGTCGGTGCATTCCAAGCTTTCGTGCAACGATTGCCATGCCCCGCACAACATTGTGGCCAAGATACCTTTCAAGGCTGCAGCGGGAACGCGCGATATCTACGTGAATACGCTGGGTACCGTGCCGGACCTCATCCATCCCGTGGGCAACACGCTGGAAGTGGTTCAGGCAAACTGCGTTCGGTGTCACACTTCGACTGTCATGACCGTGAACATGGATAACAAGGAATCGTGCATGTCCTGTCATCGCCATGTTCCCCACACCCCGAGAAAGCCCATATCGACGAGGAAGGCTGCCGATGTCTAGAATACTTTCTGCCATAGCGTGCTGTGCGTGTCTGGGGGCGGTGCTCCTTATTTCCGGCTGTTCCGATGCCGTGGAGCCTGTCACTCCTGTCTACAAGACAAATCTGCCCAAGGAGGAGATCCGGAACTCGCAGTTTGAAAAGGTGTTTCCCCTGCACTACAAAACGTACCTGCGCAACGATGAATCTACCATCATGACGGAATACGGCGGCTCTGTGCCGTACAACAAGCATGACAATGTGAATCCGCTGCCGGAAGGCTACAAGCATGCGCAGCCGTATCTGAAGAATCTCTGGCTGGGATATCCCTTCAGCTTCGAATACCGCGCAGCCCGCGGGCACACGTATGCCATTGACGACATTATGCATATCGACCGCATAAACCGGTACGACGAAAAGGGCGGGCTGCCTTCCACCTGCTATAACTGCAAGACCACCATGATGCCCAAGTTCATTGAAGAGCACGGGCAGGATTTCTGGGCAAAGGACTTTAACCAGTTCCGGCAGGCCGTGGATGCGAAGGATCACACCATTGGCTGCACCAACTGCCACAACGCGGAAACCATGGAATTGCAGCTCTACAGCGAACCCCTCAAGGCCTTCCTTGAAGCGGACGGGCGCGACTGGAACACCATTCCCCGTAATGAAAAGCGCTCCATGATGTGCGGCCAGTGCCACGTGGAATACTACTTCCAGAAGAAGGAGTTCGGCCCGGCTGCGCGCCCTGTGTTCCCGTGGACCGAGGGACTTGATCCCGAAAACATGTACACCTACTACAAGGGCCATGGCGATTCCACCATCAAGGGATTTGAAGGGCAGTTCTATGACTGGATACATCCCGTGTCGCAGACGCCCATGCTCAAGGCCCAGCACCCTGAATATGAAATGTGGTCCAACGGTGCGCACGGCGCCGCGGGCGTTGCCTGCGCAGATTGCCACATGTCTTACAAGCGTCTGGACGGAAAGAAGAAGATATCCGACCACCAGTGGACATCTCCCCTCAAGGACGTGAACCTGAACGCCTGCCGCCAGTGCCATACGGACAAGACGCCCGAGTACCTGCGCGGCCGTGTTGTGGACACGCAGCAGAAGGTGTTTGACCAGTTGCTTATTGCACAGGAAATCTCCGTGCGTGCGCATGAGGCAATTCGCCGTGCTGCGGAATATGCGGGAGACAAGCCCGCCAATTACGAAGATCTGCTGATTGAAGCCCGTGAATGGTGCCGCAAGGGGCAGTTCTTCTGGGATTACGTTTCCGCTGAAAACAGCGTGGGCTTCCATAACCCCACCAAGGCGCTTGATACGCTTGCCAAGTCGCAGCAGTACAGCCAGAAGTCTGTTGAGGCAGCCATCCGCGCAACCGGGTTTGCCATTGCCAAGGATCTGGACGGCGACATCAAGCAGCTTGTGCCGCCCATCCTGAACCACAGCCGTGAACTGATGATGGACCCTGAGCATATGAAGAGCCACGAGTGGTTCAAGTATCTCAAGGTTGCCCCCAAGGCCCCCCTTATCTGGGATGGCCAGACCCGTCTTGCTCCCGCGGGTGCTGCTAGCTAACGCGGCAGTGCATGGGAAGATAACGGATTAACGCAACGCGCCCCGCCATCCGGCGGGGCGTTTTGCATTGAAGGTGCCGTAAAAAGACAAAAAAAACGGAAGGGGAGGAAACACCCCTTCCGTTTTTTTTGGCAACCGTAAAGACGGCAATCAGCAGGCGGCAGGCGTCATCAGGCTTTGATGCTCCGCGAGACGAAGCGAACCACTTCATCATACAGGCTGGGGGGGGCATAGGGAGTGAGCAGCTTTGTGCGGATGGCACCGACCAGATTGCATGAAATGGCGGTGGTGGTTTCGTGCGGGAGCAGGTCCTTGCGCAGCGAGCCATCCTCTATACCCCTGCGGACATGGTACTCAAGTTCGCGTGGAATCTGGTTGAACTTTTCGTACATGGTGTCGCGGTCCGTCTTTGTTTTCATGTCCGAATAGGGAGAGCACCGGACCAGAACCATGAAGTTGGTATCCTTATCCACAGAAAAATCCAGATACGCGCGACAGAAATTGATAACGGATTCGTATCCGGTTTCACCGCGCGCGCAGGCTTCGCGCAGGTGGATGAGAAAGTGGTCCAGCACGTCAAGACCGGCAGCGAGGAACAGCTTTTCCTTGTTGCCGTAGTGGTGAGTGAGGAGACCCAGCGCAACTCCGGCGCGCTCTGAAATCTTTTTGAAGGTGGTCTCCGCATACCCGTATTCTCCGAACAACTCCTTCGCTGCAAGCAGCAATGCTTCCTTTTTGGTAATAGTCATACGCTTGGCCCGTTTTTTTATACGTGGTTAAGACAAAAACAGTTCCAACCCACAAGCAACCGACAGAAGAGGGAAATTGTCTTACAGAAAACATGTAATGACATTGTTTGAGCACCCAGTAGTCACTTAGCCCACAATGTCCGTTCAGTCAATCAACAGAAGATATGAGCATAAAGACTCATGTGGAAAAATGAAAACTGCAGCGCTGCACTCGTTTTTAGTGAAAGCCAAGGGAAATGCCGTGCCGTTTTCACCGCAAGCCACGGGTGGGAGGTGAGCAAAAGCACGCGGCCCCCGTATGAACGGGGGCCGCAGGCAAAGAGGAGTAAGTTGGAAAAGCTGTTCTTGCGCTGTATGGGGACTTGCTGAAATCCACTGTCCTGCAATGACCGTGGGCAGGCCCTAATCGGCGCGGGTGCATGCCGCACACCCGCTGCCTGTTTGCTCAAACAGTTTATGGTTTTTATGTACGGACTGGAAAAAAGGTTGTCAACCTTTTTCGGAAAAAGAAAAAAACTACCCGGAAATGGAAAGGGAGAAATCCGAACTGGCAGGAAAATAAGACTTTTCCTCAAAGGGGTAGGCGCGTTGTGTTTACGGCCTATGCTTGGCGTGCCACTCCGGCGAGCTTGGGGCGGCGCTGTCATGACGGCATGCTCTGAGATATGCGCAAAACATATCGGCCATGGCCTCGGCGTATGCTTCAATTTCCGCCGGGGTTCGCGGTTGTTCCGAAAAACGCTTTCCCACCGAGTACAGCGTTGTCATGATCAGTTCGCCCGCCAGCAGGCGAGCTTCATCCGAAACCTCCGCCAGAGTTTCTTGTATGAATTTTCGGACGGCCTGATTTCCCGCAGTTTTTCCTTCCTTTGCTTCGGGGGCGTTGCGGTATAACGGGGCGGCATCATTAAGCGCCACCCGCAGTTCGGCTTCTTCGCATTCTGAGCGGATGAAAGAATGGACAAGCGCGCGCAGCCTCTCAAGCGGGGGCTTTCGATCATCCTCAAGCAAGTCTTGAAGCATTCCGGCAGTCTGCCGCCACTCATCTTTCTGGAGTTGGAACAGTATTGCCGCCTTATTGGGAAAGTACTGGTACAGCGAGCCTATGCTCACTCCGGCCTTCTCCGCCACCCGCGCCGTGGTGAAGCGGGCCGCGCCTTCTTTCGTTAAAACCTGAACAGCGGCGGACAGGATGACCGAAACAAGCTCTGCCGAGCGGGCTTGTTTCGGTTGCTTTCGTGAAGAAATTTGCGGTGTTCGATGTACAGGCATGCACTGCTCCTCAGCTGGAGAGAATGCGAATAGTAAAATACGAATAATTCATCGTATTATAGTGTCTGGCGATGACGCAGGCAACCTTAAACCGGAGTGTTAGTATAATGAGCGCCCTGACTACAGCCCCCCTTGCACCCTTACTGGACGCATTACTGGCGGAGAGCTCGGCAGCAGAAGAGAATCGTGCTGTTATCCCTTTTTCTCCCGAAGAGCTGGATCGTTTGATGCGGAGCAAAACAGAGTATCTAAAATTCTACGGACAACTGAAAGAGTTGCCGCTCGCCGTTTCGCGAGAGACCGGACAGCTGCTGTATATGCTGGCGCGAAGTAGCGGTGCGCGCAATATTGTTGAATTCGGCACATCCATCGGTATTTCAACCCTGTTCCTTGCCGCTGCCTTACGTGATAACGGCGGAGGGCGCCTGATCTCCAGCGAATTCGAGCCGTCAAAAGTGGTCAGAGCCAGAAAAAACATTGCCACTGGCGGACTCAGTGACCTGGTGGATGTCCGTGAAGGAGATGCTTTGCAGACGTTGCGCGTCGATTTGCCGGAAACCATAGACCTGCTCGTTCTGGACGGCTCAAAAGCGCTGTACTTTGAAATACTGGCCTTGGCGGAAAGCCGCCTCAGACCCGGTTCGTTGGTCATAGCTGACGATGCCGAGTACAGCCCGGACTATCTGGAGTATATACGTGCTCACGGCAACGGATATATCTCCATACCAGTGGCAGGCGGGGTTGAACTCTCCATGCGGATGTGGTGATAACGCGACGCCGGGAGCACTATCGCCAACCCCCTGCGGGCAGGGGGTTGGCAGAAACCCGGGGGAGGGAAGGAGCAGGCGAGCTACCCGTCAGGAGAATTGCTCATCAGGCGGGACATTCATCAGGCTGGACATTCATCAAGCGCGCCATTCATCAAGCGCGCCACTGATGAAGTCGCAGATGTGCTGATGTTCAGCTTTGCCGTTTCCTTCCACCAGCAAGGGAGTTCCGAAACGGATGTGCACCGGTAGCGCTGGGCGCACCGGGCCGAAATCTTTGATTACGCTGCCCATGCCCCATGCGTTTGTTTTCAGGGCAAGGGGAACCACAGGCACCTGTGCCCGTTTGGCGAGCTTTACACCTATGGAGTTGAAGATGGCGGGGTCCAGCGTTTCGCTTCTGGTTGCCTGCGGAAAGACCACAACGGAGATGCCGCGGGCAAGCCTTTCCGCGCCTTCTTCGAGCACTGTTCTGAGGTCTTCGCGCGGGTTGCTGCGCCCTACGGCGATGGGGTTGCGGGAGCGCATGACCCACTTGAAGAAAGGGTATTCAAGCAACCCCTGTTTCACCACGAACGTCACGTTGCGGTAAGGCTGGATAAGGGCAGGCAGGACAAAGGTTTCCAGCGTGCTCATGTGGTTGCCCACAAAAACACAGGGACCCTGCAGTTCTGTGAACGCCTGAAGGTTTTCGAAGTGGAAGCGTACCCCCACCCGTTCAAACGCTTTAACAATGGCGAGACTGCTGTTTACCCATTCCACGGGACCGAACTTGTCGTGTTTTGCAAGTCTGGAAGCCCGGCCGACGGTGGCGAGCATGGACGGGTAGAAAAAGAGGTTGGGAAACGCCCGTGCTATGGGGTTGGAGGTGTTTTCCGGGGTGTGATAGGTATCCTGATAGTGCGCGGGAAATTCATGCATGGTCGTATTATGCCCCGAATGGGATGATTGTGTAACACGGGCGTAGCGTTGTTGTGACAGGTTGGTAACATTTGACCTGCGGGAAAATACGCTCTGCCCCCGGCAAAATCAAGCCGCTGCCTGAAAATGGGGTCTTAAAGCCTGCGCAAACAAGAAATGGGCGCAGAGCGGGCTGTTCTCTCTGCTGCGTGTTCTTCTCTGGACAACCGGGAGTTTTCACGGCACAAGCATCACAAGCCATATGATGGCATACATTTTCCAACGTCGGAGTGCACATGAGCCAGAACGAACCGGATAAGATCATCTATTCGATGATGCGCGTGACCAAGCGGCACGGGCAGCGGGAAGTGCTGAAAAATATTTCCCTTTCCTATTTTTATGGTGCCAAGATTGGTGTGCTGGGCCTGAACGGCTCGGGCAAATCCTCACTGCTGAAGGTTCTTGCAGGGGTGGATAAGGACTTTGAAGGCGAGACCGCGTGTTCTCCCGGTTTTACCATCGGCTACCTGGAACAGGAGCCGCTGGTGAACGAAACCCGCACGGTACGCGAGGTGGTGGAGGAAGGGGTTGGCGATGTTATGGCGATTATCAAAGAGTTTAATGAGATAAACGCCAAGTTCGCGGAGCCCATGGAGCCGGAGGAAATGGATGCCCTCATTGACCGGCAGGCTGCGGTGCAGGAGCTTATGGACAACAAGGGAGCGTGGGATATTGATTCCCGGCTGGAAATGGCCATGGATGCCCTGCGTTGTCCGCCCGCTGATACTCCCGTTGCCGTAATCTCCGGCGGTGAGAAACGCCGTGTGGCCCTGTGCCGTCTGCTTTTGCAGAATCCGGACATCCTGCTGCTGGACGAACCCACCAACCACCTTGACGCAGAGTCGGTGGCATGGCTGGAGCGGTTTCTCCAGACCTTCCCGGGCACCGTTATCGCCGTGACCCATGACCGGTATTTCCTGGACAATGTGGCGGGCTGGATTCTGGAACTGGACCGGGGCCGGGGTATTCCGTGGAAGGGCAACTATTCCAGCTGGCTGGAGCAGAAGCAGCAGCGCCTTGCCGTGGAGGAGAAGCAGGAGTCTGAGCGGCAGAAGACCCTGCAGCGCGAACTGGAGTGGATTCGCATGTCGCCCAAGGGGCGGCACGCCAAGTCCAAGGCGCGTATTACCGCCTACGAATCCATGCTTTCCACCGAATCTGAAAAGCATGCCAAGGACCTGGAAATATACATTCCTCCGGGACCGCGGCTTGGCAGGTCTGTCATTGAGGCGGTGAACGTTCAGAAGGCTCTGGGCGACAAGCTGCTTGTGGACAACATGAACTTTCTTATCCAGCCCGGTTCCGTGGTGGGGATTATCGGACCCAATGGGGCGGGCAAATCCACCCTGTTCAAAATGGTTATCGGCGCTGAAAAGCCCGATGCGGGCGAGATACGCCTTGGCGAAACCGTGAAGCTTGCCTACGTGGATCAGGGGCGTGATACCCTTGAGAAGGGCAAGAGCGTGTACGATGTGATTTCCGAAGGGTACGACACCGTCAAGCTGGGCAGCAGGGAAGTGAACGCGCGTGCCTACTGCTCGCGCTTCGGTCTGACGGGTTCTGACCAGCAGAAGGATGTTTCCGTGCTTTCCGGCGGCGAGCGGAACCGCGTGCATCTGGCACGTACGCTGAAGTCCGGCGGCAACGTCATCCTTCTTGACGAACCCACCAACGACCTTGACGTGAACACCATGCGCGCGCTGGAAGAGGGCATTGAGAACTTTGCCGGCTGCGTTCTGGTTATCTCGCATGACCGGTGGTTCCTTGACCGCATAGCCACGCATATCCTCGCCTTTGAAGGCGATTCTTCCGTTGTGTTTTTTGACGGCAACTATTCTGAGTACGAGGCGGACCGCAAGAAACGCCTTGGCACGGATGCCGACCAGCCTACCCGCATCAAGTACCGCAAGCTTACCCGCTAGCGGATGCAGACCCGGTAAAGCAGCGCCCCCGGTCCGTAATCGGACCGGGGGCGTTTCAGCATGATGATAAAGAGTTTTTTGAGTTTTTTCGCCTCCGGCGGGCAGGGAGCTGAGCCCGCTCTGCTCTCTTCA
>CAYRLL010000091.1:10643-14017 GCA_964425115.1 uncultured Desulfovibrio sp. | reverse complement strand
AATTCAGGTCGTGGTGGCTTCATGAATTCCACATCAAACGACGAAGAACCATATTTCTTGGAATATAAAAAACGGCTTTATGTACGAACTTTTTGATCTTTGCAATAAACATGTCGTCCTGCTATCCAAGCTTAAGGTTGTATTGCCGTTACAACAACGCCATACGTCCCCTACGCCACTCCCAGCATTCCGCAGGCATCCGTATTGCCCTGCGAACGGAAGACCAGATTGGGCACCTCGTCCCCGGGCACGGGGCGTGAAAACAAAAAGCCTTGCCCGCCCTCGCAGCGCAGTTCAGAGAGCATAATCCGCTGCTCTTCTTCCTCCACGCCTTCCGCCACCACTTCCAGCCCCAGCGAATGCGCCAGCGCCACCACTGCCTGCACGATCTTGAAGTTGCCCGGCTCGCGGCTCATCTTGCCCACAAAGCTGCGGTCCACCTTCAGCGTGTCTATGGGAAACGCCTGCAGGTACGAGAGCGAGGAGTAGCCGGTGCCAAAGTCGTCTATGCACAGCTTCACGCCCAGTTCCTTCAGGCGTGCAAGGGTCATGTTGGCAAATTCCGGGTTGCCCATGAGCATGGTTTCCGTCACCTCCAGCCGCAGGCACTGGGGCGGCAGGGCTGTTTCGCGCAGCACCTCCGCCACCTGCTCCACCATGCCCGGCTGCGAAAGCTGCCGTGCCGAAAGGTTCACGCTCACCACCATGTCTTCAAACTCGGGGTAGGTCTCCCGCCACCGCGCCATGGTCTGGCAGGCGTCCATGAGCACCCACTTGCCTATGTGCATGATCTGCCCCGTGCCTTCCGAGATGGGAATGAACTCCGTGGGCGAAACAGTGCCCTTGTCCGGGTGGTTCCAGCGCACCAGTGCCTCAAACCCGGTAATACGGCGGCAGGTAATGTTCACTATGGGCTGGTAGACAAGGAAAAATTCGTCGCGTTCCAGCGCGCGGTACAGGTCCATCTCTATGTGCATCAGGTTCATGGCGCGCTCAAGCATGGACGGGTCAAACACCACAAGGTTTCCCCATCCTTCCTCACGGGCCTGATGCATGGCAATGTTGGCATTGCGCAGCATTTCGTCCGCCGTGGCGTAAGAGGCATCGCCCATCACCACGCCGAAGCTGCCCGTCACCCGCACAATGCGCTGCCCTATGACCAGCGATTCTTCCACCGCATCCATTATCCGCCGGACAATAAGCTGCACCTCGCGCAGCGATTCCACCTCTTCCAGCAGAATCACAAACTCGTCGCCCCCGATGCGCGAAACCGTGTCCATGGCGCGCACCTCGCGCACCATGCGGCTGGCGGTATCCCTGAGCACCTGGTCGCCAATGGCCTGTCCCAGCGAGTCGTTAATGACCTTAAAGCGGTCCAGATCCATGAACACCAGGGCAAAATCGGCCCGCTCCTTGCGTTTGGCCCGCTCAAGGGCGCGGCCTATGCGGTCCATGCACAGGGTGCGGTTGGGCAGGTCGGTCAGCGGGTCGTGCCATGCCTGATGCTTGAGCTGCATGGTCAGCATCTTGCGCTCGGAAATATCCCGGCAGGTAGCCCTGTGGCCCAGAAACTCGCCGGAATCCCCTTCCACACGGCGCACCAGAAACTGAATCCAGCGCTCGCGGCCGTCCGGCGTGCGCAGGCGGAACTCCACCTCGCCCGCACGGGCACCGCCATGCATCATGGCCTGCAGCTTGCGCCATGCGGGCACATCCGCCTCATGCATGATGGCGGCAAAAAAATCGGGATTTTTATAAAACTGTTCAGGCCCGTAACCGCACACCCGTTCACAGGCGCGCGAAACGAACTCCATGCCGCCGTCAGGGGCAATCCACAGTTCCCAGTTGTACAGATGCTCCGCCAGCACCGAGAAACGCTGGCGGCAGTGTTGCAGGGCACGGTGCAGCGCACCGTCCCCGGAGTTTCCTGCGATCGCGTCCCCCGACTCGCACGCAGAACACCCTCCGTCAGGCATTGTTCCTGCCATGACTCTATCCTCGCAAAGGCAAAGCGTCGGGGGCCGCACTATAAAACACCCCGAAAAAACCACATTCCCTATTCACATGCCACAGTCTGGCGTATACAGTCTGTAGGCATTCACCCCGAATATCTATATCCCCACGAGTGCAGTAATACATATGCCCCGGAATAACAAGCCCGGCACATCGTCATACAATACAGGATATTAACAATGAACCCTACACACCTCCGCATCGGCCCGCACCGGTTCTGCCGGACACATCGGATACACGGGTCTTTCCTGCTGCTTCTGCTGCTCTGGGCCGCAGTCTTTGCCGCCTTTGGCACTCCATGCGCACAGGCGCAGGAAGCGCCCGCCACCGCCGTCGCCCGCATTGCCCTGCTGCCGGAAACCCGGCAGGCCGTAGGCACGGTCCGCCCACGCACGGAAACCCGCATAGAGGCGCAAATCACTGCCCGCATACTCGAAATACGTGCGCAGTCCGGCAGCCGTGTCCACCGGGGCGATGTGCTGGTGGTGCTGGATACCCGCGAACTGGAAGCACGCAGCGGGCAGGCGCAGCAGGATATCTCCTCCGCGGCGGCGTCCACGCGGCAGGCGCGGCAGGCCCTTGCCGCAGCAGAGGCGGAATTCGTCAAGGCAGAGGCCCACTACCGCCGCATCCGCACCCTGCATGAAACAGGCACCGTGGCCCGCAGCGAAATGGATCAGGCAGAAGCCGCCTACGCGCAGGCAGAGGCAGAAGTACGCCGCGCCCGCGACGGCGTTTCCGGTGCCCAGTCCGCAGAGGCACGGGCGGGCAAGATGCGTGAACAGGCGCAGATAGCGCTGGAATACGGCGAAATCCGGGCACTGGATGACGGCGAAGTCGTCCGGCGCGAGGCGGAACCGGGCGATCTGGCCTTCCCCGGCAAACCGCTGCTGGTCTTGCAGACAGGCGGCTCCCTGCGGCTGGAGGCACAGGTACGCGAAGGACTCATCGGCAGGGTACGCCCCGGCACCCCGCTGTCCGTCGTCATCGGCTCCCTTTCCGACGTCCCCCTCACCGGCACGGTGGAAGAGGTCATCCCCGCCGCGGACCCGCTCTCCCGCACCTTTGAGGTCCGGGTGGGGCTACCTGCCGTTCCGGGCCTTTATCCCGGCATGTTCGGCAGGCTGCTCATTCCCGTGGGAGAAACCGAAACCGTGCTCGTTCCCGCCGCAGCCGTCTCCCGCGTGGGACAGCTCGAAACCGTGCGTGTCCGCGATGGCGAACGGGAAACACCGGTCTATGTAAAGACGGGCCGCACGTATCCCGCAGGGCAGAGCGGAACGTATGGCGAGGTGGAAATCCTGTCCGGTCTGCGCGGCGGTGAAACCGTGGTGCTGGAGGCGGGCTATGCACGATAAGGA
>CAYRLL010000091.1:0-10543 GCA_964425115.1 uncultured Desulfovibrio sp. | reverse complement strand
ATGATGGGGCAGATGATGCGGTAAATGATGCGGTAAATGATGCGACATCGGGGCAGCCGGCACATTCCGATGCGGCTGCGGATGCGAACGCTGAAGCGTTAACCGGCACTGCAACCGATGCGGCAAACAGTGCGACAATTCACACGACAGCCGATGCGACAGCCGATTCCGCAACCGATGCGGCAGCCGGTGTTGCTGCGGGCCTGCTTATGGGCATAGTGCGCCAATTCCTCACGGGAAAAAACGCCGTCCTCTTCCTCGTCTTCGCACTCTGCCTCGGCGCGGCAGCCATCCTCGTCACCCCGCGCGAGGAAGAACCGCAGATCATCGTGCCCATGGCAGACATCATGGTGCAGGTGCCCGGCGCTTCCGCCGAAGAGGTGGAAAAACTGGTCGCCACCCCGCTGGAACGGCTGCTCTGGCAGATAGACGGCGTGGAATATGTCTACTCCACCTCGCGGCGCGATGCCTGCCTTGCCACGGTGCGCTTCCGCGTAGGCGAGGACCGGGAAAACTCGCTGGTCAAACTGCATAACACCATCGCCACGCACCCGGACCTCGTCCCCTCCGTGGTCAGCGGCTGGGTGGTCAAACCTGTGGAGATTGACGATGTGCCCATCGTCACCCTTACCCTGCATGCAGACCCGCAGACAGGATACGGCCCCCACGAACTGCGCCGCATGGGGGAAGAGCTGTTCCACCGGCTGGCGGAAACGGAAGATGTTTCCCGCTGCACCATCACCGGCGGTTTCCCGCGCGAGGTGCGCGTAGACCTCTCGCCCGAGGCGCTCTCCGCCTTCCGCGTCTCCGCGCTGGAGGTACGCAACGCCCTTGCCGGTGCGGATGCCTCGGTCACGGCGGGCACGCTGGATACGCTGAACCGCACCCTCACGGTCACGGCAGATTCATTCCTGAACACCCCGGAAGAGGTGCGTTCGCTGGTGGTGGGCGTGGCTGAAGACCGCCCCGTATACCTTGCGGACGTGGCCACTGTCACAGACACCCACGCGGAACCCGCAGCATATTCCCGCATCGGCTTTTCCGATGCGTACGCCAGCAGCGCAGGCCTGCCGCAGGGCCGGTCCCTGCCCGCCGTCACGCTGGCAATCTCCAAGAAAAAGGGCACAAACGCCGTGGCCGTGGCCCGCAACGTCATTGCCACGGCAGAACACCTGCAACAGACCGTGCTGCCCCACGGGGTGCATGTGCGCGTCACCCGCGACTACGGTGCCACGGCCCAGTCCAAGGTAACGGACCTGCTCTCCTCCCTCGGGTTTGCCATCGTCACCGTGGTGGCGCTGCTGGCCTTCACACTGGGCAGGCGCGAGGCACTGGTGGTGGCGGTCGCCGTTCCGGTCAGCTTCGCGCTGGCGCTCGCCGTGAACTGGCTGTTCGGCTACACCATAAACCGCGTCACCCTGTTCGCCCTCATCCTTTCGCTGGGCCTTGTGGTGGACGACCCCATAACCAACGTGGACAACATCCAGCGCCACATCCGGCAGGGCAAGCTCCCCCCGCTGCCCGCCACCCTTGCGGCGGTGCGCGAGGTGCTCACCCCGGTCATCATGTCCACGCTGGCCATCATTGCCTGCTTCATGCCCATGTTCTTCATCACGGGCATGATGGGTCCGTACATGGCTCCCATGGCCGTAAACGTGCCCCTTACCGTCATTTTTTCCACACTGTGCGCCCTCACCGTGGTGCCGTGGCTCAGCCACCTGCTGCTCAGGCACCGCGCGGGCAGCGGGCAGGTGCAGGAACTCACCCCCGCGTGGGTCGTGCGCAACTACAGGCGCTGCGTGGAACCGTTTCTGAATTCGCGCGGCGCGCGGCGCATCCTGCTGGGAGTCATCATGGCGGGCATGGTCTTCAGCATAGCGCTGGCGGCCTTTCGTCTGGTGCCGCTCAAGATGCTGCCCTTTGACAACAAGAACGAATTCCAGATCGTGCTCGACCTGCCGGAAGGCTCCAGCGTGGAAACCACCGACCGCGCCGTGCGCGACATGGAAGCCTTCCTGCGCACCATGCCGGAGGTGACAGATTTCGTCACCTATACGGGCACGTCTTCGCCCATGGACTTCAACGGCATGGTCCGCCACTACTACCTGCGCGGCGAGCCGCATCAGGCAGATATCCGCGTGAACCTGCTGGATAAATCGCAGCGCTCAGCGCAGAGCCACGCCATTATCCTGCGCGTGCGCGATGCCCTGCAGGCAGCGGCAGACAGGCACGGCGCACGCCTTAAAATCGTGGAAACCCCGCCCGGGCCTCCCGTGCTGTCCACCATCACGGCAGAAGTGTACGGCGAACCGGACCGCACCGTGGAGCAGCTTATCCGGGCGGCATCCCACGTGCAGAGCATCATGCGTCAGGAACCCGGCGTCACGGACATAGACGCCAGCTACGAATCCCCCCGGCAGCGTCTGGATTTTGCCATAGACAGGGAAAAAGCCGCCCTGCACGGCATAACCGCCCGCGCCATCACAGACACCCTGCACCTTGCCGTGGGCGGCGGGCAGCCCGCCACCGTGCACCTGCCGGACGAACGGCAGGCTTTGCCCATCCGCGTGACCCTGCCGCGCGACAAGCGCTCCTCCACCGCCTCGCTGGAGGAAATTCCGCTCAAATCCGCCTCCGGCCACATGGTGCCGCTGGGCGAACTGGGCCGGTTCAACCTGCTGGAAGAAGACCAGCCCATCTACCACAAGAACCTCAGGCGCGTGGTCTATGTGTACGCGGAAATGGCCGGACGGGCACCGGCAGAGGCCATACTGGACATGTCCTCAACCCTGCGCGCCAACCCCATGCCCCCGCGCACCCACGTGGTCTGGACGGGCGAAGGCGAATGGAAGATCACCGTGGATGTCTTCCGCGACCTCGGCATCGCCTTCGGAGCCGCCATGCTGGTCATCTACCTGCTGCTGGTCCTGCAGACAGACTCCTTCCGGCTGCCCCTGCTCATCATGACAGCCATTCCGCTCACCCTGCTGGGCATCATGCCCGGATTCTGGCTGCTGAACCTGCTCTTCGGCAATACGGTGGCAGGCTACCCGGACCCGGTCTTCTTCACCGCCACCAGCATGATCGGCATGATAGCCCTTGGCGGCATCGTCATCCGCAACTCGCTGGTACTCATCGAATTCATTCAGGAAGCCGTGCGGCAGGGGCAAACCCTGCGCGAGGCCGTGCTGCAAAGCGGTGCCACACGGCTGCGGCCCATTGTGCTCACCGCCGCCACCACGGCACTGGGTGCGTGGCCCATAACGCTGGATCCCATCTTCTCCGGTCTGGCCTATGCGCTCATTTTCGGCCTTGTGGCCTCCACCCTGTTCACGCTGGTGGTCATTCCCGTTGCCTATCATCAGATGCAGCTCCGCTCCGCCCCGCCGACGGAGAACTGACGCGGCTAACGGCAAAAAGCGAAAGGCCTGCGGCAAATTATGCCGCAGGCCTTTCTGAAAAGGGATTTCCCGGCCCGTAAGCGCCAGCGTCAGGGCCGGAAAATCGTATGGGGAGGGGAGAACTCGTCTACGTTATGACAGGAGGTGCGCGCTACGCGCCGCTCGCCTTGGCGTACAGCTGACGCGCGCCCTCGTTGGCCGGATCCTTCTCCAGCAGCACTTCCAGATGCTCCATGGCTTCCGCGTTCCTGCCCAGCCATATAAGGCATCCGGCAAGGGAAAAGCGCACGGCATCCTTGCCGGGAGCATGGGCGAGGCTCGTCTCGAGCACGGGCACCACCTCAGCCACGCGGTCAAGGGCGTAGCTTTCCTGAATCATGCCGCTCATGGCGATCATGTTCTCCGGGTTGTGCTCCAGTGCACGCATGAAAAATTCCATTGCCTCTGCGTGGTTGCCGCGATCCATGTAGATAAGGCCCATACCCGCCAGCGTCTTGTCGCTGCTTTCAATGGTATCAGCCTTGCGGTACAGCACAAGTGCCTCATCCAGCTTGCCGCGCTGCACGGCAATGGTTGCCAGCCCCAGATACGGGTCAGGATGCACTCCGTTGGAAGTGGCGGCCTTCTTGTAGTACTCTTCCGCCTTGTCGAGCTCACCCATAAACAGGTAGCACTCGCCAAGTTCCTTGTTGATTTCGTAATCGAGATGGTTGCTCATGATCCCCTCCATACAGGACAAAGTTTCCCCTCGCTAAGCAGTCAGTCCGCTTGTTTGCAAGTTGCAGGCCAGCGCGGTGGGTACAAATTTTTCCGCATCGTCCTGCCTGCCGGAACATATGCAACGCCTGTGCCAAAAACAAGGTGTCCTTTCCGTGTTTTTCCTGCTGCCGGTGCCTCCTTCTTATGAAGCGCTCTTGGCACCGTCCGTGTTCCGGTAACGGAAGGGAGCACCGCTCCCTGTCCTTTCCTCCTGCCTGTGCCCTCTGCCTGCGGCTTCCCTTATTGTCACCGCCTCCTGTGCCCCCTGCCCCTCCCGCAACACCGCCTGCGGACGATGGCAGGCGTGCCATTCCGCCTGCCTGCCAGATCGGCAGAGCATAAAAAAGTTTTATATCAACCATATACACTTCATGGAACGCCTCTTGCTATTCCCCTTCCCAGCAAACCATGGCCCGGGCGCGCAAAAAACCGCCCGAAAGAAGATAACCTAGGAGGATCATTGCATGAAAAGCCTGTTCAGCGCACACATACGCGTCACCGAAAAGGTTCTGGACATGCAGCTTCAGCGTCAGAATGTTGTCATGAGCAACATGGCCAACCTGAAGACTCCCGGATACAGGGCCAGAAATCTTGAATTCGAAGAAGATCTGCAAAAGGCCCTGAATCTGGACAGCCGGGGCAAGATGACGCGCACCGCCTCATCGCACATGCCCGCCGTGTTCGATCCCGAAAAATTCGGCCCGGAATGGGAAAAGGTCTTCAAGCCGCGCGTGGTGCACGGCGAAGACCAGGTGGATCTGGACAAGGAAATGGCAAAGATGGCCAAGAACAACATGCAATACAACGCCCTTGCCACCGTTCTGCGGGGCAACTTTGAAGGGCTTACCAAAATCATAACGGAAGGGCAGAAATAATGGACTTCATGACAGCTCTCGACATCGGCGCCTCCGCCCTCAGCGCGGAGCGTACGCACATGAACATCATTTCCATGAACCTTGCCAACGCCAAGACCACCCGCACCCCGGAAGGCGGCCCCTACCGGCGCAAAACGGTGCTCATGGCGGCAACAGAGGTGGACCACCCCTTCAGCAAGCAGATGCAGTCCGCACTGGACAGGGAACTGCGCGGCGTGCGCGTGCTGCACGTGGCTCAGGACAAGCGCCCCCTCAAGCAGGTTTACGAACCCGGACACCCGGACGCCAACGAAGACGGCTTCGTCTTCTACCCGGACATCAACGTGGTGGAGGAAATGGCCCACCTGATGACCGTGCAACGAGGGTACGAGGCTAACGTAGCCACCATGGAAGCCGTGAAGGGCATGTATAACAAGGCGCTTGAACTCGCCAAGTAATCCCGCCGCAGGCAGGAGGAAGCCATGAGCATACAGAACGTGGGCATGAAGGCATACGCCAATGCCATGCACAACTTCAGCAAGGCGCAAAAGGCCACAACGGGCGAATCCTTTGCCCTGCCAAGGCCCCCCAAGGAATCGCTCACCACCACCATCAAAGACTCCCTGCGCAAGACGAATGACATGGAAGCCGAAAAGTCCAAGCAGATCCAGTCTTTTGCCTCCGGTGAAACGCAGAACGTGCACGAGCTTATGATCACCCTGCAAAAGGCGGGGGTAGCCATGTCCATGACCAGCGCAGTGCGCAACAAGGTCATGGAAGCCTACAAGGAACTCAGCCGCGTCAGCTTCTAGCGGCGCGCAAGGCAACAGTCTGGCCGCCGGAGCGGCGGTCCGGGTCGGCAATTCACACCACACAGCACACGGAGTAGCCCATGTCTCCCCTTCTCAACGATGCCGTAGACAAGTCCAAAGCCTTCTGGAGCCAGATAAGCCTTTCCCAGCGCGTATTCATAGGCGGGCTGGCCCTTGCGGTCATCGGTGTGTTCTTCGCCCTCATCCTGTGGATGAACCAGCCCGACTACAAGACGCTCTACACCAACCTGAGCCTTGAAGACGCCAACCGCGTGGTCAAGCTTCTGGATGCCGACAAGACCAAATACAAGCTCCAGAATGACGGCACCACCATCCTCGTCCCGGCCGACCGCGTATACGACCTGCGTATCCGCGTGGCGGGCGAAGGCAGCCTCGTGGGGCAGGGCATCGGCTTCGAAATCTTCAATGAAGTGAAGGTGGGCCAGACCGAATTCGTCCAGAAGATCAACTACCAGCGCGCCATGCAGGGCGAACTTTCGCGCACCATTTCCGAGTTTCCCGCCATCAAGAGCGCGCGCGTGCACCTTGTGGTGCCCCACCGCAGCCTGTTCATAGAAGAAGAGCAAAAGCCTTCCGCCTCTGTGGTGCTCACCATGGTGGACGGCAAGAAGCTGGAGCAGAAAGACGTCATGGCCATCGTCAACCTTGTGGTCATGGCCGTGGAAGGCATGGACAAGAGCCGCATCGCCGTGAACGACACCAAGGGCAACATCCTCTACTACCCCAGTGATGAGGAAACCCTGCACGGCATGACCACCACCCAGCTCGACAACAAGCTCACCCTGCAGCGCGACATGGAGCGCCGCATTCAGGAGATGCTGTTCCCCATCATCGGGGCCGGGCGCGTCATCGCCAAGGTGAACGCCGACCTCGACTTCGCCCAGCGCACCATCCGCAAGGAACTTTTCGACCCGGAAAGCGCGGTGGTCCGCTCCGAACAGCGCAGCGAGGAAACCACCCGCGGCCAGTCCAACCTTGAAGCCGGCACCCCGGACCCCAATTTCCGGGGCGACGGCATAACCGGCGGCCTCAGCTCGCAGGAATCCGCCCGCGAAACCCGCACCACCAACTTTGAAATCAACAAGGAAGAGCAGAACATCGTCGCCCCCGTGGGCGAGATAAGCCGCCTCTCCGTTGCGGTCATTCTGGACGGCACCTATGCCCAGAATCCGGATACCGGCGAATACGTGTTCACCCCCCGCAGCGAAGAGGAAGTGGCCCGCATCCGCCAGCTTGTTGCCAGCGCTGTGGGCTACGACACCGCCCGGGGCGACACCATAGAAGTTTCCAGCATCTCCTTCGGCGGCCCGGACATCCTGCCCGAACCCAGCCTCACCGAAGTGGTCATGGATTACGCCATGCGCCTCGGCAAGCCGCTGCTGAACGCCCTGCTGGTCTTCCTGTTCCTTATCATGATCGTACGCCCCGTCATCCTTGCAATGATCCGTCCCAAGGTGCATTCTAGCGACGTGGTAGAAGGGCTGGAAGGCCTGCCCTCCGGCGAGGAACGTCTGGCACTCATTGAGGGCGGCGACGAGCTGGATGCCCTTGACGCCCTGAAGAAGATAGAAGACATCAAGGCACACGCAATGCAGTTGGCGGAACAGAATATGGAACAGGCAGTCAGCATACTGAAGTCGTGGCTCAAGCAGCCTGAAGGAGCGAAAAGTGGCGGACAAGCTTAGCGGCGCGTCAAAGACAGCCATTCTTCTGCTGGCCATGGGCGACAAGTTCACGTCCGAAGCGTTCAAGCGCATGGACCGGTCCGAAATCGCCCTCATATCCAAGGCCATGGTGGAGCTGGACTCCATTCCCAAGGAAGTGGTGGAAGATGTCCTGCGCGAATTCCACTTCGCCCTTGTCTCCGGGCAGGAGATGATCTCCGGCGGCGCAGACACCGTAAAGCGTCTGCTCATGAAGAATCTGGACAGCGAAACCGCCAAGTACATCATGGATTCCCTGAATCTGGATACCGGCCCCGCCCCCTTCCGGGAACTGGAAAACGTCAGCCCGCGCATCCTCGCCCAGATACTGCGCAACGAGCACCCGCAAACGCTGGCGCTCATCCTCGGCCACCTGCAGTCGGAACAGGCGGCGGAACTGCTCACCAACCTGCCCGCAGGCGTGCGCCCGGAAATTCTCATGCGCCTTGCCAAGCTGGAAGCCGTGCCCGAAGACATGCTTATGGAAGTGGACAAGGTTCTCCAGAGCCAGCTCATCGCCATGGGCGGCAAGGAAGGCAAAAAGGTGGGCGGCGTCAGCGCCGTTGCAGAAATCCTCAACGCCGTGGACCGCGCCACCGAGGAAGAGGTTCTCTCCGAGATCGAGGAAGAGTCCGCCCAGATGGCGGAAGATATCCGCAACCTCATGTTCGTGTTCGAGGACGTTTCCGGACTGGACGACCGCGCAGTGCGCGAACTGCTGAAGGAAATCTCCAACGAAGACATGACCATGGCCCTGCGCGGCGCATCGGACGACCTGAAGGAACGCTTCTTCAAGAACATGTCCGAACGTGCAGCCACCATGATCCGCGAAGACTTGGAAATCATGGGCCCCACGCGCCTCTCGGACGTGGAAAACGCCCAGCAGAACATCGTCAAGGTTGTCCGCAGGCTGGAAGTGGAAGGACGCATCGCCATAGGGCGCGGAGGCGGAGATGTCTTCATCTGATTCACCACAGGCTTCCAAATGGGGCACCATTTTCATGGGCCCCGCCCGCACGGACGAGCGCCAGCTCCATCAGGTGGAAGGCTCGCGCTCCATGCAGTGGGATGCGGAAACAGAAGCCGCCTACATGGAGCGGGTACGCTCCCGCGCCGCCATGCGTGCCGCAGAAATGCTGGAACAGGCCCGCGTGGATGCGGAACGCATCCGCCGCGAAGCCATGGAGCAGGGTTACAATGACGGCCTTGAGCAGGCCCGGCAGGAACTGGACGAATTCCGCCGGACCATGTCGGATTCCGTATCCGGCGTGCTGGGGGCCATACAGGGCCAATGTTCCGGCATCTTCTTCCGCTGGCGTCAGGATCTTGTCACCCTGCTGCGGGCGTCCGTACGGCGCGCCGTGGAAGTGGAAATAGCAGAGGCCCGCGCCCCCATTCTGGAGGCCATGCTCACCAAGGCCGTGGAAACGCTGGACAGCCAGCGCAAGCTGGTCATCCGCGTCAACCCCGAGGACGAACCCGCCGTGCGCGACATTCTGGAAACCGCCCGCCAGCATCACACCGGGCTGGAGGCGTGGAGCGTGCGCGCAGACGCGGAAATCGGCCCCGGCGGGCTGGTGGTGGAAAGCCGCGACGGCATGGTGGATAGCACGCTGGAAACGCGCTATGCGCTGGTGGACCAGATTCTGGAACAGATTGTCATTCCCGGAGACGGTGTATGATAGACCCCCGCGGCGCGCTGGACATGCTGCAAAACCTGAGCACGGTGCAGGCCTACGGCAAAGTGAACAAGGTGGTGGGGCTGGTGGCGGAAGGCTGCGGGATAAAGGCCCCCCTGGGGTCCGTGTGCCAGATTCTTCCCGGCGGCGAGGCCGCTGCCGTACCGGCAGAAGTGGTGGGCTTTCGCGACGGCAACCTGCTGTTCATGCCATATGGCGATATGCGCGGCATCAGCCCCGGCGCGCTCATCCGCAACTCCAGCCTGCCGCCCGTATTCCCCGTGGGCGACGACCTGCTCGGCAAGGCCTTCGACGCCTTCGGGGCAGAAATGAAGGCGGGAGAAAACCGCCCCATGCTCACCGGCGGCTACAGCCCCCTGTACGCAGAACCGCCCAACCCCCTGCTCCGCCCCCGCATTGATGAACCGCTGGACGTGGGCATCCGCGCCATAAACAGCCTGCTCACACTGGGCAAAGGCCAGCGCGTGGGCATTATGGCAGGTTCGGGCGTGGGCAAATCCACGCTCATGGGCATGATGGCGCGCTACACCAAGGCAGATATAAACGTCATAGCCCTTGTGGGCGAACGCGGGCGCGAGGTGGTGGAATTCATGGAAAAGGACCTTGGTCCGGAGGGCATGGCCCGTTCCGTGCTCATCATCGCCACGTCCGACCAGTCACCCCTTGTGCGCATGCGCGCCGCCTATGCAGCCACCGCCGTGGCGGAATTCTTCCGCGATCAGGGCAAAGACGTCCTGCTCATGATGGATTCCGTCACCCGCTTCGCCATGGCGGCCCGCGAAATAGGCCTCGCCGTGGGCGAACCGCCCACCACAAAGGGCTACACGCCGTCTGTGTTCGCCCAGCTGCCCAAGCTGCTGGAACGCGCCGGACGCAACGAGCGCGGCACCATCACCGGCATTTACACCGTGCTGGTAGACGGCGACGACTTCAACGAACCCATCGCCGACGCCGTGCGGTCCATTCTGGACGGCCACATCGTGCTCACCCGCGACCTTGCGGATCAGGGGCATTACCCGTCCATAGACGTGCTCAAATCCGTCTCGCGCCTGCGCACAGATATCTGCCCGCCGGAGATAGTCACCGCCGGGCGCGTGCTCACCCGGCACCTCGCCACCTTCCAGCGCGTGGAAGACATGATCAATATCGGCGCCTACGCCCAAGGCTCCAACCCGGACATTGACCGCGCCATCGCAATGGTTCCCCGCATCAACCACTTCCTGCAGCAGGACGTCACCGAACCCTGCCCCCTTGAAGACAGCTTCACGGAAATGCAGCAACTGGCGGAAACCT
>CAYRLL010000090.1:0-14131 GCA_964425115.1 uncultured Desulfovibrio sp. | reverse complement strand
CCCCGGCGACATAGAAAAACTGCAGGACCGCATCCGCTCCACCCTGCGCCGCTTCTTCCGCAAGGTGCTGGAGCGCGACCCCGTGGTGCTTCCGGTCATCACCATGGTGTAACAGGACGTACCTTGCCCTTTCCCGCACGGCGGACCGGAAGAATCACGGACGCTTCATCCGCCGCCCGCTGCCCCGGCAGCAATAAGCCTTACGTCCCGCCGCAGGAGGAACCATGCGCGTTCTCAGGGTACGATACAAGGGAGCAGCGTTCTACGCCGCCCTTACCGATAACACCGTCCGCTGCCTCAACCCCCAGTTGGGCCTGCAGGACCCCATCCCGCTGGAAGAAATAGCCGTGCTGCCCGTGGTCGCCCCCTCCAAGGTGGTCTGCGTGGGCCTGAACTACAGGGCGCACGCCGCCGAACTGGGCATGCCCGTGCCGGACGAGCCCGCCTACTTTCTCAAGCCGCCGTCCGCCATCATCGGCTCCGGGCAGGCCATTCTGCTGCCGGAAAGTTCCTCCCGCGTGGACTATGAAGCGGAACTTGCCATTGTCATCGGCAGGGAATGCAGGCGGCTGCACCGGGATGACGTGCGGGAGCATATTTTCGGCTTCACCTGCGCAAACGATGTCACCGCCCGCGACCTGCAAAAAAAAGACATGATGTTCGGCCGCTGCAAGGGGTTCGACACCTTCCTCCCCATTGGCCCGTGGATAGAGACCGATGTGCCGGACCCGGACAACCTGACCATCCGCCTCATCAAGAACGGCGAAGTCATGCAGGAAGGCAGCACCGCAGACATGCTCTTCTCTCCCTTCGACCTTGTGGCGGACCTGTCGCACATCATGACCCTGCTCCCCGGCGATGTGGTGCTCACGGGCACTCCCCCCGGCGTGGGCCCCATGCTGCCCGGCGACGAGGTGCGCGTGGAAGTGGAAAACATGGGCCTGCTCATCAATCCCGTGCGCGACAGTCTGGGCGGCGAGGGCGCGCCCCCGCTCCCCGTGCAGTAACCTGCACCCGCACCCGGCGGAATACCGCAAAAAATCATGCGGAATGGGCAGAAACACTTGCCTATTCCCGCAAAGCGGCGTATTTATCCCTGCCTTTTACACAATAAGCACACTCCGAGTTTCGTCCTTGGGTGCCTGCAAGTAGGCGTATACACGTACCTTCATGCAGGTCGAGGGTCATGGCTCGGGGTGGAAGAAAACCCATCTAAGGAGTTTCACCATGTCTTACGTATCAATGAAGCAGATGCTGGAAACCGGCGTCCACTTCGGCCACCAGACCCGCCGCTGGAACCCCAAAATGCGCCCCTTCATCTTCGGCGCGCGCAACGGCATCCACATCATGGACCTGCAGCAGACCGCCAAGCTGTTCCGCCGCGCCCATGACAAGGTGGCAGAAACGGTTGCCAAGGGCGGCAAGGTCATCTTCATCGGCACCAAGCGTCAGGCGCATGAAGCCGTGCGCACCGAAGCCTCCCGCGCCGGTCAGTACTTTGTGACCAACCGCTGGATGGGCGGCACGCTCACCAACTTCCAGACCATCCGCAAGTCCATCGACCGCCTGAAGAAGCTGGAAGCCATGTTCGCAGACGGCACCGTAAACCGCTACCAGAAGAAGGAAATCCTGACCCTGCGCCGCGAAATGGAAAAGCTGGAGCTTACCCTCGGCGGTATCAAGGATATGGAACGTCTGCCGCAGATGGCCTTCATCGTGGACCCCAAGCGCGAAGAAATTGCCGTGAAGGAATGCCGCAAGCTGGGTATCCCCATCGTTGCCATTACCGACTCCAACTGCGACCCCGACCTCATCGACTACGTCATTCCCGGCAACGACGATGCCATCCGCGCCATCAAGCTGTTTGTCGCCCACATTGCAGAAGCCTGCATGGAAGGCGCAGCCATGAGCAAGGACGGCAAGGACGCCGAGCCCGAAGTGGCCATGGCCAAGGCTGCGGAAGCTGCCGAAGCTGCTGAAGCCGTTGCAGAGAAAGACGAAGAATAATTCACCCCGGGAGAACAAGCATGTCTATTTCCGCCGCAATGGTGAAGAGCCTGCGCGATAAGACCGGCGCAGGGATGATGGACTGCAAGAAGGCTCTTGCAGAAAACAACGGTGACGAGGAAAAGGCCATCGACTGGCTCCGCCAGAAGGGTCTTTCCAAGGCTGCCAAGAAGGCCGGACGCGCCACCACTGAAGGCCTTATCGGCTGTGTGGTGGAAGGCAAGGTCGGCGCACTTGCCGAGTTCAAGTGCGAAACCGACTTCGTTGCCCGCAACGAAGCCTTCATCGCCCTGTCCCACAAGTTCGCCGCAGACGTTGCCGCCAACGGCGCAGAAGGCTTTGCCGACCGCGTTGCAGGCGATGTGACCGACTGCATCGCCACCCTGGGCGAAAACATGTCCGCAGGCCGCGCCGCCCGTGTTGAGCTGCCTGCCGACGGCATCATCGGCTCCTACGTGCATTCCAACGGCAAGATCGGCGTTCTGGTGGCCATAGAAGGCTCCTCCGACGTGGAACTGGCCAAGAACATAGCCATGCAGGTAGCTGCCACCAACCCCGTTTCTCTGGATGCCTCCAGCATTCCGGCCGATCTCATCGCCCGCGAACGCGAAATCCACCGTCAGAAGACGCTGGAAGAAGGCAAGCCGGAAAACATCGTGGACAAGATCGTGGACGGCCGTATGCAGAAGTTCTTCAAGGAAGTCACCCTGCTCGACCAGCCCTACATCCGCGACGACAAGATGGCCGTGAAGGACCTGCTCAAGGGCGGTGCCAAGATCGTGCAGTTCGTGCGCTTCGCCCTTGGCGAAGACGCCACCCCGGAAGCCGAAGAAGCCGAATAGCCTCTTCGCCGCATATGCATCACAAGGGGGTCGCAAGACCCCCTTTTTTTGGATACCGTACCCTGCGCCCGCCATGGCGGGCACCCCATTGCAGCCTTGACTTTCGGACCCAAACGGCGCACACAATCGCAACACCGACCATGCGCCCCCCCGGTACCTGCGCCCCCGGCGGCGCACACACACGCAGACAGCGGAGCCAATAATGCGTGACGCCTTTCTGGTCTTCGGACAGCCCCTGATCGAACAGGCAGAGATTGACGAAGTGGTGGACAGCCTGAACAAGGCATGGATAGGCACCGGCCCCAAGGTGCACCAGTTCGAAAAAGATTTCGCCGCCTACAAGGGTGTGCCATACGCCGCTGCCGTAAACTCCTGCACCGCCGCGCTGCACCTTGCCTGCCTCACGCTGGAGCTTGCCCCCGGCGATGAGGTCATCACCACGGCCATGACCTTCTGCGCCTCGGTGAACTCCATCATCCATGCCGGCGGCACGCCGGTGCTGGCAGATGTGGACCCGCACACCCTGAACATAGACCCCGCCGCCATAGAGGCCAGAATAACGCCCCGCACCCGCGCCATCATGGTGGTGCACTATGCGGGACGCAGCTGCGACATGGACCCCATCATGGACCTTGCCGCACGCCACGGCCTCACGGTCATAGAAGACTGCGCCCACGCCATAGAAACGGAATACAAAGGACGCACCGCAGGCACCATTGGCCACATCGGCTGCTTCAGCTTTTACGCCACCAAGAACATCGTCACCGGCGAAGGCGGCATGCTCATCTCCGGAGACAAGGCCGCCATGGACCGCTGCAAGATCATGGCCCTGCACGGCATGAGCGCAGACGCATGGGCCCGGTTCTCAGACGCGGGCTACAAGCACTATCAGGTGGTGGACCACGGCTTCAAATACAACATGATGGATATTCAGGCCGCGCTGGGCCTGCACCAGTTGCCCCGCATAAGCCGCTACTGGAACCACCGCGCCGCCATCTGGCAGCGCTACATGCAGGCTTTTGCGGATCTGGGCATCGGCCTGCCCGCGCCGGTGGAAGAAAATACCGTGCACGCCTACCACCTGTTCACCATCCGCGTAAACCGCCAATGCTGCGGCGTGGAACGCGACCAGATGCTGGAAGCCCTGCGCGCCCGCAACATAGGCGTGGGCGTGCATTATCTGGCCATTCCCGAGCATCCGTACTACCAGAAGCGTTTCGGCTGGCGCACGGAAGAAACTCCCCACGCCACCGCCTATGGCCGCGAGACCATAAGCCTGCCCCTTTCCGCCAAACTGAGCGAGCGGGATGTGGACGATGTCATAGAAGCCGTGCGCGAAATCTGCGGCGCATGTCCCGCCCCGCGCACCGGAGCCACGGCATGAAGCCTCTGGTGACGGGTCTGGTGCTCACCTACAACGGCGGCCGTCTGCTGAAAAAGTGCCTCGCCTCCCTGTCCTTCTGCGACAAGGTGCTGGTGGTGGATTCCTTTTCCACAGACGACACGGTCGCCATTGCCACGGCAGCGGGCGCAACCGTGCTGCAGCGTGCGTGGCAGGGACCCGGCCCGCAGTTCCAGTACGCCTTTTCCCAAATTGATACGGAATGGGTGGTAAGCCTTGATCAGGATGAAATCTGCACCCCGGCCCTGCGGGAGCGCATTCTGTCTGCCCTTGCCGAACAGGGTGCAGTTGCACCCCCGGCAGAGCAGGAGGCAGTTGCACCCCCGGCCAAGCAGGGAACACAGAACACCCTTGCCGGTTTCTATGTGCACAGGCGCAACTGGTATTATGACCGCTTCATGCAGCATTCCGGCTGGTACCCGGACGCCCTGCTCCGCGTTTTCCGTCCTGCGCGCATGCAGGTGCAGGTTAGCGGCGCGCACTATTCCTTCCATCCCGCCGGTACCACGCAAACCCTTGCGGCAGACATCCTGCACTACCCGTACGAAAGCTTTGCCCAGCATCTGGACAAAATCAATTCATACGCCCAGCAGGGTGCGGACGACCTGCGCCGCAAGGGCAGAAAAGGCGGCGTGCTGCGGGGCATAGGCCACGGGGCCATGCGCTTTGCCAAACTCTATATTTTACAACGCGGCGTACTGGACGGACGGGCGGGTTTTATAAACGCCGCCCACGGGGCGTTTTACGCCTTCCTCAAATACGTGCGGGTGGAAGAAGGCTCGTGGGGCAAACCCTACGACCATCAATAATGTACACGTGGCGGCAAGACCGCCATATTTTTTGAGTATTCAGAGCAACGACAAAACCAGAGGTTCGGACATGAGCGAAAAGCGATTCCGTCGCGTGCTGCTTAAACTCAGCGGCGAGGCCTTGGCTGGAGAAGAGAAATTCGGTATAGACCCTGTAACAGTGGCGAAGATATGCCGCGAAATCGCCGAGGTGGCAGACATGGGCATAGAAGTGGCCCTTGTCATCGGCGGCGGCAACATCTTCCGCGGCTTAAGCTCCTCCGCCAAGGGCATGGACAGGTCCACGGCGGACTACATGGGCATGATGGCCACGGTACTGAACGCCCTTGCCGTGCAGGACCAGCTGGAAAAGCTGGGCCATCCCACCCGGGTGCTCTCCGCCATCACCATGCAGGAAGTCTGCGAGCCATACATCCGCCGCCGCGCCGAACGCCATCTGGAAAAGGGACGCATCGTCATCTGCGCAGCGGGAACGGGCAACCCCTACTTCACCACGGATACGGCAGCGGCATTGCGCGGCATGGAACTGAAGTGCGACGCCATCATAAAGGCCACCAAGGTGGACGGGGTATATGACAAGGACCCCGTAAAACACGCAGACGCGGTCATGTTCAAGCAGCTCACTTTCATAGATGTGCTGCAAAAGAAGCTCGGCGTCATGGATAGCACCGCCATAACGCTGTGCATGGAAAACAACGTTCCCATTCTTGTCTGCAACATGTACAAGGGTGACATCAAACGCATGATGCTGGGTGAGAATGTCGGCACCATCGTACAAGGAGAATAACCCCCATGGATGAGATTCTGCTCGACGCCGAAGAAAGAATGGAAAAGGCCATCACCGCTCTTGAACGGGAGTTCGGTAAACTGCGCACCGGTCGCGCGCACACCTCGCTTGTGGACAACATTCAGGTGGACTACCACGGCACCCCCACGCCCATTAAGCAGATGGCCTCGGTTGCCATTCCGGACAGCCGCAGCATCACCATCCAGCCGTGGGACAAAAGCGCCTTCTCCGCCGTGGAAAAAGCCATCGTCAACTCCAACCTCGGCCTCACGCCCATGAACGACGGCCGCCTCATCCGCATCAGCATTCCCATGCTCACGGAAGAGCGCCGCAAAGAACTGGTGAAGATGGCCAAGAAATATGTGGAAGAAGCCAAGGTGGCCGTGCGCAACGTGCGCCGCGATGCCAACGAGCACATAAAGAAGCTGGAAAAGTCCAAGGATATTACCGAAGACGAATCCCGCAGCGGGCAGGATGAAGTGCAGAAGCTCACCGATGCCTACGTGGCAAAGGCAGATGAGCGCGCCGCAGCCAAAGAAGCGGAAATCATGGCAATATAGCCTGTTCCGCCTCTCCGCAGGCGGCCTGCGCACACCGGATAGCCCAGTCTGCCCGTTGCGACGGTTCGCCCAGATCATTCAAAGCACTCAAGGCCCCGCCTCATTCAGGCGGGGCCTTCGCTTTTTCATGGCAAGGAAAATATTCGGACTCAGCACTTTGATGCTGTTCCTCAACCGGCAACTATGGTATTTCTTACAACCAGTATCATGCGTACAGCGCGCCCGGCGTACGGCGGGCAGGGCAGCGTTCCCCGCAAACCCTCAAAGGCAGGTAGCACAGCATGGAATCGCAAGCACTTTACAAGACCATTTACAAAATAGCCAAAGTCGTCAACGCATCGCTGGAACCGAAAGAGGTTCTCGGGCAGATCGTGGAGCAGGTGGCCAAGGCCATGAGTGCCAAGGGCTGCTTCATCCGCCTTCTGGACAGGACAGGCACCATCCTCAAGCCGGACGCCTACTTCGGCCTGAGCGACCGCTATGCCCAGAAGGGCCCCGTAGAGGTTTCCAAAAGCAAACTTGATCAGGAAGTGCTGCAGGGCAACCCCATCTACATTGAAGACGTACGCACCGACGCCCGCTTCCAGTACCCGCAGCAGGCATCCGAAGAAGGCATTGTCTCGCTCGTGGTCGTTCCCCTCGCCGGCAGGGGCAACAAGGTCATCGGCGTACTGCGCGTCTACTCCGCAGAGAACCGCCGCTTCACCGAAGACGAACTGGAATTTGTGAGCTGCATCGCCAATCTGTGCGGCATCGCGCTGGAAAACGCGCGCATGTACCACGCCCTCAAGCGTACCCGGGAACTGGCAGACGCTTACGTCTATCAGGTCTTTGAAGACTGATGCGCCCCGCGCACATCCCGTTCCCCCCAAACACAGCATCACCCCGCGCACCCCGCGCGACCGGAGGATACCATGAGTAAGATACGGGTAGGCATAAACGGCTTCGGCCGCATAGGACGCCAGGTCCTCAAATCCATCTGGAAATACCACCGCGACACCATAGAAGTGGTTGCCATAAACGACCTGTTCGATATCGCCACCAACGCCCACCTTCTGGCCCACGACACAAGCTACGGAGCCTTTGAACCCAAGGTGACGGTAGAGGGCGACACCATTCATGTGGGTACTGATTTCATCGTTAAAAACTTCGCCGAACGCGATCCCAAGCTCATCCCGTGGGGTGCCATGAAGGTGGATGTGGTGGTGGAGTGCACGGGCATATTCCGCACCGGACCCAAGGCGGCCATGCACATTGAGGCGGGTGCCAAAAAGGTCATCATATCCGCCCCCGCCAAGGAAGAGGATATCACCATCGTCATGGGCGTGAACGAAGGCGATTACGACCCCGCGCGGCATCACATCATTTCCAACGCCTCCTGCACCACCAACTGCCTTGCCCCCGTGGTCAAGGTGGTGCACGAACGCTACGGCATCAAGAAAGGCGTTATGACCACCATCCACGCCTACACCAACGACCAGCGCATTCTGGACCTGCCCCACTCCGACCTGCGCCGCGCCCGCGCCGCCGCCTGCAACATGATTCCCACCTCAACGGGCGCAGCCAAGGCCGTTGCGCTGGTCATACCGGAAATGAAGGGCAGATTCTCGGGCTATTCCGTGCGCGTTCCCACCCCCACGGTCTCGCTGGTGGACTTTGTCTGCGAACTGGAGCAGGAAACCACCACCGAAGACCTGCGCGCCCTGCTCAAGGCCGCGGCAGAAGGCCCCCTCAAGGGCATTCTGGGCTATTCGGAGCAGCCGCTGGTCTCTTCAGACTTCATCGGCGACCCCCGCTCATCCATCGTGGAGGCAGACTTCACCATGGTGCAGTCCGGCAATATGGCCAAAATTTACTCGTGGTATGACAACGAATGGGGCTACTCCTGCCGCGTGGGCGACCTTGTGGCACTCATGGCGCAAAAGGGACTGTAACGGCCCGTCGTACAACGCTCACACCTCCATGGCCCGGCATCCGTTTCTGCAACGGTGCCGGGCTTTATGCATGGCCTCTGCCTGCCGCAGCAGCGGCCCATGCGCACACTGGACGCGCGCACCGTTTGCGGCTACACACCATTTCATGAACACATCCGTCCATGCAGAGCTGATTGAGTTTGTGGAGCAGCGCATCGCCTTTCATCGCTTTCTGGGGGTGAAGGTGCTGGATGCCCGTCCCGGTTTCGCCAAGGTCTGCCTCCCCTTCCGCGAGGAATTCAAGGGCAACGAGGTTCGCGGCGTGGTCCACGGGGGCGTTACCGCCGTACTGGTGGATATCTGCGGCGCAGTAGCCCTGTGGACGCACTTTGGCCCTGCGGACAAAACCTCCACCATTGACATGCGGGTAGACTACCAACGCCCCGCCCCGTTCGAGGACATGGTGGCGGAAGGCGATGTGCGCATGCTCGGCAACCGCATCGCCAACGTACACATCCTCGTCTATGCCGCCTCCATGCCCGATACGCTGGTGGCAGAAGGTCGCGCCGTCTATTACGTCAAACGCGAAGGCATGCCCAGCTAGCTTCCGTAACGAGCACTGAAAAAGGCCGCTCCCCTGTGGAGCGGCCTTTTAAAGGACTGTGAGCAGGTCAGGAGAGGCGTAATTTCCGGGCCTGTTCACAGGGTCTACCTGGTATGTGGTCACACGTCGCTGCACCGCCATGGGCGGGCGCGTCCCCCTCCGGCTTCCTGTTTTCCCCGTGGCCGTGCGGCCGCTGCGGGAAAGTACCGGATACACACATTCCTGCCGGGCCGCCGGAAACAGGGCAGCCGTACGCAGCATTGCATGCGATGTCCGGGCCGAATCCTGTCCGGCCTGCTGTGCTCCGCCTGCACGGTTTTCCCGCACGGCAGGCGCGCTGGCAGCCGTTACATAACGTCCCGTATGCTCAGACTCACGGGCACAGCGTTCCCGCTCACGGAACGGAAAGCAAAGCCCGTTGCGCCTGAAAACTAGTCAGCCTGTTTGCGGATGAACGACGGTATCTCAAACTCGTCTTCATCGAACACAAAGTCATCCTCGCCCGGCTGGTGCGCACTGGTGGCCTGATGGGCCGTCTGCGCCACCTGCCCCTGCTTGCGCAGGTAGGCGGGAATGTTCCTGTCTTCTTCGCTGAAGGTACCCAGTCCCCGTGCCGGTGCCGGACGCACTATGGTCTCCCTGCGCTGCGGTGCGGGAGCAGAAGCGGGCTGCGCCTGCTGCGCACGGGGGGCAGGGGCTGCCTTGGGAGCAGGTGCCGAACCGCGCATGGGCGAAACCTTGCCGCCCGCGCCGGACATCATGGTCTTGCCGCCGTTACCGCGGGTTTCCGCCCCCACAGCGTCAATGCCGGTGGCAATGACGGTAATGCGCATCTCGTCACCGATGCTGTCGTCAAACACGGTACCGAAAAAGATGCGGGCATCTTCATGGGCAGCTTCCTGAATGGCACCTGCGGCCTCGGAAACCTCTTCGATGGTCAGGTCGGAAGAGCAGGTAATGTTCATGAGCACGCCGCGCGCGCCGTCAATGGATACATCTTCCAGCAGCGGGCTGGTAATTGCCTTGATGGCGGCTTCGCGTGCGCGCGATTCGCCGCTGGCGCTGCCCGCGCCCATCATGGCAAGACCGGATTCACCCATCACGGCCTTCACGTCCGCAAAGTCCAGGTTGATGAGGCCGGGCACCATGATCAGGTCGGAAATACCCTTCACGGCAAAATACAGAATTTCGTCGGCCTTCTTCAGCATTTCCACAAAGGTGGCCTTCTTCGCCGCAAGGGAAAGAAGCCTGTCGTTGGGAATGGTGATGAGCGAATCCACATGCTGGCGGAAGGCCTCTATGCCTTCTTCCGCCGCCTGAAGACGCTTTTTGCCCTCAAAGAAGAACGGCTTGGTCACAACACCCACGGTCAGCGCGCCCATTTCCTTGGCAACCTGCGCGATCACGGGAGCCGCTCCGGTACCGGTGCCGCCGCCCATGCCGGCGGTAACAAACACCATGTCGGCCTCGCCTATGGCTGCGCGGATCTGGTCAATGGACTCCAGTGCCGCATCGCGCCCCACTGCCGGGTTGGCGCCCGCGCCGAGGCCCTTGGTCAGCTTGTCGCCGAGCTGGATCTTGTATTCCGCCTGCGAGTTGTTCAGGGCCTGCACATCCGTGTTGGCCACAATGAACGTAACCCCGCGCAGAACGGAGCTGATCATGTTGTTAACCGCGTTGCCCCCGCCGCCGCCGACGCCGATGACTTTGATTTTCGCCATGCTGTCGTTTTCAATTTCCATAAATTCCATTTTCGCCTCTCCTTTTGCCGAAACGCATACTCAAAAATGCAAACTGTGTAGACCAACCAGTTCTGGTTCCCGGACCACGCCTAAGAAACGTCCGAGAACCACTTTTTCATCCGGGACAGGACCCGGTTGAAAACGTTGCCGTCGCGGATGCGGAACTTCAGTTCCAGCCCCTCCTTTTCCGCGCCGTACCGCAGGAGACCAACCGCGGTGGCGAATTTGGGGCTGTTAACCACATCCTTCAGGCCGCCCACATTGCGCGGATAGCCAATCCGCGTGGGCAGGTTGAAGATTTGTTCACCAAGCTCCTGGCAGCCGTCTATAAGGGCCGTGCCACCCGTGAGCACCACACCGGCACCGATAAGGTTCTTGTACCCGGAGCGCACAAGTTCCTGATCAACAAGGGAAAGTATCTCTTCCATACGCGGCTCGCATATCTCTGCCAGCACCTGCCGCGAAAGCCTGCGCGGTTCGCGGTCGCCCACGCTGGAAACCTCTATAACTTCGTCGCCGCGCACAAGGTCCGCCATGGCGCAGCCAAATTTGGTCTTTATCTTTTCCGCGCTGGCCATGGGCGTACGCAGGCCGAAGGCTATGTCGTTGGTCAGGTTCTGCCCGCCAAGAGCCAGCACGCCCGTGTGCTTTATGGAGTCATTGGCAAACACGGCAATATCCGTGGTGCCGCCGCCAAGGTCCACAAGGGCCACGCCTATCTCGCGCTCTTCTTCGGTGAGCACGGCCTTGGCGGAAGCCAGCGCCTCCAGCACGATATCCGAAACATCCAGCCCGCTGCGGTGGCAGGAACGCACAATATTCTGCGCACTCGTCACCGCTCCGGTCACGATATGCACCTTCACCTCAAGCCTTACACCCGCCATGCCCAGCGGGTCGGCTATGCCGCGCTGGTCGTCCACGATGTATTCCTGCGGCAGAATGTGGATAACCTCGCGGTCCAGCGGAATGGCCACGGCCTTGGCCGCGTCCAGCACGCGCTCCACATCCTTGGGAGCCACCTCGCCGCCCTTCACGGCGATAACGCCGTGGCTGTTGAAGCCCTTTATATGGCTGCCCGCTATGCCCGCATACACCGAGCGTATTTCACAGCCCGCCATAAGCTCGGCCTCTTCCAGCGCCTTCTTGATGGACTGGACCGTCTGCTCAATATTGACGACCACGCCCTTGCGCAGGCCGGTGGAAGGTGCAGTGCCAATGCCGACAATATCCACACCTTCGGCGGTTGCCTCCCCCACCACGGCGCAGATTTTCGTGGTGCCGACATCAAGCCCCACAATGAGTTCGGATTTGGCCATGCTTCATTCCTCCACGTAATCAATCTTAATTGCCTGCGGGTACGGGCCTGTCTTCCTTGATCCACACATTGGATCCGGCCACCGTAACCTCGCGCACCCTTCTTATCTCGCCCCGCCGCTTCAGGTCTTCAAGAACCGCCGCCAGTCGGGCAAGGTTCACATCCCATTCAGCCACGGCAAGATTCAGAATCATGTCCGCATTCTCCAGATACAGCTCCACCCCCCGGCTTCTGCTCAATCTCACCCATGCGGCGTTGTTCACATCCAGCGGCAGACTTGCGGTCTCCAACACCCCCACCATGTCGGGCAGCTGCCGCACCCACTCTTCCATCCCCGCGTCCACCGCCAGATAGGGAAGAGAGGTAAATTTCCCCGGTTCAACCTCGCTTATCACGCGCCCCTGCGCGTCTGCGTAGGCAACCTTGTCACCCTGTCTCACCCAGTACCGGGGAACACGCTCACGCACTTCCACAAAAAACCTGTCCGGCAACTCCCGCTTGAGGGAAACCCCGGCAATCCACGGATTACGCAGCAACCGTGTTTCCACGTCCCCCATGCGCACCGCCAGATTGTTCATTCCGGTCCGCAGACCGGCCATTTTCAGAATCTCGCCGCTCCCCAGCCGGACATTTCCGGCCACCTGTATCTCTTTCAGGGCAAAAAATTCGCTGATGGTGACATACCGATACAGATAGAGCAATGCGATGCTGATCATAACAACAAAAATGAAAGTTGTAAACAGAGCAAGCATACATGGCAGGAAATTCGGGATTTTTATTCTCCGCGACGATCGGGTTTTCACAGCGCGGTAGGTGTTACCGGAAGCCATAATGGGCACCCGCTTTTTCCTGTTTGCTTTGACCAGCTTCATGATACGATTCTTACTTCTAATTCAAGAGTATATCCGCTTTCGTTCTTTACTTTTTCTTGAGCTTCTGATAAAAGTTCCTTTGCTTGCACGCTTGTGCCTTCACCCATATTTATCAAAAAGTTGGCATGCATTTCTGAAAATGCCATATCGCCTCTTTTTTTCCCCTTGAATCCGGCACTGTCTAAAAGCTTTCCTGCACTCACATTATGCGCAGGATTTTTGAACACACAGCCCGCACTATAGGCTGTTACAGGCTGCGTTGCCTTCTTTTTGGCGTAATTTTCCTGCATCGCCTTGTGAATAACATCGCGCGTACCGCGTTGCAGACGGAAAACAGCATCCGCAATCAACGTCCACCCCGCACGTTCTCCTGCATCCGCAACAGAAAAGTGCCTGTACGCAAAGTGCAGCGCATCCCGTCGCAGTGTCTGCACGCCGTGCACCGGATCAAAAACCGTCACTCTCGTGACCAGCGCCCCTGTTTCACAGCCGTACGATCCCGCGTTCATGGCAACAGCCCCGCCCACGGTGCCGGGAATTCCCGCCAGCCCTTCCATGCCGGACAATCCTCTGGAGCACAGCCATCCGAGCAGTCTGGGCAGCCGGAACCCCGCCCCCACCCGCACCAGCACGCCGTCAGCATCCTCACCCACCACCCGGGGAGCGTCATCCATGGCAGGGGTCACAACCACCAGCGGCAGCGGCGCGTCATCCGCAAGAATATTGCTGCCGTAGCCAAGTATGAGCGGACTTCCGCCAAGCCGTGCCAGCGTCTCCGGCAATTCCTCGCAGTCGCGCACGTCACGCACCACCACCTCCGCCATGGCGTTTCCGCCAAGCCGCAGCGTGGTGCGTGCCTTCAGGCTGGGACCGTTCAGAATAACCAGTGCCATGCTTCCGCCTTCCTATTCGCCGTCCAGATATTTCTGACCCACCGTCCAGATGTTGCCCGCGCCCAGCGTGATGAACAGGTCTCCGGACTGCAGCACATCGGGCAACGCCTGCGAGACTGCCGCAAAATCCTGACAATACAGCACATCCGTGTTCGATACCTGCCGTATGCCCTGCGCAAGGCTCTGCCCGCTCACGCCGGGAATGGGAGCCTCTGATGCGGGATAAATTTCCGTGAGCAACAGCTTGTCCACGCCCTCAAAAGACTTGCAGAACTCTCCGAACAGCGCCTGCGTACGGCTGAAGCGGTGCGGCTGAAACGCCACCACCAACCGCCGCGAAGGATAGCACTGCCGCGCTGTGGCAATGGTTGCAGCCACCTCGGCG
>CAYRLL010000089.1:4076-14142 GCA_964425115.1 uncultured Desulfovibrio sp. | reverse complement strand
ACATACGACAAGCCGCCCGGGGTCTGCGACCAGCCGGGCGGCTTTGTTATGTAAGGCTGTTTTCGTTGCGGGTGGATCAGAACCGTTCAAAGGCCTCGTCATCTTCCATGGAGAGGGCTATGCCTGCTCCGGCTGAACCGCCCGAACTGGCTGAACCGGCCGAACTGGCTGAACTGGCTCCGGCACTTCCGGTGCGTTGGGCAGCATCGCGGGAGGCTTCCTTCTGCCCGCGGGGGGCTGCGGGCAACGGCACATACTTTCCGGTCGCGGCAGGCTTGTGCGACGACGCAATGGATGCCACGGTGCGCCTGCGGGAATAGCCGGTGTCTGAAATGCGGAAGAAGCCCATGGTCTCCTGCAGCTGCGAAGCCTGACTCGCCAGCTCCTCGGAGGTGGAAGACATCTGCTCCGATGCCGAAGCGTTCTGCTGCACCACCTGATCAAGCTGCTGAATGGCCTTGTTTATCTGCTCCGCCCCCGCATTCTGCTCGCTGGAAGCAGAGGCTATTTCCTGCACAAGGTCCGCCGTGCGCTTGATATCCGGCACCAGCTTCATGAGCATGGCCCCGGCCTTTTCCGCCACGGCCACGCTGCTGGAAGAAAGCTCGCTTATCTCTGCCGCCGCCGTGCCGCTGCGCTCTGCCAGCTTGCGCACCTCGGCCGCCACCACGGCGAATCCCTTGCCGTGCTCTCCTGCGCGGGCCGCCTCAATGGCGGCATTCAGGGCCAGCAGGTTGGTCTGGCGGGCAATCTCCTCCACAATGGAAATCTTCTCCGCAATGTGCTTCATGGCGTCCACCGTGCTCGCCACGGCGTTGCCGCCTTCCTGCGCGTCCTGCGCAGCCTGCGAGGCAAGGGTCTCTGTCTGGCGGGCATTGTCCGCCGTAAGGCTTATATTGGAACTCATCTCCTCCATGGAAGACGAAATCTCCTCAATGCTGGCCGCCTGCTCCGTCGCACCCTGCGACAGGCTCTGCGATGAAGCGGAAAGCTCCTCGCTGCCGGAAGCCACATTCTCCGCTGCGGCGGAAACCTCGCTGACAATGCCGGAAAGTTTGGAAACCATGGTCTGCATGCTCTGGTACACGCCCACCGCGTTGGCCCGGAACGAGAGCACCATGTTGCCTTCTGCCAGCTTGTTGGCAATCTCCGCTATCTCTGAAGGGTCGCAGCCAATCTGCCTGAGCACGTTGCGCGCAAGCCAGAAGGCGATAAGCCCCCCCAGAACCACTGCAAACAGCCCCACGGAAAGAATGATCATGGACGCTGTATCGTTGGCGCTCTGCACAGCAGGGCCAAGCGTGTTCTGGGCATTGGTAAGAATGGTCCGTATCTCTTCGGTGTATCCGGCTATGGCCGGACCAAGGGTATCCAGATGGGCGGCTATGCGGTCACGCTCTCTTGTCTCCGTCACAATGGCGGCAAACGTCCCGGTGTATGCGCCCGCCACCCGCTGCACTTCCGCCACCTGCGCACCGCCGCTACCGGTGCCTATCTCTCCCTGCAGGCTTTGCAGTTCCTTCTGCATATGCCCGTACTGCGCAGCCACGCCATCCGCATCTCCCTGCTCTGCCGTGTCCATGAACCTGAGCACGTGCAGGCGCATGAGCAGCAGATGGCGCATGGCAAACCCGGCATGCAGGGCCGCCCCCACATCGCCCTGCTGTTCAGAGGTAGTCAGAATCTCCGCCAGCCGCGCCTCCATGGCAGGGCCTTCCGCATAGAGCGATGCGACCAAGGGCGCCATCTTCGCGTTCAGCGCCACCACCTGCCCGAAGGCGGCGTCATACTGGCGCACGGCCTCCTGCGTCTTGTCCAGCAGGGCCTTCTCGTCCGCGCCGGTTATAAGGGTACGCGCCTCTTCCATATCCTGCTGCACGGCCGCCATCTCTTTTCTGTATTTCTGCACATCCTCGTCCCTGCCGTAGGCAAGGAAGTTGCGCACATCCATACGCACCAGCAGCATGTCCGCCTGCACCCGGCCCGCAAGATTGGCCTGACGGGCCATGCTCCGGTACGAACTAAAGCCTGATGAGGCGTTTCCGATGGCAAAGTAGGCGGTTGCGCCCACCACCACGAGCAGGGCCAGAACAATGCCGAAACCGGCGTAGAGCTTGGAGGATAAACGGAGATTGGCGAACACGGGACGTCTCCTTGCATAAGAATGAATATGTGCCTGTCGTTGGCAAAAAGCCCGGCACAAAGGCGCACTGCCGCATCGCGCAAGCCATCACGCCCTTACCTTCCATACGCCGTGCCGGTTCCCGGAACAGCGCAGGAACAACATGGTTCTGATGCTGAATACAGTACACAACACAAAGCGATACGGTGTATTATAAATGTGTATGCACTGGCTTTATTTGCAACAGACCAGACCGCACACCAGAAAATCCGGCATATCGGCCCAACCGTCTCTTCCCACATCGGACAGCACGGGACAAAGACCCGACACACCGCCCACAAAAATTGCGGATACGGACACGCGACTTCATTCATATCTTCCGTAATAAAAGAATTTTTACCAGATCGGCACCGGAGTTGCTTTGTCAGACGCAAGGAGCCGTACATGAGCATCAACCCCGCAGCCATAGGGCGTATCAGCGCCCACGTCGACCGTCTCTCGCAGGGCGGTGCCGACTCCGTATTCGGCGGCGGAACCACCGGCCTTGGCGCGGGCAGAATACCCGGCATAGGCGGCCCCGGGGGCAATCCGGGCGGCGGACTGGGCGGTGTTCTGGGCGGCAAGTTCGCCCAGCTGATGAACGACCCCATGGTGCAGATGGCCAACCCGTCGGTTCTGCAGGGCGTGCTCGGGCTGGACGGCGGCGAAGGGGTCAAGAACCTGACGCCGGAAGACAGCGCCATCAGCGGCGGACTGAACCTGACCAATGTCAAGGCGCTGGCAACCCTCACCAAGGTCATGGGCAATGAAGAAAGCCCCATGGCAAACATGTTCCGCAGCATCCCCACGCCGGAAGGCAACGCCATACGCATGCCCGTGAACAAGAGCACGGCCTCCTTTTCCGCACATGATCCCGTAAGCGCATTGCAGGCATCTTCCCGTGCCGCCGCCCGCGGCGACATGCGGGCCGCGCTTTCCGAACTGGTGAACGCAGCCAATGCCATGAAGGCCCAGCGCACGCCGGAACCGGCTGCCCCTGAAGCACCTGAACTGGCTGAATCCATGGAAGAGACGGATGAATACGGCCTCTACGCCAAGGCAGAGGAAGAAGCCCGGAGGGAGTTTGCAGAAGCCACGCGCCTTGCGCGTAACGGCGGTGCCGGATTCAAGCCGGGTGCCCTTTCCGCCCTGTTCGAATCGGGCGGAGACGGTGGCATAGCCGCCATTGGCTTTGACCGGCGGGGCGGAACGTCTTACGGCAAGTTCCAGATGTCATCCCGCGCGGGAACCATGGATGCCTTCATCCGGTATCTGGATACCCACGCCCCGGACATGGCCTCGCGCCTGCGGCAGTCCGGAAGTGCCAACACGGGCTCCCGCTCCGGAGCCATGCCGGCGGCGTGGAAGGAAATAGCCCGTTCCCAGCCCGCGCGCTTTGAAGAATTGCAGGACAATTTCATCCACCGCAACCATTTCTCCCCTGCTTACCGGGCCATAAGCAAGGCCATGAACGTGGATTCCATGAGCCCCGCCATGCAGGAGGTGCTGTTCTCCACCGCCGTGCACCACGGCCCCACCGGCGCGGTGCGCATATTTGCCAAGGCCTACGGCAGAACAGGCGGATTCAGCCCCGCCAGCGAAGCGGAGTTTATCCGCAACATCTACAGCATACGGCAGCGCCAGTTCACCACCTCCACAGAAGGTGTGCGCTCAGCCGTGCAGGGCAGGCTGGGTGATGAACTGCGCATGGCCCTGAGCATGCTGGAACGCGGCGACATGGCCTAGCGGCCGCCATCGACGACCGCACGCCGCCGCACCTGTTCCCGCCTGCGCTTCCCGCTGACGCTCTCTTCAGCTGAAGCTACCCTGCCGACCGTATTTCCGCATCCGCCACAGCACATCCCCACAACGCCGCGCCCAAGGCGCCTGTCATGTCCGGCTCTGCGGGGATGAGCAGCATCTGCTCCGTTGCGCCCAGTTCCTTTTGCAGCAGATGCCGCATGCACGGATTGCGGGCCACGCCCCCCGTGAACACCACGGGAAACTCCAGCCCCACCCGCCGCAGCATGTTCACCGTGCGCCGCACAATGGACTGGTGCAGCCCCAGCGCAATATTCTGCGGCCGTATGCCCTGCGCCATAAGCGACGTGGCCTCTGTTTCCGCAAACACCGTACACATGGAGTTGATGAGCGGAGCCTCATCCCCTTCCAGCGCATACCGCCCGAACGCCTGCACATCCATCTGAAACACGGTGGCCGTGTATTCCAGAAACTTGCCCGTGCCTGCGGCGCAGCGGTCGTTCATCTCAAACCGGGAAACACGCCCCGGCAGCGTGCGGGGCAACGCTTGCCCGGCCAATGGCGGCAGCAGGGCAATGGCCTTGGTATCCTGTCCGCCTATGTCCAGCACGGTACGGGCGTGGGCAAACTCATGGGCCGCGCCAAGGGCGTGGGCCTTGATCTCGGTTATGGTTTCCACGTGCACGGCACAGGCCACCGCCCCGGCATCACGCACGCCGCACTCTGCAAGGCTGTTCACCGCCGCCTGCACCAGTTCCCTGCCGTAGCCGGTAGCCACAATGCGCTGCGGCAGACAGTCCTGCAGCAGGACCCGGCATTGCTCCACCGGATGAAAGGTGGTGGGCAGGCGGCGCTGCAGCACGGTGCGCCATGCGGCTGTCTGAGCGCCTTGCCCGTTGTCTGGTCCTGAGTCCGGCCCTGTGCCGGACCTAATGCCAGATCCGGTGCCAGATCCGGCGCCAGACACAGTGTCTGGCCGGGCGTCCGGCCCGACATAAGACCGGACGTCCGTCATACCGTCATGGCAACCGTGCGGGGCACAACGCTCGCGGACCACAATCTCCATGGACCGCGAGCCGATATCAATGCCTGCAACCCGCACGGATCAGCGCACCATTTCCACAAATGCCTGCACGCGCGTCTTCAGCTGCTCCACATCCTCCATGCTGTAGTCGGTCTCCATGGCCAGCATGGGAATACCTTCCGCACGCAGTGCGCCTTCCACCTTCATGGCTTCGTGGGCATAGGGCTGGCAGAACATGAGCGCATAATGCACCACGCCGTCCGCCTTCAGTTCCTTTGCCATATCCACCACGTTATCCAGCCGTTCCGTGTTGGGGGTAAAGCACGCACAGTCTATGCGCATGTAGCGGTCCACCAGCGCATCTATCATGCCGTCCATGTCTGCGGGCGATTCGTCCACAAGGTCACGGGTATTGCGCGTGCCTATGCACGATTCTTCACCCACTATGACCGCGCCGGAACCTTCCATCACATACGGCAGCTTCCAGTTGGGAACCGCCATGGGACAGCCGGACAGCATAAGCCGCACCGTGCCTGCCGGGGCTATGCCCTCGCCCCTGGCAATGCGGGCCTCCATTTCATCGCACAGTGCGTTCACCGACTGTGTGAACCGCACGGGGTCGTCATAAAAGGAAACCTGATTGATAAGCAGCGCGTCCCGGCCGGATATGGGGGCCGGGTCTGCCGCACGCAGACTGCTCAGGCGTTGCAGGGCGCGGCGCTTGTCATTCACCACCTTTGTTGCTGCGGCAAGGCGCTCCGGGGTTATGGTCACTCCGGTCAGGCGCTCCAGCTCGGATTTGTACCGCAGCACCTCTGCCCGGAACAGGGCACGGGCGCTTTCGCTCTTGGTCTGGGGCAGCTCCATCACGTGCATGTTTACATGCTCCGCGAATGCCTCATACGCCTTTTTCTTGCCGTCACAGGTGGTTTCTCCCACCACCATGTCGCAGGATTCGGTGTAGGGACACAGGCGCGCCAGCTTGAAGCCGATAAAGGATTTGATGAGCGCACAGGTGTTGCGGGGAACCAGTTTTTCCGCCTGTTCCGTGCCCGCATCCGCACCGGCACACAGCCCCACGTGCACGGCATCTGCGGCAAGGGTAAGCTCCTCGGGCACAAAGACACAGAAGGTGCCTATGACCTTGCGCCCCTGCGCCTTGGCGTCCTGCAACTCCTTCACGCGCAGTCCGTGCACCTCGCTGAGCACAAAGTCCAGATATTCCATGCCCTTCAGGCGGCCCTGCTGCGACAGGTAGATGTCACCGTAAAACTTGCCCAAAACGGCAAGCAGGCCGTCATGGGCGGGGATGTCCAGGTTCAGCTTTTCCCACATTTCCTTGTACGCACTCATGGTCTTCCTCCGGCTGATGGTTGAGGGGGACGGTACGGGGTCAGGGTATTCGATCTGAAGTTGTAGCAGTGCGGGATAGTTACGCAAAATCGATTATTCCTATATCTTTTCCCCGTGGGCATAGAGCACGGCGATACCCGCTGCCCGTGCAACCCGCTGACCCCACATCCCGCGCACCCCGCGCGCGGTTGCCAAACGCCCTGCCGACAGGTACACCACAACACACCTGAATTCACGGGGAAGGGCCGAAGGGCGGGGCGTACGGACACCCCGGAGGCACCCCGCAAGCAAGAGCAGCCATGAACAGCACGCAGACATACATCATCGGTGTGGACGCCGGAGGCACATACACGGATGCGGTCATTACGGAAGCCGCATCGGGCCGTGTTATCGCCTCCGCCAAACGCCCCACCACCCATTACGACCTGAGCGAGGGCATTCGCGGCGCTCTGGAGGCGGTGATGCACGCATCGCAGGTGCCGCCGTCCGCCGTCTCAATCACCTGCGTTTCCACCACCCTTGCCACCAACGCACTGGTGGAGGGCAAGGGGGCGGATGTGGGCCTGTTCGTCATCGGCTTCAATCAATGGATGGAAGTGCCTGCGGCGGCAGCCCGGTTCATTCCCGGCGGGCACACCATACAGGGTGAGGAGCAGGAACCGCTGGGCCTCAACTTTGTGCTGGACGGCCTGAAAGAGCTGCACGGCAAGGTGGACGCGTGGGCCGTGTGCGGCACCATGTCTTTTGTGAATCCCGCCCACGAACTTGTGGTTGCCAAGGCCATTCAGATAACCGGCGGCATTCCGGTTTTCTGTTCCCACGAGGCGAGTATGCGGGCGGGCATGAAGGAGCGGGCCACCACCGCCTGCCTGAACGCCCAGCTTCTGCCGGTTATGCGCGATTTTCTGGACGGTATGCGCCGTGCGCTGGACACGCTGGGCATTGCGGGCGAGGTGCTCGTGGTGCGCGGCGATGCCCGCGCCATGCGCATGGAAGAAGCCCTGCGCCAGGCTGCCTCCACCGTTGCCAGCGGCCCCGCCGCCACCGCCCTGTTCGGGGCGCACCAGTCACAGGAGCAGGACGCGCTTATCGTGGATGTGGGCGGCACCACCACGGACATTACCATCATCCGCTCCGGCAGCCCGGTCATAGACCCGCAGGGCATGACCATAGGCAAGTGGGAAACCCACGTGGAAGCGGTGGAGATGTTCACTGTGGGCGTGGGCGGCGACAGCTTTGTGCGGCCTGCGCGCGATGGTTCCTTCTCGCTGGGCCCGGCCCGCGTGCTGCCGCTGTGCATGGCGCAACACCTGCCGGACCCGGCGCAATGGCTGGGACACGGGCTCAACGCGCGGTGCATCGTACCTGTTCCCGGACTGACACCGGCGAAGGCCGGTTCTGCCACCAAAATCCCGGCAAATCTCCCGCAGGAAGCGCAGGCCATTCTGCGCCATCTGGCCGAAAACGGCCCGGCTACGCCCGGCCAGCTCATGCGCGCCCTCTCCCTTGCCGAGATCACCGTAGACCAGCAGCTCGCCCGGCTGGTCAGGCTCCAGCGGGTTTCCGAGGCGGGCTTTACTCCCACGGATGCCCTGCACGTGCTGGACAGGCTGCATCTCGGCAACGCGGCTTCCTCCCTTGCCGCAGCAACGGCGCTGGGGGCAGTGCGCGGGCAGGATGCCCGCGAATTCTCCCTTGCCGTGCTGGCAGAGGCGGAGCGTATCATTGAGGAAACGATTCTGCGCCATGTCACCCGCCGCGAGGCAGGCGACAGTCTGGCGGCGTTTCTGGCTGCCCGTGACCGCAAGGGGGGGACTGCCCCGCTCATTTCCGTTGCGGTCACGCTCAACGTGCCCATGGTGGGCATAGGCGCGGCGGCCCGCCTGCTGCTGCCCGGCGTGGCCCGCAGACTGGGGGCGCACATCGTCTTTCCCGAAAGGCATGAGGTGGGCAACGCTCTGGGAGCTGCCCGCATGGCGGCGGCGCACATGCAGCACGCGTAACGCCCTCTGCGCCCCCTCACACGCAAGGCCGCGGCGGCCATACACGGCTGCACCGCCGGAGCGGGCACCCAAGGCTGGACAACCGGAGCGGGCATCCTATATCTTCGGAAAAATTCATACTTCGCCATACGGAACACAGGAGACAACGGAATGCACTTTAAACCCAAAGCGTTTGAAGCGGTAATAGAAGTGGGCAGCGAATGCGAGGATTGCGCCATTGTGCATGGCTGGCTGCACGCGGACGGCCAGTGGGTGCTGCACGCATGGGGCGAGACGGATGCCGCCGTGTATGACCTGACCGAATCCCGCGACCCCTTCCGCAAGGAAGAGTATTATGCCCGGTTCGGCATTACCGAAGAACGCCTCAGACGCTACTCCCGCATAGAGTTTTTCACGCTTCTGGGCGACCACAGGCACTTTGGCCCGTATGACAAGGAATTGTTCTTTGCCGAGACCTCGGCAACTGACCCGCTTGAACGGCTTAAGTAGCCTGCGGGCGCGGGCAGCCCTTCTCCACGCGCAAGGCCGCAGCGTTCCGTCAGCGTGTTCAGGCTGCGTGTTCCGTCAGCGTGTTCAGGCTGCACGAAGGTTCGGCCCGTAGCCTAAGTACGTTGATTCAGTGCGTAGCTTCTGTGCGTAGTTTCTGTGCACAGGCGCAGCCCGTACGTTCGGGGTGAGGGTTCAGCGCGCACGTTCTGTGTGAAGATTCAGTCCCGCACGCCTTCCTGCTGCGGGAGCAGGCCGCGCTTCTGTATGGAAATGGCCTGCTCACCCTTGAAGGACGAAACGCAGCCCGTGATACTCGCTGCCGTCAGCAGCAGAACCAGCAGCAGGGCCACCGGCGGTATCCGTTGCAGAACCACCGGAAAGGCGGACAGGCAGGCGGAAAAAAGCCCCTTATGGTTGCGCATGGCATCCCTCCTGCGTTGCAATGACGGCCTAGCCCGCTTCTTCTTCGGTAAACACATCGGACCCGTACCGGGCCATCAGTTCGCCCGTCTCGCGGTAGTGGTCGCGCATGTAACGCTCTATGGTAGGCCCGTCACCGGCCTTCAGCACATCCAGCAGGGCCTTGTGACGCTGGTATATGGCCTCCGGGGGATACAGGGCCTTCAGGTGGTGGCTGAGCAGAAAATGGGTAACCCCCCGGCTGGAACGCAGAGAAAACTCCACCAGCAGTTCGCTGTCCACCTTGGCGAACATGGCGTTGTGGAACTCGTGGTCCAGCCGCGTCATCTCGCTCAGGTCGCGCGATCCCGCTGCAATCTCTCCCATCTTCGCCACTATCCCGGCCAGGTGCGCGTAGTCCGCTTCTGTGAACAGATGCGTGGTCTGCGCAAGGGCAAAGCCTTCCAGCACCCCGCCCAGCACATAGCTGTCCAAAATCTGCTTGGCCGTGAGTGAAACCACGGACTTGCCCACCTGCGGCCGGGAAACCACTATTCCCTCGCGCATAAGCTGCAACAGGGCCTCGCGCACCGGTGCACGGCTTATCTCCAGCTCGGCTGCCACCAGGCTTTCCTTGATGCGCTGCCCCGGCTTCATATCGCCATTGAGGATTTTGTCCTTGAGATAGGCGACCACCTGCTCCGCGTAGGTACTCTTCTGAATCATGCTCTTCCTGTTCCGGCCAGATTCCGGCACTTTAGGCTGCCGTCGATTGGGCACTATACAGGCATTTTGTGCGGAATATCAACCTGCACGGCGACGCGGATTTTCGGCCTTATCCGCCCTGCCCCCTTCCCTGCCGCCCGCAGCGGCACT
>CAYRLL010000089.1:0-3976 GCA_964425115.1 uncultured Desulfovibrio sp. | reverse complement strand
TATCATTCGGAACGGTTGGCGGCCGGGCGAAACACCACGCCGGACGCACAATCCCGCAGCCCGTACACGCAGGCAATGCTCTGCCTGCTGCCCGTGCTGCTTATGCTGCTTGCGGCAGGGTGCAGGGGCGTTACAACCGGCCATACCGGAACAGCTGCACCGGATACCGGAGGTGTCGCCATGGCCGTTCCCTATCCCGCTGTACCGGACTTTGCCACCGACCCCTTTGCTCTGGGACCCGGCGGCGAATGGGGCACCGGCCTTGTGCTGGCAGACATGGACGGCAACGGCTACCCGGACCTTGTGGTTTCCGCGGGCAATGACAAGGCCAACCAGCACGTGGTTATCTACTTCAATTACGGCAGCAACAAGATCAATACCAGTCCCGGCTGGGTGTCGCAGGATACAGACCACCACGGCACGCTGGCTGTGGGCGATATTGACGGCAACGGCTGGCCGGATATCGCGGTTTCCGTATTCCTCGGGCAGGACCTTGCCTACGAGGGCGGCGGGGTGAAGGTGTATTACAACTACGGCCCGCCCAACTATCTGGAACGCACCCCCTCGTTCAAGGTGACGGGCTTCCCCTCTTACGGATGCGCACTGGGCGACATTAACGGCGACGGCAGGCTGGACCTTGCCGTGGCGGGCGGTGAACCCATTCCCGAAGTGGAGAGCTTTGCCACGCAGGAGTGCGGCACCGGCGAAGCCGCAGCGCAGGCTGTGCGCCGCACGGGAGCAAACCCGCAGTCCGCAGGACAGGAGAATCCGCAAGCGGGCGGAACGCAGGAACCGCCTTATGAAACGCCCGGACGCATTTACCTTAATGTGGGCGGAAAATTCTACGAGAACATGGTCTGGAAGACAGACGACGCCTTTGTCGCCATGGCCGTGGACTTTGCCGATGCGAACTATGACGGGCTGATGGACGTTATCTTCCAGTCCGCACCGGTACGCATCTATCTTGGCTCTCGCACGGCGGAAGGGGCCAGCCTCTCCACCGCTCCGGACTGGGTGAGCACCGACGCCAACTATTACGGCAACGGGTTCGACTACGCGGCCTCGCTGCAACAGCCCGCCAACCTTGCCAAGCCATCCTTTTCCCTCGCCACCTCGTCCAACAGCTACATGGGGCAGGGCAGGGGCGGCTTTTCGCTCTACCGTTTCCTTTCTCCCTTCGTCATTCAGTACAAGCCCCGGACCAGCGCGCCCAACTGGCAGTCGCGCTACGGCGACTGGGGCAGCGGCGTGCGGCTTGCCGATGTGGACAACGACGGCAACCTGGACATGCTTACCCATCGCTGGAATACGCCGGGATTCAACGACCTGAAGGGCAGGCTGCTGCTCTTTCAGGGCAACGGCGGCCTGTTTACCACCGATGAGGCGGTGTGGCAGTCCGATGCCTCATCGATTATCGAAACCATTCAGGTGGCGGATCTGGACAGGGCTGCGGAGCGATGGGAATCGCAGCTTATACGCATCGCCGCCGAAAACTGGAGCCCCGGCCAGACGGGCCAGTCTATGGTCTATCTGCAACGGCAGGTCATTGCCGGCATTGATGAGGTAAGGATAAACGGCGTACTCTGCGTTGCCGGGCGTGACTACATTACCGTTCCCGGAAGAAACTGGATTTCCTTTGCCAAGCCGCTGCTGGATAAAACAGCCGTGACCGTGCGTTACCGCTGGTCGCCGGAACTGGATGTGGTGTATACCAACTGGAACTGCGACCTCGGCAACTACGTCTACTTCCATCGGTAGAACGTGCAGACGAAAGACAACGGCAGGCCGTTTTTCCGCCCGATGCGGAGAAGCGGCCTGCCGAATCCTTTTTTTGCCGAGTATGGCCTGCCTTTGACCTTTGCCTCCCATACCTGCCAAGCCCTGAGCCTGAGCTGGACCTGAACTGGGCCTGATTTGGGTCTGAACTGGGCCTGAACGGCCTGAAACGCCGTGTTTGAGCCAGATATAGACTTTATCTATACTTTATCCAGACTTGAGCTGGACCTGAACTGAGTCTAATATGGGCCTGATCTGGGTCTGATATGGACTTAATCCGGGCTTAATCCGGGCCGACGGACCTGAACTGAGCCTGAACTGCCGAATTTGAGCGTAGCTGGGCGCGTATGGGCGTATCCGGTTTAGCTCCACGCATGTGGACGCACCCGCGTAGCCGGCACCTCTTCCACCATCTTTCTGCTTTTTCCATTGACACATCCGCATAGGCGGATATGATCTCGCCATGGAAACCCTTGCAGACCACCTCAAAGCGCTCTCAGACCCCACGCGGCTGCGCATCACCCGCCTGCTCTGCCACGGCGAGCTGTGCATATGCGACCTTATGGCTGCGCTGGACATGCCGCAGTCCACCATATCGCGCCATATGTCATACCTGAAAAAATCCGGCTGGGTGCGCGGCAGGCGGAGCAAAAAGTGGGTGTATTACACGCTCACCGAGCCGGAGCATCCCGTACAGGCAAAGGTGCTTGCCGCCCTGCGCGAGGCACTGCCCGCCATGCAGGAATCGCGCGAGGACTATGCACGGCTCAGGCGGCACCTCGTGACAAAGCTGGCCGCCCGCTGCGGCTGAACGCGGCACCACGCCCGACGCTCCGGCAATACGCCGCCCGTGCGGTTCTTCATACACCATTCACAGTAATCCCATACAACAGAGGATGCGCCCATGGCCGAATCATTGATGAAAAAGCTCTCGTTTCTGGATAGATACCTCACCCTGTGGATATTCCTTGCCATGTTCATCGGCGTGGGGTGCGGCTATTTCTACCCCGGCGTGCAGGACGTGATAAACAGCTTTCAGGTGGGCACCACCAACATTCCCATCGCCATAGGGCTCATTCTCATGATGTACCCGCCCCTGGCCAAGGTGAGCTACGAAGAACTGGGGCAGGTCTTCCGCCACACCAGAGTGCTTGTGCTCTCGCTGGTGCAGAACTGGATCATCGGCCCCATTCTCATGTTCGGGCTGGCAGTAACCTTTCTGGCAGGACATCATGAATACATGGTGGGCCTCATCCTCATAGGGCTTGCGCGCTGCATCGCCATGGTCATTGTCTGGAACGACCTTGCCAAGGGCGATACCGAATACTGCGCCGGGCTGGTGGCCTTTAACTCCGTGTTTCAGGTGCTCTTCTTCTCCGTTTACGCCTATGTGTTCATAACCGTTCTGCCGGGCTGGTTCGGGCTGGAAGGCGCAGTGGTGGATATCTCCATAGGCCAGATTGCGGAAAGCGTGTTCATCTATCTGGGCATTCCGTTCCTCGCGGGCATGGCTTCGCGCTATATCGGCATCCGGACCAAGGGCAAGGAATGGTACGAAACGGTCTTTGTACCCAAAATCAGCCCGCTCACGCTGGTCTTTCTGCTCTTCACCATCCTCGTCATGTTTTCCCTGAAGGGTGACAAGGTGGTGGAACTGCCCATGGATGTTATTCTTATAGCCATTCCGCTTACCGTGTACTTTCTGGTCATGTTCCTCGTATCCTTTTACCTCTCCTACAAGGCGAACGCCACGTACGAACAGACCACCACGCTCAGCTTCACCGCCGCGTCCAACAACTTCGAACTGGCCATTGCCGTTGCCATTGCCGTGTTCGGCATAAACTCCGGCGTGGCCTTTGCCGCCGTTATCGGCCCGCTGGTGGAAGTGCCCGTGCTCATCGCGCTGGTGAACGTGGCCCTCTACTTCAAGCGCAGGTACTTCCCCACCGCCGTGAACACCCCAAGCGGCGTTTGCCACGTGAAGTGCCCGCCCGCATAGCCTGCACAACATCCTGATTTTTCAAAACAACAGCGGCCTCTCCGGTACTACCGGAGAGGCCGCCTGCATGTTGTATCGGAACGGATGCCTAGCTGTTCTCGCGCTGCATGTCGTCGATTATGGCCTTCAGCTTCTGCGCCTGCGCCGCAAGCTCCATAACCGCCTGCGCGGACTGGCGCATGGCATCGCTGGTTTCTTCGG